>CAIYSL010000067.1 GCA_903928915.1 uncultured Syntrophobacterales bacterium | reverse complement strand
GGAGGCGTTCAGGACGTTCCTGAGGGCGTCGGGTTGCACGCCGCCGAAGGTGGTGTGGCCGAAGTGGCAGCCGAGGCGCTTCCGCAACGACCCGGACGACTGGGCGAAGGCGCTCCAGACGTCCCTGAAGGCGCGGGACTGGCGGGCCGTCTATCTGCTGGCGCTCGAAGGGCTGGGCGTTCGGAGGATAGGGGTCGTGCGCTCCACGATGGACATGGCGCGATCCACGCCGCTGATAGTGAGGGACAAGGGCAGGGGCGGCGGGGCGTTCGCGGCAATCCAGATAACCGCAGAGACGCGGGCGCTCATCGACTGGTGCCTGGAGCAGAGGGCGCTGGAGATGGCGAAGCTGCGCGAGCGGTACCCGGGCATGCCGGAGCCTCAGTCGGTCCTCGTGAAGTCCTGCGGGCCGGACCCGGACGGGTACAGCCTCAGGAGCGCGGACGACCTGCTCAAACGGGCCTGCGCGCGGGCGGGGGTCCACTTGGAGCATCACGGGGGCCGGAGGATGTTCATCAGGCAGGCGGTCCTGTCGATGAAGCGCCTTGCGGCGGAAGGGCGCCCGGTGAACCCGGTCGCCTTGCTCAAAACCGTGCGGCTGAACGACTGGCAGCGCGTGATGGACTACGCCGGGGAATACGAGGACGAGTCCAGGCAGCTAATCGAGGCCGTCCAGCGCATGAGGTCCGAAAAAACCCGTTCCTGAGCGAAGCGCCAGCAACCGTCGCGTATGAATCCCGTCGGGCGCATCGCGGACTGGTCGGGGGGGTCGGTACGGCCCCCCTCCTCGTCCCGCCCGTCGCGGACCTTTATCGCCGACAGATAGACGCGATGCTTCTCAGCGACAGCCCTATCACGATTACCTCCCACCTTTTTTTCCCGATGACTACTTCCTCCCCATCGGCGGGGCATCCCTCCGCCGATGGCCTTTTCCCAGTCGCAGAGACAGGAGGGGATGGCGAGACAAGGCAACCTAAAACCCCGGAGGACGCGGGAACGGCGCAGTCGTCAGCGCCTACCTCTCCCGCGCCCTCCCACAACGGGGAGGCACGCCTATGATTAAATTCAGGTCGCTCAAGGACGCACTCATAGCCACACTAATCTCCGTCAGCCTCATACTTGGGGCGGGATGGGTGTTCGAGGCCAACAGCGCGAAGAATCACGAACAAGAACTCGTACACATGTTAATTTCTTCGATGCAAGAATCAATTAAAGAGATTCGCCGGTTAGAGATTCGTATAGCCGAGATGGAGGGAAATGCGACAGTATCCGACGACGGTAGCAACGTGACTGTGGTCGAATGCCGGGAGCGCTATATTTCAGGATACGATATTAACGGTATGCGTGACTGGCACGGCTTGCCGCCGCTCAATCTCTCCGATGGTGAAATCCTTATATCGCGATTCTGGTGCAACACGACCTATGAATTGACCAATTATGCCATCGTGGACTTCAACTCGCAAGAATATGCTTATCTTGACGGGTCATGGGTTCTATTCGATTGGTGGGGGGTGCCGGAATGAGCGAGCTACCGAGCTGGTGGCCGGGGTCTAACCCCTGGATAATCGCAAACTGCTTAGAGGTAATGAAAAAGATGCCGGACAAATGCGTCGATTTGGTGTTGACAGACCCGCCGTACGGCCATAATAATAATAATGGTGATTTAATCAGTAGGTGGGAAGCTGCGCTCGGCCAAGGTGACTATGTGCCGGAGCGCGATAATCGGCCAATAGCCAACGACGGCGTTGAAGCGAACGACCTTTACAGAGCGATGCTGGTGGAGGCGGAGCGCATTTTAAAACCGGGCGGCGCGATATGCTGCTGCTGCGGCGGCGGCG
>CAIYSL010000066.1 GCA_903928915.1 uncultured Syntrophobacterales bacterium | reverse complement strand
CTGGAGCGGGAAGTCCGGCGAGTCGTTGAGGCTCGAGACCGCCTGTCTGGTCTTCTGCGCCCCGGCCTCATCCGGGAACGAGATCGGCCCCTCCCAGCCGGCCAGGCGGGAGAGCCGCTTCAGGCACGCCAGCGCCTCCAGGGAGGCGCGGGTCGAGCCGATCGCCGCGACCGAGGAGGGGCCCGCCTCGGAAGCCACCCGCCTCAGCTCCTCGGCGGCCCTGGCCAGGGCCGCGGGCCATGCGCAACTCTTTCCCCGCACGCGTGGCTCCCGCGGTCTCTCCCCGAGGTTGGTGAATGGGAATCCGAACCGCCCCCGGTCGCAGAGGAAGCCCCCCCTGTCCCGTTCGTCGACCGGCGCCTCCTGGCGCAGCACCTCCCGGAACCTCGCCCCTGCAACGGTCCTGCAGAGGAGGGAGCAGTGGATGCAGAGCGAGGGGGAGCGCTGGAGCTCCCAGCGCCGGGAACGGTAGCGTGAAGGCCTGTCCGTGAAGACCCCGGTCGGGCAGATGTCGATGAGGTTCCCGGAAAAGGGGCTCTCCAGCGCCCCGTCCCCGGCTCTTCCGAAGTAGACCCTGGCGGCGATCTGCATGGCCCCGAGGTCCCGATACCCGCTGTAATCCTGGTAGAAGCGTACGCAGCGGTAGCAGTGGATGCAGCGGTTCATCTCGTGCTGGACGAAGAGGCCGAGGTCCTGGTCGCGATAGGTGCGCTTCTTGCCGCGGTACCTGCGGATTCCATGCCCCCCGGAAACGGTCTCGTCCTGGAGGAGGCACTCCCCCCCTTCGTCGCAGACGGGGCAGTCGTGGGGGTGGTTCAGCATGAGCCACTCGATGACGCTCTTCCGAAACGCGACCGCCTCGGGGTGGGTGGTGGAGACGATCATGCCGTCCTCTGCATCGAGCATGCAGCTCATCTCCACGCCGCGGGACTTCTTGTGCAGCAGCTTGACCGCGCACATCCTGCACGCCCCGACCGAGCCGAGGATCCGGTGGTAGCAGAACCGGGGGATCATGATCCCCAGCCGCTCCGCAGCCTGGATGACCTTGGTGCCAGGCTCCACCTCGATTTCACGGTCGTCGATGATCAGTTTGGGCATGGCGTTCCACCGGGGTGGTTAGTTGTTGGTCGTTGGTCGTTAGTCGTCAGTCGTAGAGTAGACGGAGAAGAAGCCACGTACAACCAACCACTAACCACGAACTACCAACCACAGGGATTTGCCTTTCTCCTGCTGCTCACTGCTCACTGGTCCTGAAAGGACACCTCTTTTTCCTGATATGCTCCATGACCTCGTCTTCGAAATACTCGAGAAGGCTCTCCACCGGCGACACCCCGCCGGGTGCGAAGGCGCAGAAGGAATTCGTCATCTGCTCGCAGAGCATCCGCAGGAGCGGGATGAACTCCTCCTCCCCCTCCCCGTATTCGATGCGGTGCAGGAGGTCGCGCAGGTATGGGAAACCCTCGCGGCAGGGGGTGCACCACCCGCATGACTCCCGCGCAAAAAACTCGGTCAGGTTCAGGGTGGCCGCCACAAGGCAGGTCCGGTGGTCGAAGACGATCACGGACCCTGTCCCCAGCCTGTGACCCACCTTCCGGCACGTGTCGAAATCCAGCTCCAGCTGGAAGAACTCCCCGGTCATGTACCGGGTGGAGGCGCCGCCCGGTAGGCAGGCCTTGAACGCGAACCCTTCCGGCATGTTGCCGGCGTGCTCGATGATCTCGTTCAAGGGGGTCCCCATGGGG
>CAIYSL010000065.1 GCA_903928915.1 uncultured Syntrophobacterales bacterium | reverse complement strand
TGGGTAGAGAATCCGTTCATGGCCCTGTACACGACGGCGAATAACACCAACAATCCGAGCATGATCGGCAATTTGGCTTTGAAGTTCAGAATGTTAAGCAGTAATAAGAGGAGGGGAAATAAAAGATAAAACTGCTCTTCGATTGCCAGACTCCATGAAGGCGTAAAGAATTCAACAGGGAAGAAATTCTGTGTGAATGTGAGAAAATGGACGAGCGGAGGCGATATCTTACCCCTGTGGATTATGTATAGTGCCGCCAGCACTATGAAATACAGTGGCCATGTTCGGAGTAATCTTCGGATCCAGAATCTTCTGATGTTGATCGTTCCATTTTGGGCTGTTTCTTTGAAGAGTAATCCTCCGATCAGGTAACCACTTAAGACAAAGAAAAGAAAAACGCCGACCCACCCTGTGCGCATCAAGGTGGTCAGTAGAGAGGGATACGTACTGATCCCAAGCGATGTGAGATGAAAAAATACGACGAGCAGGATAGCCACACCTCTGACGCCATCCAGGCTCACGATGCGAGCCATCGGAGGGGAAGATGCGATAGGTATCAGTGCAAAACGCTTAAAGAAGGTAATGCTCATGCTTTCATGTTTCGTAGTACCGCGGCTCTGCAGGAACGTGTGCGATAAAAACCAGTTCCAATTGCCCCCAGTTACAATACGCTATCCCAATAGTCCAGCGTGTCGCATAAGCTCTGCTGCAACGGATACTGTGGATTCCAGCCGACCGATCGCTGAATTTTTTCGTTACATCCGATGAGTATTCTGTTCTCACCCGGCCGAATCAATGCTTCGTCGATTGTGATGGCGACGCGCATCTGCAAAATGTCCGCCATCATGGCGATGACATCTTTTAGGGAGATTCCCCTGCCGCTGCACACATTATAGACTTCTCCCCTTTTGCCGTTGTGCAGCAAAAGGTAGTACGCACGAACGACATCGCGGACGTCGCATAGATCCCTGACAATCGAGATGTCACCGGCATTCAGATCGCCGCGGGAGCCGTTGGCTTTCTTGGCCATGATCAACTGCTTCGCGAAGGACGCGATCACGAAGACGTCCTTCTGCAGCGGCCCGACGTGGTTGAACGATCGCGTAAGCACGATATCCAGGCCGTAGCTGGTTACGTAGATTCTCGAAAGCAGCTCCTGCGATACTCTCGCCACGGCGTAGGGACTCGTGGGGTTCAGCGGCGTCTCTTCGCGGAGCGGTAAATCCTCTTCTCTGACGGCTCCGTATTCCTCCGACGACCCGACCGACAGGATACGGGCCGCCAGAGGGAGCTTCCTTATGGCCTCCAATAAATTAAGGTAGATGTTTGTGTTATTGTTGAAACTGGCAAGGGGGGATTTCCAGCTGAAGGCGACGCTGCTGTACGAGGCAAGATGGAGGATGAACCGGGGCTTGAATGCGCAGACCACCCGCTCGACTTCATTCACCGCCAAGAGATCGATCCTTTCAAAATCGAAGGACAGATGCTTATAGTCGGCGAAATTGAGGTCATGATCCTGGACATCGACACCCTTGATGAGCGCGTCGACCTCGTTGCGCTCAAGGTACTCGCAAAAGTGTCTGCTCACAAAGCCGGAAAAACCGGTGATCAGGTATCGTTCCCTCATTTGCGGGTCGCCGCCTTCGGGGTGGGGTCGGGCATTTTAGATTCCGGCATTATGTCGAGGGGTGTCACAGGTCCTGCGCGGGGATGAAGCCGGGAAGCTCGTTGAATTCCCGCGTAACCACATACTGTTCGCGCAGCTTCAGCTCCTTGCCGAGGGCGGTCACCCGGCGAAGGTCGTTGCTGTCCCCCCGCTGTTTCACCTCAACGCCCGCCTGAAGTTCAGGCAGAATGAAGTCCAATTCGCGGCCGGTCCGGCGCTGGTAATAGCGGACCTCGCCCATGCGGCGCAGGTTGAGATAGACGGCGTTCTCCAGGAGGGTGCCTTGGTCGATCTTGCCAAAATAGTTCAAAAAACCGGTATCGCAAAGATAGACTTTCCGAGTTCCGCTGATTTCCCGGTCGCGGTTGAGGGTGTAGGGCATGATCAGATCGACTACGTAGGTGCCCTGCAAGAAGGCCAGGTAGGCGTAAACCGTGTCCCGGGAGAGGCTCGCCTCGGAAGCCAGTTTGGTCACGTCGAGGCGCGACCCGGCTCGCTGGAGCAGCAGGAGCAGCAGGTCCCGGAACTGGTTGATCTGCCGGAAGTCGGAGATCAGGCGGACATCCTTTTCAAAGTAGGACTTGATGATGTCGTTGAGCAGCGCCGCTTTGTCGGCAGCATCCTCCGCCAGCACCACCTGCGGAAAACCGCCCCAGGCAAGGTACTCGTCGTAGAGCTTCCGTTCCTTCTCGAAGCGGACCGCATTCTTTTCTTTTTCCTTGGCCGCGAGGGTTTCGGCGAAGGGGCGGGACTGGCCCTTGAAGCTCAGGAACTCCTCGAAATCCAGTGGGGCGAGTTCCAAAATTCGCTTGCGCCCCGCCAGGCTTTCCGGGAACAGGTTCTTCAGATAGTAGCTGCTGGAACCGGTCAGGAAGAATTTAACGCCGGGCGGAGCGGAGGCGCCTTCTCCGGCGTGGTCGTGGAGATACTTGACCGCCTTGACGATGTCGGGCATGGCTTGGATCTCGTCCAGGAAGATATAGGCCTTTTCACGGGCGGAAATGCCGTAGGCCTGGAGATTCGCCCAGATGTTGTTGAAATCCTTCTCCTCGAAGGCCTGCTGGTCGATCGGGTTTTCGATGTCGATGAAGGCCTTGTTGCGGCTCGGGATTTCGTCATGGATCATCCGCAGGGCCGTCGTCTTGCCTACGCGACGCATCCCGGTGACGACGACGATTTCAGGCGTGTCGACCCGTTCCCGGAGGGTCGCGAGGAGTTTTCGCTCAAATCGCATGATATCAATCTACGTTATTATTATAATATTGTCAATTATCAATCGACAATATTTGGATGAATGGGGTCATTGAATGGGGCCAGGTCTTTAAAATTAGCGTTTTTCCCGAACTTGGTCCTTGATCCGCTTCACATGCCCCCGCCCCAGCCCCTTCACCTCGCAGCCCAGCTCTAAGTAGCGGCGGATCTTGGCGTCGTCGAGCATACCGAAGCAGTCGATGACGGCGACGGGGCGGCCGGTCATGGCGATGACGGCGTCGGGGTCGAGGTTCCGGTAGGCCTCGTGGCGTACCGCCAGGACCACGGCGTCGGCGCCCTTCAAAGCTTTGGCCAGGTCCGGCTCGATACGGAGTTCCGTCAGGTGTTCCTGGTTCCGGAAGAACCGTGCCCAGGAGTGGCCAGGGGCAGGGTAAGTGTCCTGCTTCTCCAACTCCCACCAGTGCTTCACGTAGGGGTCGTGGACCCCGATCTCGGCCCCCATCTCGGTGAGCTTGCGGACCAGGGCCTCGGAGCCGCTGTAGCGGGTGTCGCCCACGTCCTCCCGGTAGGAGGCGCCCAGGACCACGATCTTCGCGGCGGCCACGATCCGCCCCATGTTGCGCAGGGCGTCGCGGACCAGCTCGGCCGCGTGGAGCGAGCGGGTGTCGTTGATGTCGATTGCCAGCGGGGTGATCTTGAAGATGTCGTCGTCGAACCCCATCAGGGTCTGGTAGGCCCAGACGCCCAGCCCCCCGTCCTTGGGCAGGCAATAGCCGCCGATCCCCGGGCCGGGGAAGATCATGTTGGAGTGGGTCGGCCGGACCTTGATCGCCTGGATCACCTTGATCAGGTCCACGCCGTTGCGTTCGGCAAAGAGGCTCCACTCGTTGAGGAAGGCCAGGATCGTGGCCCGGTAGGAGTTCTCCACGATCTTGCAGGTCTCGCTCTCGATCGGGCGGTCCAGGACCGTCAGCGGAAACTTCTCCACGTTCAGGACCTCGGAGAGGAACTTGGCCACGCGGTCGCGGGAGGTTTCGTTCACCCCGCTGCAGACCCGCCAGAAGTCGCGGATTGAGGCGACGTACTCGCGGCCCGGCATCACCCGCTCGTAGGAGTGGGCCAGGAGGGGCTCGGAGGGGATCCCGCGCCTCTCGAAGGCCTTCTTCAGGATCGGGTAGGCCACGTACTCGGTGGTGCCGGGGGGGACCGTCGTCTCGATCAGGACGAGGCAGGCGGGGGGGATCTTCTCGCCGATGATCCGGAGGCTCTCCTCGAGAGCGGCGATCTCGGCGTGGCCCTGGCGGCAGTTGCCCAGGGCCTCCTTGAAGTAGTCGCACTGGACGTCCACGACGACGCAGTCGGCGAGGGTCAGGGCGTCGTAGGTGTAGGTGGCGGTCAGGGTCTTCTTTTCGTTGACGCAGCGGGCGATCAGCGGGCCAACCTCGGGGTCCTCCGCCTCGACCGGGGCGATCCCGCGGTTGAGCAGCGGGATCTTCCAGTAGGAGCGGGTGGAGGGGCGCTGCATCCCGATCACGAACTTGTTGGGCTTGCCGGGGGGGATGCCCTCACCCCGACCCTCTCCCGTGACGGGAGAGGGAGAGAGGTGCGTGTTCTCTCCTGCCACGGGAGAGGGAGAGGGGTACGTATTCTCTCCTCCCACGGGAGAGGGAGAGGGGTGCGTGTTCTCTCCTGCCACGGGAGAGGGAGAGAGGTGCGTGTTCTCTCCTGCCACGGGAGAGGGAGAGGGGTGCGTATTCTCTCCTC
>CAIYSL010000064.1 GCA_903928915.1 uncultured Syntrophobacterales bacterium | reverse complement strand
GGATCGGAAAAAGGGGTCCGGGTTGAATCGCGCGTCCTCGAAGAGCGGATCCAGAAGGCGGTCGCCGAGGGCCACCGCCGGATCGAGATCATCGCCCAGGGCCAGCACGGGATCGGCGGCAGGCTCTGGCAGGCGGGCGACGAGAAGATATCGCTTCGCGTACTCGGGACGTCGGGACAACGGGTCGGCGCGATGGGGTTCCCCAATACCCTGATCGACGTGGTCGGCCCCGTCTCCGACGACGTGGGCTGGCTCAACGCCGGCGCGGTGATCACCGTCCGCGGCAATGCCACCAACGGCGCGGGCAACGCCATGGCCCAAGGGAAGATTTACGTGGCCGGCGACATCGGCGCGCGCGGGATGACGATGACCAAGCAGAACCCGCGGTTCGAGCCGCCGGAACTCTGGGTGCTGGGGGGGGTGGGCGACTCCTTCGCGGAGTTCATGGCCGGCGGCATCGCGGTGGTCTGCGGTGTCGGGGCGCAGCAGGAGGGCAACATCCTCGGGTACCGTCCCTGTGTGGGGATGGTGGGGGGGAAGATCTTCTTCCGCGGCCCCTACCAGGGATACAGCGACGAGGACGCCCGCCTGACCACCCCGGACGATGAGGAGTGGCAGTGGCTCACCTCCCGGATGCCCGCCTTCCTGGACGCGATCGGCCGCCGGGACCTCCTGCCGCTGCTGGCGGAGGACCGCGGCGCCTGGCAGATCCTCGTGGCTCGCAAGCCCTACGAAAAAACCGGCGCCGCCGGACGGAGCATCGGCCGCTTTCACGCCGAGATCTGGGACAAGGAGCTCGGCAAGGGGGGGCTGATCGGTGACCTCACCGACCAGGACATGAGCACGATCGAGGTGATCACCACCGGCGACCTGCGCCGCTTCGTCCCGCTCTGGGAGAACGCGAAGTACCTCCCGCCCTGCCAGGCCAACTGCCCGACGGGGATCCCCGTCCAGAAGCGGTGGGACCTGATCCGCAAAGGAAAGATGCAGGAGGCCGTTGACCTCGCCCTCGAGTATACCCCTTTTCCGGCGACGGTCTGCGGCTATCTCTGTCCCAACCTCTGCATGCAGAACTGCACGCGCCAGACCAAGGCCGACCTGCCGGCGATCGATACGGCGCTCCTGGGCCGGGCGAGCCTGCAGGCGGCCGTGCCTCCGCCGGCGCCGTCCAGCGGGATGAAGATCGCCGTGGTCGGCGGCGGGGCGGCCGGGCTGTCGGTCGCCTGGCAGCTCCGGATGAAGGGCCACGAAGCGGTCGTCCACGATGCGCGCAAAAAGCTCGGCGGAAAGATCACCGAGACGATCCCCACCAGCCGGATCCCCGACGAGGTGGTGAACCACGAGCTCCAGCGGATGGAAGAGGCGCTCCCCCACAAATACCTGAAGCACCCCCTCACCGAGGAGGAGTTCCGGAAGCTCGCCGCCAAGTACGATATCGTCGTCGTGGCCACCGGGGCCCGCAAGGGACGGAAGATCCCGGTCCCGGGTTACGAACGGGCCGTAGCCGCCCTCGATTTTCTCAGGGAGAGCAAGCTCGATACGGCCAAGGTCGGCGCGAACGTCGTCATCATCGGCGCGGGGAACGTCGGCTGCGACGCCGCCTCGGAAGCGGCCCGGCTGGGCGCCCGGTCGGTCACGCTGATCGACATCCAGCAGCCGGCCTCCTTCGGCCCGGAGCGGAAGCACGCGGAGGCGGCCGGGGCGAAGTTCCTCTGGCCCCGGTTCACCAAGCAGATCACCGAGAAGGCGGTGGAGCTCACCGACGGCACGTCACTGCCCGCCGACACGGTGATCATGGCCGTGGGCGATCAGCCCGACCTGAGCTTCCTCCCCGAGGAGATCAAGACCGAGCGGGGGTTCATCGTCGTGGACGAGCGGTTCCGGACCAGCGATCCGAAGGTATTCGCCGTGGGCGATGCCGTGCGTCTGGGCCTGCTCACCGAGGCGATCGGGGCCGGCCGGGTGGCCGCGCAGGCGATCGACGACCTCCTGCGGGGCAGACAGGAGGCCTGCAACCAGGTCGCCGCGATCGTCGATACCGAGCGGGTTCGGCTCGAATACTACGATCCGCGGCTGATCGGGTTCGAGGACACGACCTCCTGCGCCTCCTCCTGCGCCTCCTGCGGCGCCTGCCGCGACTGCGGCGTGTGCGAGAACCTCTGCCCGCAGAACGCGATCTCCCGGCAGGACCTCGGGGGGGATCAGTACGAATACATCGTCAACGCCGATCGCTGCATCGGCTGCGGTTTCTGCACCCGGTCCTGTCCCTGCGGGATCTGGCGACTGACCGAAAACTTCCCGATGGAGTAGGAGGCGCCCTGGCATAGGGATTGCTAAAATGGGGTAGGAGCGGGGAAATGGCCTGCGGAATGAACATTTTTGTTCCATACCGCCCGGAGATGTCCTTTTATGTGCCGAAGGCCTGCCGAATCGCGGTGCACGGCAGGGCAGCGCACCGATTCACGGCACAACCCCGTCCCGGAAGCTGCGAAGCGGGGGGCTTCAGTAGAGACTGAGCAGTCCGAGCCCGAACTACAGTGCCCATTGTTACCAAAAGGAGAAACGTCATGGAGCTTACGGAAATTTTCGGATCGAACGTTTTCAACGACAAGGTGATGAAAGAACGGCTGCCCAAGCAGATTTACAAGGCGCTGCGAGAGACGATCGCCAACGACCTGCCGCTGCGCCCCGATGTGGCCGACGTGGTGGCCAACGCTATGAAGGATTGGGCCCTCGAAAAGGGAGCGACCCACTATACCCACTGGTTTCAGCCTCTGACCGGGATCACGGCGGAGAAGCACGATTCCTTCATCTCTTCGGCCCCCGACGGCGGAATCATCGTGGAATTTTCCGGCAAGCAGCTGATTCAGGGCGAGCCGGACGCTTCGTCGTTCCCCAGCGGCGGCCTGCGCAGCACCTTTGAGGCGCGGGGGTACACGGCCTGGGATTGCACTTCGCCCGCGATCCTGAAGACCGACGAGAGCGGCAACGTAACCCTGACGATCCCCACCGCCTTCTATTCCTACAACGGCGAAGCCCTCGACAAAAAAACCCCCCTGCTCCGGTCCATGAAGGCCGTATCGAAGCAGGCCCTGCGGGTCCTCCGGGCCCTGGGCAACACCACCTCCACGAAGGTAACCGCCACCGTCGGTCCCGAGCAGGAGTATTTCCTGGTGGACAAGGCATTCTATGAGGACCGGATCGACCTGATGCTGGCGGGGCGGACGATCTTCGGCGCGCCGGCCCCCAAGGGGCAGGAGCTGGAGGACCAGTATTTCGGCGCCATCAAGGACCGGGTCTCCGATTACATGAACGACCTCAATATGGAACTCTGGAAGATGGGCATCACCTCCAAGACCCAGCACAACGAGGTGGCGCCGGCCCAGTACGAGATGGCCCCGATCTTTGCCACCACGAACATCGCCACCGACCACAATCAGCTCGTCATGGAGACCATGCAGAAGGTGGCCCTTCGGCATGGTCTGGTCTGCCTGCTCCATGAAAAGCCCTATGCCGGCATCAACGGCTCCGGCAAGCACAATAACTGGTCGCTCTCCACGAATGACGGCCTCAATCTCCTGGAGCCGGGCCATACGCCGAGCGATAACGTCCAGTTCCTGTTGGTCGTGAGCGCCTTGATCAAGGCCGTGGACACCCACGCGGATATCCTGCGGGCGACCTGCGCCCATGCGGGAAACGATCACCGCCTGGGCGCCAACGAAGCGCCCCCGGCGATCATCTCCATCTTCATGGGCGACGAGCTGACGGACATCCTGGAGAAGATCTCCAAAGGCCAGAAGGTGTCCGCCAAGGGAGTCCAGTTCGTCAACGTCGGCGTCGACACCCTGCCCGAGATCCCCAAGGACAATACGGACCGCAACCGGACCTCCCCCTTCGCCTTCACGGGAAACAAGTTCGAATTCCGGATGGTCGGCTCCTCCCAGTCGATCGCCGGACCCAATGTGGCCCTGAACACGATCGCCGCCGAGGCCTTCGACGAAATCGCCACGCGGCTGGAAAAAGCCAAGGACAAGAACGCCGAAGCAGCGGCGATCATCCGGGAGACCTACAAGAAACACAGCCGGGTGATCTTCAACGGGAACAACTATTCCGAAGCCTGGCCGAAGGAGGCCGCCAAGCGCGGGCTCCCCAACGTGACCAACGCGGTCGACGCGCTCAAGGCGTTCGTCACCGACAAATCACTCAAGCTCTTCGAGAAATACGAGGTGCTCTCGCACAAGGAGATGCATTCCCGCTACGAGATCTACGTGGAGCACTACGCCAAGCAGATCAACATCGAAGCCCTGACGGCCATCGACATGGTCAAGAAGCAGTTCATCCCTGCGGTGACGGAATACGCGACTTTCCTGGCAGAATCGATCGACAGCTTCAAGGGCATCAAGATGCCGGCGCCGGTCCAGGAGGATCTCCTGAAGAAACTCGTGGCGCTCATGGCCTCGGCCTACAAGAACCTCGGCAAGCTCGAAGCCGCCACGGCCAAGACGCAAGCGACCGCCGACACCGTAAAGAAGGCGGAAATGTGTCGTGATCAGATCGTCACGGCCATGAAGGCCCTGCGCACCGATGTCGACGCCCTGGAGATGATCGTTCCCCGGGATATGTGGCCGGTGCCGACCTATGCGGATCTGCTGTTCAAACTGTAACCGAGAGGATTACGCCATGGTTGAAACAAAAACGAAAAAGGACGTGTTGAAAGTCGTCAAGGAAAAGAACGTCAGTTTCGTTCAATTCTGGTTCACCGACGTCCTG
>CAIYSL010000063.1 GCA_903928915.1 uncultured Syntrophobacterales bacterium | reverse complement strand
TCCGTATCGTCTCCACGACAAGCATCTCCCCACAGCCCTCCTTCTGCCCGATTGCCAGCAGTGTAGAAGGCTGTCCAGGGTGGGTCAATTTTAGATGCCGATTTAGCTCAAAGGTGGGTCATTATTGCATGCCGATTCACATCGTTGATTCTGCTTGCGTCGAGGGCGGACTGGGTGACCATCTCCCCCACGACCTTGTAGGAGGCAAGGTAGCTCCTGACGATCCAGCGGGCGAAGGTGGCGGCGTCTTGTCGGGGCCGGGCGGCCAGACGGGAGAGGATCTCGGCATAGGGCCAGCCGTCGAAGGGCTCCTCGATCTCCGAACCGACAATCACGCTCACAGAATCCCTGAGCTGCCAGGCCACCTCCACCATGTTCATGAGGCAGGCATCCATACCCAGGAGGTCGATCTTCCGGCCGAGGAGGGTGCAGATCCCGGCCAAGACGACCCTCAGTTCCCGGTTGTCCAGGGCGTCGCCGCCGGAGGTGTCGTCGTAGCAGATGCTGCGGTGGGCTGGTGGAAAGTCGTGGCTGAAGAGAGACCGGCGCGGCTGCCTGCCAGCGGGACCGGCAGCCCGGCTCTTTGCATCTTCCCACCAGCCGCTGCCGTGGTTCCAGAGGATCAGGGCGTAGCGGTCGGCGGGATAATTGTCCACCGCCCATTTGACGAAGCTGTAAAGGATTTGCGGGTCACCGGTGTTGGTATCGCCGAAACTTTCGATGCAGTCTTTCTTGAACCCGCCGCCTTGGGTGATTCGGAAGCGCCGGGTCTTCTGGTCCTCGATCCGATCGAGCTGCACCAGGATGTGAACGTCTTTTGTAGATCCCGCCTTGGCCATCTCGGCGATGTCCCGGAGGGCCGCACCGTCGAGGTTGTTGTCCCCGGCCATATAGACCATGAACGTCCATTTGGCCTGGCCGCTGGACCGCTGGGCTTCCCCGCCTCCCCTGTCTATTCCTGTCTTTTTCATACATGCCTCCTTTGGGAATGCATGGTAAAAGCCCATTTCGGAATTGTCTAAGAAGCCAGAGACTATAGGAGTTATAGGAAAAGTATTTTTCGTGGCTGGAAAGAGCCTGACCGGTCATGGAGATACGAGAAATGGAAGTGAAAACGGTCAGCGGAAGTGCTACGGCGAGTTTCCGGGAAAGAATGGATTTGAAACAATAAACATGATATCATCGAGCCATGAAAATCGAATGGGATCCGAAGAAGGCAACGGCCAACCTCAAGAAGCACCGCGTCTCTTTCGAAGAAGCCGCCACGGCACTCAGTGACACCATGGCCGCCACCGCCGCGGATCCGGACCATTCGCTCGATGAGGAGCGCTACATCACCTTTGGCGTTTCGGAAAGGGGCCGGTTGTTGGTCGTGGCCCATACGGAAAAACGGGAAACCATTCGCATAATCAGTGCCCGCATAGCGAGCAAAGGAGAACGTGAATTATATGAAGAAGGATAAAGCGCCGGACAGCGGCGAATTGCGCGCTGAGTACAAACGCGGCGATTTTCCCGGCGGGTTCGTGCGGGGGAAGTATGCCCAGCGGCTGCGGGAATCGTCCAACATCGTCGTGCTCAAACCGGAGGTGGCGAAAGCCTTCCCGAATGAAGAGGCGGTGAACACGGCCCTGCTGTCGCTGATCGATCTGGTGGAGAAGACCAAACATCTGACCAAGCGTGGCACCGGCGCTTCACCCAAGAGGGCTGCTCGGTAATTTCGCCTACATGATAGGGACCCTCTTTTTCATGTGATAGATTTGTGATAGAAGTAAAAGGAAAGTTGGGGAACAACTGGAACAGGCAGGAACTCCGAGAATCCGTTTAGGCGTACAAGATTGGTTATATACGGGAAATCAAACACGAGATCAAGGGCTTGATATTATTGGTTATTTTGGACTGAAAATCCGTGTGTCGACAGTTCAATTCTGTCCTGGCCCACCATGAATTAAAGGGGTTACAAGTCGCAACCGCGGCTGTGACCCCTTTTTTTATCACATGTGATAAATCCTCCGCCCATCCCATCCATCGTTTCGATCCCAGGCCGCAAACTCTCGGGGTAGTGGTTGAACAGAAGATCTTCGCAGGTAGTCGCAGACCGGGCAGTTCTTCGTCTTCATTTGTGAACCGTCCCTTTCACGGAAGCTTGAAAGATGGACCGCTCATACCGCGTCGACGACCTTCAGGTTCTTAAAATAGGCCTTATACACACCAAGATCCCGGGAGAGAATGCAGTCCGCCTGAACAAGTGCATGGGCGCCGATGAGAAAATCGGCCAGGACATGAAGACGCTTGGTCAGGGCCGACTTGCACGCGGGACAGGACGGCTCGAAAACATGGCCGCACTTGCTGCAGGAAAACCGACCCTTCGCGTTCTTCTTGGTATATTGCACCCATTTCGCCCCTGCGAGATAAAGCGATTCCTCGGTGGAATGGACGAGATTCATTCTCGTATCGGTAAGAAACGATGTGAGCTCGTCCCGGGATGGAAATCGGGCCGCCAATTCGGCAACAACAACCTCAGAGAGGATGAGCTTTCCCTTTGACAGAGCACGATCGAGGAGTTCCTTGGAGGATTCGCCGAAGGGCTCTCCGGGAATCAAGACATCGAGAATGATGTTCGTATCAACGGCTGTGATCATGGCCGCGGGCCTCCTTGATCAAGTCGTCGCTTCTTTGCCCCTTCAAATGCTTCAGTCTGCCCACCCATTTGTCAAAGGGAGATTTGGTGACGACCTTTCTGACCACATAAAGGCCCTCCTTTTCCTCAAACCCGATATCCTCTCCCACATGGACACCCAGCCTCTGGCGAACCTCTTTAGGTATAGTCACCTGTCCTTTGGATGTTACTCTAGCGGTAATCATGATGCACCTCTCGGTAAGGAATTTATTCCTTACCAGCATGGTAAGGGAATATGCGACATTTGTCAAGAGATCTAACAGGTTGTTGAAAAAGTCTTTCAAGTAACGTTTCGCAACTTTGCCCGTCTTGTGGTAGTATTCAGCGCATAATACCTTGGAATTACAGGTCATACCCTCATGGAAACCGCAACCGTCTGGTGCTGGATACTCGGGTAACCCTGGCTACGGGAACTGCCGAGCGGGATGCGGCCGCAGATATGATCCAGAGCATCCCGGGAACGAGACGGGTGACCGTCGGCACAGACAAGGGATATGACACAGAGGGATTCGTGCTACCCTTCGCGGTATGAGTGCCACACCTCATATGGCTCAGAACGACACGAATCGGCGCTCCGTTTTTCAGTCCTCCCCGGCCCTCTTCTCCGCCAGCGGTCCCTCGCAGTAGAATTTCCCGGTCTCCTCCCCGCTGCCCACACTGCCGTAGCACGCGATCGATTCGATGTCCTCATCCCCCGTGTTTTCGATTATGTGGATGACGCCCTTGGGGATGAAGATGAAGGTCCCGGGAACCAGATCGTAGGCGGATTCCTCTCCGTTCACGCCGCAGCCGATGTAGTACTTGCCCCGGCCCTTGATGAAATACTGCCCCAGGTCCGCCTTGATATGGTAATGGGCGCGGGACCGATGACCCGGAGGTATGCGGACAAAGCTCATCACCAGCGATTCGCTGCCGCAGGTATGGACGTCGATGCCGAACTGATGGGACAGCTGTCTTTCGTAGTGGACGTTCTTTTCGACGTCATCCCGATACATGACGATGGCGCGCTGTTTCTTAGGCATGCATCCCCCTGCAAGATTTTCTCTTCACCGTTCGTTAATCGTCTGCACCCGGTTTCGCATGCCGAGCGCCCCTGCCGGAGCAGGTTCCTCAGCCTCCCCGCTCCGCCGATGAGCCGAGGACAAGGGAACGCGGCGATTCACTTCTGCTCCGTCGCCAGACTGTTGAAGACCCAACCAGTCACGCCGGTGGATAACTTCACGTTGAGCCAGTTCCCGGATTTCCCCAGGTATTCAACCGTTGCCCCTTTCTTCAGGGTGGCGAGGATCTTGCCTTTGGTATTGGGAGCGGACCGTATGCTCGCCGTCTTGGTAATCAGCAGCATCTTCGCCGGCTGCACCGCCGGAGGGGAAACTTCTTTCGGGGCCTGCTGCGGCTTGGCCTGCTCCTTCGCTTCGGTCGGCTGCTTGGGCACAGACGCTTCGGCGCTCTTCTGTTCCGCGGGCGGCTGCGCGACGGCCGCGCCCTTCTCACCTTGCGGCTGGATCGCAGCCAGGTATTCGGCGACCATCCTTCCCAGATCGGCCGGCAGTGTCCTGTCGCTGCTCCCGCCGGTCCAGGAGGCGGCCCAGGGGTTGTTGTTCGTCGAGAGGTCCTTCTCCCGCAGGAGCGCCCCGGAGGAGGCATCAACCAGGGTGATCCGCAGGCTCATTTCCGAGCTGCCGGCGAACGCGCCGCCCCACATGCGGGCGCCGGTGCTGACGATCCGGAGATTGGTCACCCGGGCCTTGACCAGCAGAGCGCCCGGATAGGGTGTGTTGGGCGTTTCGCGGAGCGCCGAGGCGAAGACCTTCTTGGCGATGACCTCTTCCAGGGCGCTCTTCTCGCATTCGGCAACGGCGCCGGGGTAATCCGTTTCGATCTGCGCATCAGAGGCGAATTTCTGAAAAACGATCCGGTCGTACCTCTTGCCCAACGGGGCCTCCTTCGGTCCCTCGGCGGACGGCGCCGCGGCAGGCTCCTTGGCGGCAGCCGGCTCCGATTTGCCGGCGCTGCCGCCGGCGCAGGCAAAAAGCGCGCACAGAAAAAGAGCCGACGCCGCCAGAGCCATTCTGGCGAAAACAGATTGTGGTCTCATCTCGGTTGTCTCCTCTCCGCGTGTCGGTTTCACCGCAGCGCATCGCTGGCTCGAACTTGACGGCCCATACCTTTACACCGTTCTGGAAATCAGTCAAATCATGATTTCGGCCCCGTGCCGCCCGCGTTGCCCAGGGGGATGGATGTTCCGTCTGGATTTCAGCCGGACACCGTGATAGAAGCAGTACCGAACAGGGCGATGCGGTACCGTTCGGTCCTCCACAGAGCCCGAACGCCCCCCCGCGGGGAAGAAATCCCCGGGAGGGCCATGATTCACGACATACAGGAGGAGTTACCATGAAATCCAGGAGATTGCTTTTCTCGCTCGCAGCCGTCTTATCCCTCGCTCTGCTGATCCCGGCCGGCGGGTTCGGCGCCGCCTATCCCGAGCCGGGCCGGTCGATCCGTCTGGTCGTGC
Organism: uncultured Syntrophobacterales bacterium; assembly: GCA_903928915.1. Lineage (GTDB taxonomy): Bacteria > Desulfobacterota > Syntrophia > Syntrophales > UBA5619 > JAKAFS01. The sequence continues at coordinate 27,808 of CAIYSL010000063.1, read as the reverse complement.
CGTTCGCGCCGGGTGGTAACGTGGACATCATCTCCCGGGCCATCAGCAACGAGTTGGGCCAGACCCTCGGCGCGCCGTTCGTGGTCGACAACCGCGGCGGCGCCGGTGGGGCGATCGGGTCGGACATCGTCGCCAAGGCGCCCCCGGACGGCTACACTACCCTGATGGTATCGGCCAGCCATGTGATCAACCCCAGCATGGTCAAGAAGCTTCCCTACGACACCGTCAAGGCCTTCGCCGCCGTTTCGATGGTGTCGGACGTGCCCACGGTGCTGGTGGCCCACCCATCGGTGCAGGCCAAGACGCTGAAGGAACTCATCGCTTTTGCCAAGGCCAATCCCAACAAGCTGAACATGGGCACCTCCGGGATCGGAACGGTCGGCCACCTCTCCGGCGAGTTGCTCAAATCCATGGCCCAGATCAAGATCGAGGTCGTCCACTACAAGGGGGCCGGCCCGGCCCTGATCGACCTGTTGGGCGGCCACGTGCAGCTCCAGTTCGTCAGCATGCCCGCGGCGATGCAGCACATCAAGTCGGGCAAGCTCCGGGCGATCGCCATGACCGGCGCCAAGCGCTCGCCGGCGGCTCCCGATATCGTCACGATGCAGGAGGCGGGCATGCCGGGGTTCCTGGTTTCCACGGGCTTCGGACTGTTCGTCCCGGCCGGGACGCCCCGTCCGATCATCGACAAGCTGCACGACGCGGTGGTCAAGACCCTGAAGATTCCGGATGTGAAGAAGCGCCTGGCCGAACAGGGGGCCGATCCGGTGGGCAGCTCGCCGGAGGAGTACGAGGCCTTTGTTCGTTCCGAGATCACCAAGTGGCTGAAGGTCGTCAAAGAAGCGGGCATCCAGCCGATCTGATGCCTCTTCGGAGGAATCCGTGGTTGCTTGCCCCGTCCCCCGGGGCGGGGCAAGCAAGCAGCAGCGGTATCCTCCCGCGGTCCGGCAGCGGCGGGGGCGAGAGGGAGGCGGTATGACCGGTTCCGTGAGCACCGTGGTCGTGGTGAAAACCGCGGATCGCAGGGCCGGGGTCGCGGCATCCCTCCGGGCGCTGGGCATCAATCCCGCAAGGGGAAGGAACGTCCTGATCAAGCCCAACTTCAACACGGCCGACCCCGCACCCGGTTCCACGCACAACGATACCCTGGCGGCGCTGATCGAGGAGCTCTGGAGGATGGGGGCCAAATCGATCAGCCTCGGGGAGCGAAGCTGGCCTCCGACACGGTCTGTGATGGAACAGAAGGGGATCCTGCCGATCCTGGAGAAGCTGAACTGCCGGGTGATCGACTTCGATGCGCTGCCGGACCGGGACTGGGTCGAATGCAACCCGCAGGGAAGCCACTGGAAGAACGGATTCCGGATCGCCCGCCCGATCCTGGAGGCGGAGTGCCTGGTATCCACGGGCTGTCTCAAGACGCATCAGTACGGGGGGGTGTTCACCCTGTCGCTGAAGCTCCACGTCGGGGTCGTTCCCACCGACCGCCACGGCTACTCCTACATGCGCGAGCTCCACACATCGCCCCACCAGCGCCGGATGATCGCCGAGATCAATCAGCCCTTCCAGCCCCGGCTGGTGGTCATGGACGGCGTGGAGGCCTTTGTGGACGAAGGACCGGCCACGGGAAAACGGGCCAGGGGGGAGGTCTTCTGGGCAACGGTGGATCGCGTGGCCGCCGACGCCGTGGGCGTGGCCCTGCTGAAATACCTCGGCAGTAACGACCGGATCATGCAGACCCGGATCTTCGCCCAGGAGCAGATCGCCCGGGCCGTGGAGCTCGGGTTGGGCGCCGGCTCTCCGGCACAGATCGCCGTCGTTCCGGCGGATGACCGAAGCCGGGAGCTGGCCTGCGCCATCGGGGCGATCGTGCAACAGGGGTGACCCTGCGGTCCGGGCCCGCGGGAGGCGCTCCCCGTCACCGGGGTTACCGGCTGCCCTGCTTTCTGGCGCTGCTCCAGCGCATCAGCACGCCGCCGGCAACCAGCAGCGCCGAATTCGCCAGGAACACCGAAAAGAACCCCCAGGCCGAACCCAGGCTGCCGAAGATCAGCGGCATCGCCAGATGCGCGACATTGTTCACCATCACGCGCAGGCCGGCGGATTCCGCGGCCCGCCCCTGCGGGGAAAGCAGATAGATCAGGGACATCGACATGGGCTGGCCGCAGCCGAGCCCCAGGCCGAGCAGGAACGATATCGTCGCGAGCGAATAGGCGTCCCGAAAGAACGGGAACAGCACAAAGGCGCCAGCCGCCACGAAGATCGCATAGGTGAGGACCTCCCATTCGCTCAGCCGCTGGACGAGACGCGGCAGCGCAACCCGGATCGTGAATGTGGCGAGCGCGCAAAACCCGATCACCACCCCGATGGCGGACGCCGTCAGCCCCATGGCATGGCCGTAGACGGGCATGTAGAACTGGAACAGGTCGTACGCCGCGGCGATGATGCCGCTGGCGATGAGCGCATTGCGCAGGGCCGGTATCCGCATCAGGTCGATCGCATGCCTCTTGCCCCCGTCCCCGCCCTTGACGGCGCGGGTCAGAAAGCCGCCCCTGAGCCACAGCAGGAGGATCGTGGCCGCGGGGAACAGCGCGAGCAGCAGAAATGCGGACAAGTGTCCGAGCTGGTCGATTGCAACCCCCGCCACCACCGGCCCCGCGAAAGAAGCACCGGAAAAGCCGAGGCTGACGATCGCATAGTTCCGCACCCGGTTTTCCTCCCCGCCGATGCCGCCCGTGATCCCCGTCACGGTGACGAAAAAGAAATGAAACGCAGTGCCGATCAGCAGCGCGGAGACAAAAAGCACGGTGAGCCCCGGGAACAGCGGCGGCAGCAACAGCGACGCTGCGATGCCCGAACTGCCCAGCGCCATCGGCAGCCGGGGGCCGACGCGATCGGCGAGCTTGCCGATGGAGACGGCGATGAAAATAGGGCAGAGGGCGTACAGCGCCATGAAAACGCCGATCGTTATCTGGCTCGCCCCCTGGTCGAGGGCGTAGAGCGAAACCACGACGCGGCTTCCCGCAAAGGCGGCATGGTTCAGCGTGCACATCAGTACGATCAGGGAGATCGCCATTGAAGGGCTCCGGGTGAGCAAAAAATAACGCCCGCCGTTTTCCGGGGCACACCGCCTCCGGGCGGCAGGCAGCCGCTTAATAATCCATTCCCGCGCAGAACACAAGCGGTCCTATCGCTTTCCCCTCCCAATCAGCTTACCATCACCCCACATTGCAATTTCACCGCCCCCCTCCCCATAGTGAGGCGACACATCCGCGGCCGCGCCGGACGAACCGCGACTGCCGGCCGGGGCTGAACGAACCGCCCCCCCCGGAGACCGGGGCTCAGAGGCGTCGCTCTTTGACCCGCGACCGGGGCGATGGCGGCCCATGACGAATGACCCGCAGATCGGATCACCGCGCATGCGGAAGGAGGAGGGTGCGATGCACAGAAAGCATACCGGGACAACGGCAGTGGTAATGGTCGCTCTGGCGCTCCTGGCCGGATGCGGCGGCGGCAGCGACACGCCCGCGCCGCCGGCAACGTCGGCGGAGGGGCTGTGGTCCGGTTCGACCGGCGCCGGCCAGACGATAACCGGGTTTGTCCTCGACGACGGGACCTACTACATCCTGTATTCGCCGCCGGGGAACGCAGCCCTCGTTGCCGGATTCATTCAGGGCAGCGGCGTCTCCGGCGACGGCAGCTTTACCTCCGGCAACGGGCAGGATTTCAATTTCCAGGGCACGGGCGTTCTGCCCGTCACCCTTTCCGGCTCGTACACGGAAAAGCAGGCCTTCGGCGGCAGCGTTTCCTACGGCGCCGCCGGCGTCGTGACTTTTTCCTCCTCCTACAACACGAACTACGAAGCGCCGCCCCTGCTGTCAACGCTGTCGGGAACCTTTTCCGGCCAGTCGGCCACATCTGCGAGCGTTGACAACGCAACGTTCGCGATCTCCGCGACCGGGGTCGTGACCGGAATCAGCACCGCCGGCTGCACGGTGACAGGCACCGCCGCCCCCCGCAGCCACGGCAATATCTTCGCCCTGGCGCTCACCTTCGGGCCACCCCCCTGCAGCATGCCGAACCAGACCCTGACGGGCATGGCCTACTACAGCGTAGCGACGAGGCGTCTGCTGGCAGCGGCGCAAACCAGCGCCCGGACCCAGGGGTATCTTTTTACCGGCTCCAAACTGGCGGACTGACGGCGCGAAGCGCGGCCCCACGCAACCGAAGGCGTATCCCTGTCCCGCATCCGCGGGCTGCGGCGGACCCCGTCCGCTTTTCGACGCGGCTCGTCCCGGTTCCCGCCGGGGGTGCGGATGAAGAGGGGCTTGCATCGGCTCGCCACCTGTGAGATATGGTCAGGCGAACGACACCCGGTAAAGGAGCCCCTGTGCGATCGGTAGTCCTCTGCGCGGCAGTCGCCGTTCTGTATCTGACGACGCCGCCGCCCGTGTATCCCGCGGAGTTCTGGCTTACCTGCGGACCGATGGCGGTCGGTGGCCGCTGCAAGACCGAAGGGGCGATGGGGTTCTACAACGACGCCCGGGAGAAACAGCTGCTCGCGCAGGTGACCTGCACCGACCATGCCTACAAGCCCGTCGCGCGGCACGAATGCTACCCCCTGAGCAACCCGTCGGCATCGGACGAGCCGGAGCTGCGCGTCATCTGCACCGGTGCGGCGCAGAACCTCGTTCCTGCCGCCGAATACAACGACGCCTATCTGCGCTGCCGCAGGCTCTGCGGCAGGTGCGCCTACGGCGACTGGCAGTAGGGACAGGAGGAAGCGCGTGGGGCGCACACAAAAAAAATACTACGCAGTCGCCCGGGGCGCCCGGCCCGGCGTGTACGAAACATGGTTCGGCCCCGCAGGCGCCGAGGGGCAAATCCGAGGCGTCCCCGGCGCCCTGTATCGCGGATTCGCCACCCGCGCCGAGGCCGAGCAGTGGCTGCGGAACCCCCTGCCCGGCAAGCAAGCGCCGAAGAGCGCCGTTCGCCCGGCCCCTTCCCCCGCCCCGGCTGCCGGAACGATCCTGATCTATACCGACGGGGGGTGCTTCGAAAACCCCGGACCGGGGGGCTACGGCGCCGTCATCGTGGCCGGTGAGCAGCGGACCGAACTTTCGGAGGGGTTCCGTCTGACCACCAACAACCGCATGGAGCTGATGGCCTGCATTGTGGCGCTCGCCGCGCTCAAGACCCCCTCCGCGGTGATCCTGCACAGCGACTCGCGGTACGTGGTCAACGGGATTGCCAAGGGATGGGCCCGCGCCTGGCGGGCCAACAACTGGATGCGCACCAACCGCGAGCCCGCCGAGAACAGCGACCTCTGGGAGCGGCTGCTGGCCCTGTGCGACCGCCACCGGGTCTCCTTCGTCTGGGTGAAGGGCCATGCCGGCCATCGGGAAAACGAGCGCTGCGACGAGCTCGCCGCGGCCGCGGCCCGGGGCTCGGAGCTCTGCGAGGACGAGGCCTATGTCGAGGGGCGCACCCGGATCACCGACCGCCTGTTCGGCAATGCTGGGTGAAGACGGGGCATCCGGAAACGGGGGGTCTGTCGAAGGTCTGGAGAAGGGAAAAGGTCTGCTCCGGGCAGGGGGTAGGGAGGGCACCATGACGGTCCACGAACTCGCCGGCAAGCCGGCGCCGAGATCCATCCTCGCCAACATCCCGCGGCTGATGTCGGCATACTACACCCGCAGGCCCGACCCCGCGGACCCGGCCCAGCGGGTGGCCTTCGGGACGTCGGGTCACCGGGGTTCATCGCTCCACGCCGGTTTCACCGAGACGCATATCCTGGCGATCTGCAAGGCGATCTGCGAATACCGCAAAGCGAAGGGGATAACCGGCCCGCTGTTCATGGGGATGGACACCCACGCCCTCTCCGAGGCGGCCCACACCACCGCGGGCGAGGTGTTCGCCGCCCACGACGTCACCGTGCTGATCCAGCAGGGGCTCGGGTACACCCCCACCCCGGTCGTCTCGCACGCCATCCTGACCTACAACCGCGCCCGGACGAAGGGGCTGGCCGACGGGGTGGTCATCACCCCGTCCCACAACCCGCCGGAGGACGGAGGGTTCAAGTACAACCCGCCCGAAGGAGGCCCCGCAGACACCGACACGACCGGAGCGATCGAGGCGCGGGCCAACACGCTGATGGCCGCGGGGGTGGGGAAGATCCGCAGGATCCCCTTCGGGAAGGCGCTGCGGACGGGGGCGATTCGCGAGATCGACTACGTGGCCCCCTATGTGGAAGACCTGGCGAGCGTCCTCGACATGGAAGCGATCGCCGCCTCCGGTCTCCGCATCGGCGTCGATCCCCTCGGCGGGGCCGCGGTGGACTTCTGGGACCCCATCGCCGCGCGGTACGGGCTTGCGCTGACCGTGGTGAACCGCACCGTCGATCCGACCTTCGCCTTCATGCGGGTCGACGGGGATGGCAAGATCCGGATGGACTGCTCCTCGCCCCACGCCATGGCGGGCCTGATCGGCTTGAAGGGAAATTTCGACATCGCCTTCGGCAACGACACCGACGTCGACCGGCACGGCATCGTCACCCGGGAGGGGGGGCTGATGACCCCCAACCAGTACCTCTCCGCTGCCGTCGCCTACCTCTTCCGGAATCGCCCGGAGTGGCGGACGGACGCGGCGGTGGGAAAGACCCTGGTCTCGACCTCCATGCTAGACCGCATCGCCGCCGATCTGGGTCGGCCCCTCTGCGAAGTTCCCGTGGGGTTCAAGTGGTTTGTGGAGGGCCTGCTGAACGGTACGACCGGTTTCGGCGGGGAAGAGAGCGCCGGGGCGTCGTTCCTCAGGCGCGACGGCACGGTGTGGTCGACGGACAAGGACGGGATCATCATGGACCTGCTCGCCTGCGAGCTCACGGCGAAAACCGGCGCGGACCCAGCCGCGTTCTACCGCGGCATCGAGGAGCGGTTCGGCCGCTGTTACACCGCGCGGATCGATGCCCCGGCCACCCGCGGGCAAAAGGCGGCGCTCAAGGCGCTCTCGCCGGAGATGATCTCCGCCCGGGAGCTCGCCGGGGAGCCCATCCTCGCCGCACTGACCCGCGCCCCCGGCAACGGCGCCGCGATCGGCGGGCTCAAGTGCGTCACCGCCAACGGCTGGTTCGCCGCCCGTCCTTCCGGCACGGAAGAGGTGTACAAGATCTACGCGGAGAGTTTCCTGAGTGAGGGGCACCTGCGGAGCATCATGGACGAAGCCGTGATCATCGTCGCCGATGCCTTTGCCAGGGCGGGGGTGCGCTGACCGCACTGCGGGGCGCGTTTACAGAAACGGGGGTGACGCGCCGGCAGGCGAACGACATTCCTCGTCCCGGCGGCCGGCTCCCGGCAAACGGCGGGGCGTGCGCAGCGCGGCGGGTTCAGAAAACCTTCCCATTGTTGACCCCGTCCTTCAATTCCTTCCCGACCTTGAAGTAGGGCAGCTTTTTCGGACTGACCTTGACGCGCTCCCCGGTCTTCGGGTTCTTTCCCAGATAGGAAGGGTAGTTGCGGATCGTAAAGCTGCCGAATCCCCGGATTTCGATCCGCGCGCCCTTCCTGAGGGCGTCGGTAAAACCCGAGAACAGCAGATTGACCACCTCGAACGCCTCCTGCTCCCGGATCCCTTCCTTCGCGGACAGCGCCACGATCAAATCCGACTTCTTCATGATCTCTCTCCTCACAGTTGTTCGTTCGGCATGAATATCCAGAGCAGGACGTACACGAGCAACCCCGTCCCAAAACAAAACAGAAGCAGACAAAACAAGACGCGCCATGCCCAGGCGGGGATCGAGGTGTGCATGCCCAGCCCCCCGCAGACCCCCCCGATCACCCGGTCTTCCTTCGATTTGGTAAGCCGCTGCAACAGGTTCTTCTCCGTCATGGTTCCCCTCCTCCCTTGCCGGTGCAGGGCGTCGGCACACGCCGCGTGGAGCGATGCTCGCCGGCCGCCCGATTCCGCGCATGATACCCCCTGCTTCTTACACACAATTTTTCCCCAGGGCAAACATTTTTCACAGGCGGCAGGTCCTTCGGTGCGTCAAAAAAGTGCTGGAAATTTTCATAACATACGTGGTATCATTCGAGAAGATGGCTTCGACCGATCGCGGTCGGGGCCCGCTGCGGCCCCCCCGGGGAGGGTCGGCTCACCACCCTTCGCGCATGCCCACGGCAGGCCGCCGGGCGTGCCAGCGGCGGCGGATTGATACGTGGAGGAACCATACATGAACACTCGTTCCCGCAAGAGGGTCATCATCCTGTGCGCCGTTTTCGGCGTCCTGATCCTGCTCGGCCCGTACGGCGACAGCCGGGTTTCGGCGATCGACCGGAACACCTACAAGAGTCTGAAAACGTTCAGCGAAGTCCTGGACATGGTGGAAAAGAACTATGTGGAACCGGTGGATGCCGAGAAGCTGATGCAGGGGGCCATCAACGGGATGATCAAATCCCTCGACCCCCACAGTGTTTTCATGACCGCGGAGATGCACAAGGAGCTCGAGGTGGAGACGCGCGGGAGTTTCGGCGGCCTGGGCATCGAGATCACGATCCTCAAGGACGTCCTCACCGTCGTCTCCCCGATCGAAGACACCCCCGCCCACAACGCCGGGATCAAGGCGGGCGATCAGATCATCAAGATCGACGACGTAACCACCAAGGACATCACCATCACCGAGGCGGTGAAGAAACTCCGGGGCCCCCGGGACACGAAGGTGACGATCACCATCATGCGCGAGGGGTTTGCCAAACCGAAGGACTTCGTCATCACCCGCAGCATCATCAAGATCAAGGCCGTCAGGACAAAGGTCTATGACAACCAGATCGCCTACATTCGGATCGCCACGTTCCAGGAGCGGACGGTGGAGGAGCTGAAGAAGTCCCTCCGCGAGGTCACCGCGAAGGCCACCCCCCTGGCGGGGATCGTCCTCGACCTCAGGAACAACCCCGGCGGCCTCCTCAACCAGTCGGTCGAGGTGTCCGACCTCTTCCTGAAGTCGGGGGTCATCGTCTCCACGCGCGGCCGGTCCCAGGGAATGGAGAGCAAGGCAGTGGCGAAAAACGACGGGGACGAACCGACCTGCCCGATCGTCGTTCTGGTCAACGAAGGCACGGCCAGCGCCGCGGAGATCGTCTCCGGCGCCCTGCAGGACAACGGGCGGGCGGTGATCCTGGGGGCGCAGACCTTCGGCAAGGGATCCGTGCAGACGGTCATCCCGATGGAAGGCGGCGCAGCGCTGAAGTTGACGACGGCGAAATACTACACCCCGAAGGGCAGATCGATCCAGGCCGAGGGGATCACCCCCGACATCCTGGTGAAACAGATCCGTCCGGCCGACGAGAAGAACGGCAACGACGAGCAGTCGATGCGCCTGCGGGAGCGGGACCTGAAGGGCCACATCAAATCGATCAAGGAGCTTGAGGCCAAGCCGGAGGATACGAAGAAGGACCCGAAAGAGGAACCCAAGAAAGACGGGAAGAAGGACCCGAGCAAGGAAACGAAGAAGGAGAGCGACGACCTGGACAAGGACACCCAGCTGAAACACGCGATCGACATCCTCAAAGGCTGGGATATCCTGAAGAAGAATATGAAGGGATGACCGCCGCCGGCAGGCGGGAGGCATGACTCTGTACAGGCGATTCAAGCGATTTCCCTTCCTGACGGTAATCATCGCCGCCGCGCTGATCGCGGCGGTGATCATCTATCGGGAGCGGGTCGCCCCCCGGGAAGAGCGGACCGCCATCCCCGAACACCGCGGGGAGGAACGCCGGGAAAAGACGGTGCAGCCCCCGCCGCCCGAGCGGGGCGCGCCCGGGGACGAGCGCGGAGGACGGCACGTCGCCGTCATCATCGACGATATCGGTTACGACCTCCGCCTGGTGGAGGAACTGGCGCGCATCGAGGCGCCGCTTGCCTTTGCCGTGCTCCCCCACACTCCCCATGCCCGGGAGGCGGCGCGTCTCCTCCACGCAGCCGGGAAAGAGGTCCTCCTCCATCTGCCGATGGAACCCCGCTCCTACCCTGGCAACGACCCCGGCAACGGGGCCCTGTTCGTCGGGATGAACCCGGGCGAGCTCCGCAGACGGATCGCGGCGGACCTCGCCGCCGTCCCGCACGTCTCCGGGGTGAACAACCACATGGGCTCCCGGTTCATGGAGGATGAAGCGGGGCTCGCCGTCATGATGCAGGAGCTTGCCCGGCGGGGGCTCTTCTTCGTGGACAGCGTGACCACCGGCCATTCCCGGGCACGGTCGGCGGCCGCCCGGGCCGGGGTCCGCTATGCGGCGCGCAGCCTGTTCATCGACCATGCGCCCGGTTACGCCGCAGCCCTGGCGGCGCTGGTCCAGCCGCCCCCGCGGGGAAGCCGGCGGGCAAAGCCGCTGCTGATGATCGGCCATCCCCGCCCGGAAACCCTGCGGGCGCTCGCGGATGCGCAGCCCCTCTGGCGGGACGGCGGGGTGCGGGTGATCCCCCTGACGACATACCTCGCGCTGCAGGAATCGCGCGGGAAGAAGGACATGCTGGCAAAAAAGCGGTAACGAGCCGCAGTTCGGGAAGGAACCATGCGATGCTAAAGGCCCTGTTGTGCAGCTCCATGCTTGTGCTGCCGATACTCTCCACGCTTTCGGGATGCGCAGCCGTTGCTCCGCACCGCACGGCCGCCGCGCCCGCGGCTACCGCGGCGCAGCGGCCCGACGGGGCGGCGTTTCACTACTCCCTGGGCGTTATCCTTGCCCTCAATGCCGAGCTGGCAGAGGCGATCCGGGAGATGGAAAAGGCCCTCCTCCTCGACCCCGCCTCCCCCTATCTGGCGAAGGAGATCGCTTCCCTGTACATGGAGAAGGGGGACACGCACAAGGCGCTGGAGATCTGCAAGCGGATCATCCAGGACCATCCGGCCGACGTGGATACCCTCCAGCTGCTCGGGGACATCTACCTCCATCTGAAGGACTACCCGAGCGCTGTGGCGCTGTACGAGCGCGTAATCGCCCTGGACCCGGACAACGTGGCCGCCCGCTTCTATCTCGGGACGGCGCAGGTGGAGCAGAAGCAGTACGAAAAGGCCGTGATCGTGTTTCAGGAGCTGCTCCGGATCGACCCCGGCCATTTCATGACTAACTACTACCTGGCCAGGATCCTGGCCGAGCAGAAGCGCTACGACGAGGCCGAGGCCCAGTTCAAAAAAACCCTTGCCATCAGGCCGGATTTCGAGACGGCCATGCTGGACCTCGCCCGGTTGTACGAACGGCAGAAGAAGATCTCCAAGGCGATAGCCGTCTACACGTCGATGGCCGAAACCGCGCCGGAGCGGCCCCTGCCCCGAATCCGGCTGGCGGAGCTGTACCTCCAGGAGAAGCGCTACGATGAGGCGGAGACGGCGTTTCAGGAGGTGCTGAAGCTGGACCCGGCAAACCGCGAAGTGCGCCTGACTCTGGGACTGATCGCCCTCGAACGGGGGCAGCATGCAAAAGCGATCGAGTCGGTGGCGGCCCTGGTGAAGGAATACCCCCAGGAATACCGTCTCGTCTATCTGCTCGGCACTGCCTACGATGAAGCCAAGGACGACGCCAAGGCCCTGGAGACCCTGCGGACGATCCCTGCCGCGGCGGAAGGGCAGTACGCCAACGCCCAGATCCGCATCGCCATGATCCTCAAGCGCCAGGGCGCCGTAACCGCGGCTGTCGATTCGCTGCTCGCCGCCATCCGGCTGAAGAAGGACGCCCCGGGGATGCACGTCTATCTCGCCTCCCTGTACGAGGAGCTGAAGCGGTTCCCCGAGGCGGAAGCGATCCTCCGGGAAGGGGTGCAGAGTATGCCCGACAGCGCCGAGCTCCACTACGGACTCGGGGTTCTGTTCGAAAAGACGGACCGCTTCGACGAGAGCATCGCGGCAATGCAGGGCGTCCTGAAGCTCGACCCCGACCATGCGGACGCGCTCAACTTCATCGGCTACCTCTACGCGGACAAGGGGATCAACCTCGACGAAGCGGAGCGGATGATCAAACGGGCGCTCGCCCTGAAGCCCGGCAGCGGCTACATCATCGATTCGCTGGGCTGGCTGTACTTCCGGCAGAACAAGCTGGATGAGGCGATCCGGCTCCTTCAGGAGGCGGCGGAGGCCCTGCCCGAGGATGCGGCGATCAGCGAGCACCTGGGAGACGCCTATCTCCGCGCCGGGCGGATCCCGGAGGCAGTCGAAGCCTACGAACGGGCCGTCCGGTTCAACCCGGAGAGCGAAACCCTCAAGCGGAAGCTCGACGAGGCGATCGGGGAGAAATCCCCATGATCGGCCTTCTGCGGCTGTATGCTCAGCCCCCCGGGAATCGCGGCGCACCGGGGAATCCGCCGGCGAACTCCTCCCCTGCGGCTCGGGCTGCGGGGGGCTTCCTCTGCGCGCGAAGCCCTCGCCACCCCTCCCGGCTGTTTCTGGCGGCCGCGCTGTTCGGGCTGATCATCAGCGGCTGCGCCGCCGGAAGGGTCGCCTCCCCCGCTGCCTCCTATGACACGCCCGAGGCCGCGCTGCGCGAACTCGCAGCTTCCCCCCCGGGGGCGGCGATCACCGCCACGGCCCGGGTCGAGATCTCCTCCCCGACGGAGCGGTACCCGCTGAAGGCCGCGGTGATGCTGCGGGCGCCGGCGGACCTCCGGCTGGAATCGATTCCCCTGCTCGGCCCCCCCGATTTCTTCCTCTCGATCGAAGCGGGGGAACTCCGCGTTTTTCTCCCGGAGAAAGGGGACTACCACATCGGTCCGGCGAGCCGGCAGAATATCGCGCGGCTGTTGCGCCTCCCGCTGTCGGCGGCCGAGGCAGTCGGCCTGCTGATGGGGAGGCCCCCGGCGGACAAGGAGAGCGGCGCTGATTACTGGCAGGGGGAACAGGAGGAGGGGCTGTACCGCCTCGATCGATACCGGGCAGGGGAAAAGATCCGTTCGCTCTGGATCGATCCGGCGACAGCCAGGCTGATCCGGGTCCGGATATTCACGGGGAGGGAGGAGGCGGCATATACCGCCGAGTTTGCGGATTATCGCCGCGTAGGGGACGGATTCCTGCCGCAGCGGCTGACGATTTCCGGGGAGGGGGTAACCCTGGCGGTGCGCTACACGGACACACGCCTGCTCGACGATGAAACGGCCTCATTCAGCCTGCCCGTCCCGGAGGGGATCACCCCGACCCCCTTCGCCGTACCGTAGCGGAGCTATTTGATCTCGGCGAGCCGCGTGCGGGCGATCCGCGCCTGGCTCGTGTTGGGGAAATCCTTGATCACCTGCTGCAGGAGGAGCTTTGCGCTCGCCTTGTCCCCCAGCCGCAGGAACGAGAGGCCCTGTTTCAAAAGGGCGTAGGGAACCTTGCTGCCCTCGGGAAAGTTCTTGACGACCTTGTCGTACTCCACGATCGCCTTCTCGTATTTCTTCTCGAAGTAGTAGCACTCGCCGATCCAGAACTGGGCGTTGTCGGAAAATTCCGTTTCGGGGTGCTGCCTGAGGAACGATTCAAAGGCCTCCCGCGATTTCTCGTACTTCCCCTCCCGGAAGAGGTCGTAGGCGGCTGCGTACTGCGATTCCTTGTCCGCCGGACGGCTCTTGCCGGCCGGTGCCGCCTCTTTGGCTGCCGCCGCCGGCGGCCTTCCGTTCTTGTCCGCAGCGGGCTCGGACGGCTCATCCTTCTTGCCGATGCCGAGAAAATTTTCGATGAAATTCACCTTGAAGGTGAGCTTGTCCAGTCTGTCCCGGAGTCCCTTTTCCTCATCCTCCCGCTGCTTGGCCGTGCGCATGGTGGCGTTGGCAAGATCCCTGCGGAGAGAATCGATGCTCCCTTTGAGCTGCTGGATCTGCTCCCTGATCTCGGTGACTTCGGCCCGGTTCTCCGCCAGGGTGCCACGCAGCGCGGCAACCGACTCGGCGTTCTTTTCGTCCTGACCGCGGAGCCCGGCGATTTCTTCCTTTACCCCCCCCGAGAGCTGCTCGACGGCAGCGATCTTCTCGTTGGTGAGGCGGATCTGATTGTCCAGATTGCTGTGAATCCGCCGGAGATCGCCCGTCGTTGCGCAGCCGGCGATCAGCAGCACCACACCGATCATCACCGTGAACCAGGAATACGTTCGCACGGCCCCCCCTCCCGACGCCCCCGGGGCCGCATCCTCCGGGGGGTTCTTAAACAACGGTCCTGAGAGTCCGGTCTGTTCCCCGGACCCTCAGGACCACGGTTGTTCTGCTCAGTTCATTCGCCACACCCGCGGACCCGGCGGACAGGACACCTCGCGCACCGCCTCTGATCGGCGGCGGGTCAGGTTCGTGCAGCCGGCTGCGGGCACCCGCTCGAATCGTCTACTTCACCGGCGGGAACACAACGAAATGGGCCCGTCTGTTCTTCGCCCAGGCGGCCTCGTCATGCCCCTTGTCGACGGGCATCTCCTTCCCGTAGCTGATCGTCTTGATCCGGTCCTTCTGGATGCCCAGGTCGACGAGGAACTTGGCGGCCTCATCGGCCCGCTTCTGGCCGAGCGCCAGGTTGTACTCGGCAGTCCCCCGCTCATCGCAGTGGCCTTCCACAACGAGCTTGTAATCCGGGTATTTCATGTAGGCCGGGGCGCCGTTCTTCAGGGTCGTCTGGGCCAGCGGCTTGAGGTTGTACTTGTCGAAGTCAAAGTAGACGTCCGGGATCTGGAGCTCCTTCAGGATAGCGGCCAGCTTTGCCGCCGCTTCCTTCTTCGCCTTCTCGGCCGCCTCCTTGGCCGCCTTCTCCCGCTCGGCCTGCTCCCTCAATTGCTGCTCGCGGAGCGCTTTTTCCCTCGCGGCCGCATCGTCCGCAGGCGTCGCCGAGGGTGCAGCCATTGCTGGCGCCGGCGCTTTGGCCGGGGCGGTCATCGCGGCCTGGTCCTTCAGCGACGCCTTCTTGGCGCAACCGCTGAGCATGGTCAGGGAGAGACTGCACACCAGGGCGATCAAGACTACTGCCAACAATGTTCGTTTCATCATAATTCTCCTTTCGTCGATCAATGATGGTTCAAAGGCTCGGTGACTTCTCAGAATTCATAAACCACTTCCCCCGGCAAAAATCAATCGAAAAATATTTTTTTTTTATATTATCTCCCTGAATTCAATTCCTTACAACTTGTGCCTCAGCGAATATGGGGCGACCAGAAGGGGCTTTGACACCCCTCATTCCCCTCGTGCAGGACCCGGATGTTCTGGCCGTTGGCATTCATGATTTCGATCCGGCTCCTGCCGTACCCGCGGACACTATAGGCCAGGTACCGCCCGTCGGGAGACCAGGTGGGAGACTCGTGGTCGCTCCCCCCGAAGGTGAGCTGCTGGGGCGTCCCCCCTGCCGCATCGATGACGAAGATCTGGAACCGGCCGCTGACCGATCCTTCATAGGCGATCCGCTTCCCCTTCGGCGACCAGGCCGGGGAGGTGTTGTAATTCCCCTCGGTGGTCAGCCGCCGGACGTTGCCGCCGTCGGCATCCATGACGAAGATCTGCGGAGAGCCCTGGCGGTTCGACACGAAGGCGATCTGTTTCTCGTCGGGGGAGCGGACCGGCGAGACATCGATGGAGAATTCCCGCGTCAGCCGCCGGAGGAGCCTGCTTGACACGGTCATGTCATAGATCTCCTGATTGCCATCCCTGCTCAGCGTGACCAGGAGCTGCTCCCCGTCGCGCGACCAGGAGCCGGGGAGGTTGACCCCCCGGTAAGAAACTGCCTTTTCGGTGAGGCCGCTCTTCACGTCCCGCAGGTAGATGTCGGGGTTGCCGTCTTTGAAACAGGTGAACGCCAGCCGCCGGCCGTCGGGCGACCAGCGCGGCGACACGGTCAGGCTGCCGTAGTTCGTGAGGCGACGCAGGTCGGAGCCGTCGAAGCTGATCGTATACAGATCGGAGGTATCGCCGCTCCGCTTGACGAAGGCGATCCAGGTGTCGAACAGGCCCGCCTCGCCGGTGAGCGCCTGGAGCACCTCGTTGGCGAACTGCAGGACCATGCGGTTTCTGTCATCGGGGGTCCCCACGTACCGTTTCCCGACGATCAGCTCCCCCCGCACCACGTCGAACAGGCGGAATTCCGTGGTGAGCTGCCGCCCGTCCGTCTGGAATCCGCCCTTGATGAGGTATTCGGCGCCGATCGCCGTCCAGTCGGGAAACCGGGTCGTCTCCCCCGTGATCCCGGCCCGGGCCGGATCCTCCAGGAAGGCCTTCCGGTCGAGGACGGTGAAGTAGCCCGTGACCAGCAGGTTCCGGCCGAGGGTGTCGGCGAACCAGACGGGGAAATCGCCCGGCCCGGCGCCCGGTGACAGGGGTTTGAAGTCCGCGATGGCGATGGGGAACCGTTGGAACGAGGGCGAATCGATGTCGATGTACACCTTCCCGTGCGCCGCCCCGAAGCCCAGGACCGAAAGGGCAACCACGGTGAGGACGATGAGACGCTTCAGATGCCGCATGCCTATGACTCCCCCTCCCCGGCCGACCTCACGACCGCAACTCCTCAGAATGGAACCGGATCCCCACCTGGATGCTGCTGTCGCCGATCCACCCCGGCAGCGGCGGGAAGGGGGTAGCCTTCCGGATAGCCCGCATCGCCGAATCGTCGAAGTACCCGTTTCCCGAACGCTTCTCAAACTTGACTTCCGTCACGGCCCCGCTGCGCAGGATGGTTACGTCGAGCACCGCCTCGAGCACTTCGCCCGGCAGTATTCCCTGCGGCAGGGCCCAGCGGCCCTTGATCCGGGACCAGATCGCCGTGTAGTAGGCGCGCATCTGCGCATCCATCTCCCCGTCGCCGGGTTGGCCCGCCGGCCCGGCCGGCGCGGCTGCCCGCTCGGCCTTGTCCGTCTTTTCGGCTTTTCCGGCCGCGCCCTTCGCTTGCGTCGGGTTGGGTTGCCCGGCAACTGCGGCCTTTTTCCGGATCTCCTCCATCGCCTTCTCGAGGTCGGGGTCCCGCTGCTTCTTCTGGGTCTCAATGGTCCGGATCGGGATCACCGGGGCGGGTGCGAGCTGCTTCTTCATCACCGCCTCGGGGCGACGGTCGACCGACAGGAGTTCCCGGGTCATGGCCGAGCTGCTGCGCTGCTCCAGGGTATTGCGGGGCAGGCTGACGAGCGAAACGGTGTGCACCGGTCCGAAGGTCATCTTCGGCGCGGGGAAGGAGGGGGCAAAAAACAGCAGCGAGAGGATCACTGCATGGAGCAGGAGGGAGATGAATACCATGCTGTGCAGATGCGATCCGCCTCGCCCTTCCATATCCAGTCCGTCGAACATTTACCGTGTTTCCTGGGGCGGTTCGGTGATCATCCCCAGCTTGTCGACGCCGGCCTTCCGGACCGCGGCCATCACCTCGACCACGTACCCGTAGGGGACGTTCCGGTCCGCCCGGAGGTAGACCTCCCGGTCGATACGGGCAGCGAAGATATGCTCCAGCTTCGTCGCGAGGTCCGCAAAGGGTACCTGCGAACGGTTGAGGAAGATCTCCTTGGCGGCGTTGATGGTCAGCACCAGTTTCTCTTCGGCCACGTCGACGCTCTTGGCCTTGACCCGCGGCAGGTTGACGTCGATCCCCATCTGCAGCATCGGCGCCGTGACCATGAAGATGATCAACAGCACGAGCATGATGTCCACCAGCGGGGTGACGTTGATCTCGGCCATCGGCCGGTCGTTGTTTCTGTTTATGCGCTTCGAGGTTTTCATGGCCGCCTATTTCTGGACGTAATACCGCTCGACGATGTTGAGCAGCTCCGAGGAGAAATTGTCCATCTCCAGCGTCATTCCCTTGATCCGGTTCAGGTAGTAGTTGTAGAAGATAACCGCCGGAATGGCGGCTGCAAGGCCCGCCGCCGTTGCGATCAGCGCCTCCGAGATCCCCGGGGCCACCACGGCCAGGGTTGCCGACCCCCGGGCGCCGATCCCCTTGAAGGTGTCCATGATCCCCCAGACCGTTCCGAACAGACCGATGAAGGGGCTGGCGCTTCCCGTGGTCGCCAGAAAACCGAGGGCCGTCTCCAGTTTGCCGACCTCCGACCCGCAGGCCCGGTTCAAGGCCCGCTCCACATTGTCGATCCCGGTGATTTCCCCCCCCTGGCCGCCCGCATCCGGGGCATCCTTCGCCGCGGGGTTGCCCCGCACCGCCTTGGCGACCTTGGCAAGCTCGGCATACCCGGCCCGGAAGATTTCCGCCAGCGGTGAATTATGGAATTTTTTCGCCTCGGGGAAAATCTCCGAGAGTTTTGTGCTCCGCATGTAGATGCTGAGGAAGGCGCCGTTCTCCCGCACGATCTTCCTGATGGCGAAGTACTTCATCAGGATGATGGCCCAGGAGACGACGGAGAAGACGAGCAGCAGCAGGAGAACCAGTTGGACGACGAATCCCGCGTGGATGACCATGTCGAACAGCGAGCCGTGGAAATTTCCTCCCAGGTCCATCGCGGCAACGGACGAAACTTCTTTCACTTTCAATCTCCTTTACTGAGAAATGCAATCGACGGCACCTACCTCTAATGGAAAAGGGGGGGCTTGTCAAGGACCGATGAATCCGACGGTCAAGCCGAAGGGGAGGCAGGGGACCGCCTCCGGGGGGGGCGGCAGGGCTGATGATCCCGATCACGTCGCGGTCGGCCGGGGAGACCGGAGCGGATCAGAGCTCCTCGGGCGCAAAGGCGATGACTGCGTCGATCGCGGTCCGATCGGCAAACAGCATGGCGAGCCGGTCGACGCCCAGGGCGATGCCCGCAGAGGGGGGCACCAGGGAGAGGGAGGCCAAAAACGGCTCCGGCACGGGGTACGCCGCGCGGTTTGCCTGCCGGCGTTCGCAGGCCGCCGCGGTGAAGCGCCGGCGCTGCTCACGCGCATCGGTCAGCTCGGAAAAGGCGTTTGCCAGCTCCAGCGAGGCGATGTACAGCTCGAACCGTTCGGCGAGCGAGGGATCTTCCGGCTTCAGGCGCGCCAGGGCGCCGAGTGCGGCGGGATAATCGTACAGGAACACCGGACGGTCGACGCCCAGGCGGGGCTCGACGGCGTCGACCATCAGCTCGTCGAACCGGTTGCTGCCGAGCGCCTCGTCCGCACCGAGCGGGGCATACCGGGCGAAGGCCTCGCGGACGGTGATCCGCTCCCAGGGAGGGGTCAGGTCGATCCTCCTGCCCTGCCAGGCCAGGACGCCGCTTCTGCCGAGGCCCGCTGCGACGGAGGCGATCAGCGCCTCGCAGTCCTCCATCAATGCCCGGTAGTCGACTCCGGCGCGGTACCATTCGAGCAGGGTGAATTCGGGGAGGTGCCGCGCCCCCCGCTCTCCTGCGCGGAAGCAGCGGCAGATCTGGAAGATGTTCGGATACCCCGCCGCCAGGAGGCGTTTCATGCAGAGCTCCGGGGAGGTGTGGAGGAACCAGCCGTCCGCGGGGACGGCATCGATGTGGGGTTCCGGCGCCGGGGCCGGGATCCGGAGGGGTGTTTCAACCTCGAGGAAGTCTTGCGCGAGGAAGAAGCGGCGGATCGCCCGGATCATCGCCGCCCGGAGCTGCAAGGCGTCCGCCTTGGCGCTCAGCCGCCACTCTCCCTCGCCCATCCGTCCGTCATCCTTTGACCCGGGTCAGATACTCCCCGCTGCGGGTGTCGATCCTGATCTTCTCCCCCTCCTCGATGAAGGGGGGGACCTGGAGTACGTAGCCGGTCTGGACGGTCACCGGCTTGGTGTTGCCCGACACCGAATCCCCCTTGGCCCAGGGATCGGCCTTGGTCACGGTCACCTCGATGAAGTTGGGCAGGCTGATCCCCAGCGGCCGGTCTTCGAAGAACAGGATCTCCACCTCGAGGTTGTCGAGGAGAAAATTCTTCGCCTCGCCCACCTGCTCGTCGGAGAGAAACACCTGCTCGTAGGTCTGGTTGTCCATGAAGCAGTATTTTCCCTCTTCCTTGTAGAGGTACTGCATCTTCTTCTCCTGCAGATCGGCCGCCTCGAAGACGTCGACCGACCGGAACGTCCGCTCGAACTGGTTGCCGTTGATCATGTTCTTCAGCTTGCAGCGGTACAGGGCCTGTCCCTTCCCCGGTTTGACGAAGTTGAATTCGGTGATGATATACGGATCGCTTTCGATCTTGATCCGTAACCCTTTTCTCAAGTCGCTGGCTGTGTACATACCACTGGGTTCTCCTTAGTTGGGGGATATGTTCACGTCTTCTAATCCATCCTGTCGCCGTTGTCAAAACATTGTTTCTCCCTTCGGGCCGCGCCCCGCTCGGCGCGGAGGGAAAGGCGCTGCAGCGGGATCTTCCCGCGGCCGCCGGGGCAGTCAAGGACGTAGCGGGGGAGGCAGAGCCCCGAGAGGGTGCGCCGGAGCCTCTCCATCATCTCCATGCCGTGCGCGGGATCGGCCCGGAAATGGCCCGCGCCGCGGACGGGCTCGCACTGGAACAGGTAGTAGGGACGGACCGAGATTCGCTCCAAGGCCGTGAGCAGGTCCCGCATCGTCTCGGCGTCGTCGTTCACCCCCTGAAGCAGGACCGACTGGTTCGATACGGGGATCCCGGCGGTCAGGAGCATCTCGCACGCCGCGGCCGCTTCGGGGGTGACCTCCCGGCCGTGGTTGAACTGGGTGTTGAACCAGAGCGGCCGATGCCGCTTCAGCATGGCGCAGAGCTGCGGCGTGACGCGCATCGGCAGGGTGACCGGGATCCTGCTCCCGATTCGGAGGACCTCCACGTGGGGTATCGCCCTGAGCTCCCCCAGGAACCAGTCCAGCAGATCCTCGGCGATCAGCAGCGGATCGCCCCCCGAGACGATCACCTCCCGGACGGCGGGGGTCCGGCTGACGTAGTCCACCATCGCCCGCAGCCGCTCCCGCGTTCGGCCGTACCCGGGGCCGCGCCAGAGCCGTTTGCGGTTGCAGTGCCGGCAGTGGACGGCGCACTCGCTGGTGACGATCGCCAGGCACCGGTCGGGGTAGCGATGGATCAGCCCCGGGACCGGCATGGCCTCCTCCTCGCCCAGGGGATCGGCGAGGTCCCCTCCGGAGCACTCGAGCTCCCGCGGGTCGGGCACGCACTGACGGCGGAGCGGGTCGTCCGGAGCGGCGGCGTCCACGAGCGACCAGTAGTAGGGGGTGATCGCGACAGGGTAGACGCCGGCTACCGGTCTCAGCGGGGCGAGGGACCGCACGGGCAGACCGGTCACTGCGGCGAGCTGTGCCAGCGACTGCACCCTGTTCGTGAGCTGCCACTGCCAGTCCTGCCACCGGGCCGATACCCCGCTGCCGCCGCCCGCGCCGATTTCTCTGTCCTCCCGCATCCGCAACACCCGGTATTCTCCCTCCCCGCTCCAGAAAAGCGGAGTCTCCTATCACAGTTTGCGGTCGCTGCAAAGGGAAATCGCCCGCGGTCCGTCGAGCACAAGGGGTACCACCACAGGCGGGCACCTGCAAGAAATAATTTGCTTTGTCCCCGCGGATACTTTATCCTTTTTGCCGAGGGCGCCGCCTTTTCCGGCGGGCCTGCGGGGGAAAGGAGGGACAGCAGACACCGGCGACAAACAGAGACGGGGGTTTACCAGAGAGAAGGGAGAGGACCCAATGAATGCATTTTCACAGGATGAATTAACGGCATTACTGGGAAAACACCAGGGGTTGTGCGTCTCGATCTTCATGCCCACCTACCGTACCGGCGCAGAGAGTCAGCAGAACCCGATCCGCTTCAGGAATCTCTTGCGCACCGCCGAGGAAAAGCTGCTGGCCGGGGGGGTGCGCCCCCAGGAGGGCAAGGCCCTGCTCGAACCCGCCCAGGCGCTGCCGGGCAACGTCCTGTTCTGGCGGAGGCAGAGCGACGGCCTGGCGCTCTTCCTCTCCTCCGATCTGTTCCGCTCCTACTGCCTTCCCGAGTCGTTCGCCGAGCTCGTCGTCGTAGCCGATACCTTCCACATCAAACCGCTCCTGCCGGTGCTCGGCGGCGACGGTCGCTTCTACATCCTTGCCCTCAGTCAGAAGGAAATCCGGCTCCTGGAAGGGACCGGCAACAGTGTGCAGGCGATCGAACTGGAAACGCTCCCCAAGGGGCTCGCCGAGGCGCTCAAGATCGACGGGTTCGATAAACAGGTCCGGTTCCGCGCCGGTTCCCTGAGCGGCGCCCCGGGGATGGCCATGGTTTCCGGACACGGGGGGGTAACCGAGGATACGAAGGACAACCTGCTGAAGTATTTCCGCCTGATCGACCGGGGTCTCCGCGACTTACTGAAGGACGAACGGGCCCCCCTGGTCCTGGCCGGCGTCGAGTATCTCTTCCCGATCTACCGCGAGGTCAACACCTATCCCCACCTGATGGAGGCGGGAATCCCCGGCAACCCCCAGGGGGTGAGCACGGAATCCCTCCATCGCGCGGCCCTGAAGATCGTCAAACCCTTCTTCCGGAAGGCAGAAACCGACGCCCTTGCCCAGTACCGGCAGTCCTCGGGGACGGGCCTTACCTCGACGGATGTGCGGGAGATCCTCCCGGCGGCGGCCCACGGACGAATCGGTTCGCTGTTCACCGCCCAGGGACGACGGGCCATGGGCACGTTCGATGCGGCCGCCGGGACGGTCGCGCTTGCGGGGGAAACGGGATCGGCGGGTGAAGACCTGCTCGAGACCGCCGCAATCCAGACGTACCTGAACGGGGGGTCGGTCTTCGTCCTCCCTCCGGAGAGGATGCCCGGCCCGGGCGACCTGGCCGCCGTGTTTAGGTACTGAGGGGCGGCGAGAAGCGCTACCCGAAGAGGTCGAACAGCGTCCCCTGCATCTCCTCGGCAGTCTTGAGGACCTGGATGTTGGCGTCGTAGCTGTGCCGGTTGACCATCAGGCTGATCAGCTCCTCGGCCGGCTCCACGGTGGAGGCGGTGTGCGCCTGCCCCCCGAGGGTCACCGTGTCGATCGGCAGGCTCAGCTGTTCGATGCTCAGCGTCACCCCTCCCGTTTCGGACTGGGCCGTGGCGGCGCGGCTCTTCTGAAAGCCCCCGGTGTTCACGTTGGCGATGTTATTGGCGATCACCTCGTTTGCCCTGTCCAGGGCACGGATCGCCGAAAGGGAGATATCGGCGGCGTTCGACATGGGTCTCCTCCTTCCGCAGGGTGTCTCCTCTGATATCGGCACGGGGGGAGAAAAACTTGAGGGGAAAATACCGTTCTCAGCTGCCCTCCGCCGGCGGGGGCGGCGCCGGAGGTCCGGGCGTCCTTCCCTCCTCATCGTTCGGAAACGGTTTCCCCTTGTAGATGTACCGGTCGAACAGCCGGTGGTAGGGGGTCCAGTCGGACTCCTCGTCGCGGGAACCGCGGATGTGCTCCTGGAAGGCGTTCACCTTGGCGTCGAGGTCGTCCATGAAATGGACGATCAGCGCCTCCAGGGTCTTGGGGCGCTTCGGGGAACCGTATTCCAGGACCCCGTGATGGCTGAGGATCAGGTGGCGGAGTTCCATGGCCGTCTGCGCTGGAAAATCGGGGATCGCGGCGATCTTCTCGTCGACCATCTCCACCCCCATCACGATGTGGCCGACCAGCCGGCCGGCATCGCTGTACTCCACGATCCGCTCGAACGAAAATTCGTAGATCTTCCCGATGTCGTGGAGGATCCCGCCGGCGATCAGGAGGTCCCGGTTGATCCCCGGATAGTGGTCCGCAGCCGCTGCGAGGAGGCGGACCACCGAGAGGGTGTGTTCCAGCAGGCCGCCGATGTAGACGTGGTGGAATCCCTTGGCCGCCGGCGCCCGCTTGAACAGCGCGACGGTCCGCTCGTCCCGGAAGAAGGAATGGAGCAACGCGGTCAGGCAGGGGGTCTTGATCCGCTCCACATACTCCATCAGCGCGGCAAACATCCCGGCGAGGTCTCCCTTCGCCACGGCGAAGAAATCAGCCAGATCGACCTCGCGGTCGTCGACCTGCTTCAGCTCGATGATCGAAAGCTGGATGGCGTTCTTGAAATTGAGCGCCCGCGCCTGGATCCGGATCAAATCGCCCTTCTTGAAGGTCTTGTCCCAGGCCAGGGCATTCTCCCACACCTTGCCGTCCACGTCGCCGGTCCGATCCCGCAGGCGGAGGTTCAGGTACGGCGATCCCTTCTGGGAATAGGCCAGGGTCTTTTCCGCCGCCAGAAACACCTCGCACACCTTGTCCCCGGTCTTGATGTCCTCCGCGTACACCGTCTTCTTGTTCACTGCTCCCCCTTGCCTGCTTCGATTGTGCCGCTCACCGCTCCTGCCGTTCCCGGAGGATCCTGTGCTCGCCCGCCCGCATGGTCAGCTTCGTCATGTCGAAGTACTCCATCAGCGGGATGATGTATTTCCGCGAGAGCCCGGTCAGCTCTCGGAAGCTTGCCGGGGTGGCCTTTCCCTCCCGGACGAGGTTGTTCCGGTACGCCTCCCGGAGCCCCGCCAGGACTTCCCGGTGGAAGTTCAGGTCTTCGCTGATCCGGACCAGTTCCCCCTCCTGGGTCATGACCTTGATGAGGCTCGCGATCTCTTTCTTTCGGTCGGGAAAGCGCTCCAGGACCTCTTTCAGCGTAGGCGGCGCCAGACCGCTCTCCCGGTAGAGCACGGCGAGGCTGCCCCGCAGATCCCCCATCTCCCCCTGGAGCCGAACCTGGTGCCCCGCCAGGCGGATCTGGTCCTTCTCGACGGCGACCTCGCCGCGCCGTTCGAGCTCCCGGAGGGCCATGGCGAAGATCTTCTGCCCCGCCCCCTCCCCCATCCCCAGCGTCCCCCGGAGTTCCTCCCGGGAGAGACCCTCCCTCAGGGGAAAGTGCTCGTGGTACTGCCGCAGTTCCCCGGAGATCCGCGCCAGCAGATCGGCGTACACCGGGCCCGAGAGGACCCGCCCCTCTTCCCGATCGACCAGGTGGGCCGTCCGGCTGGAGAACATCCCCTCCAGGAGCCTGCGCAGGTCCGTCCGGCGGATCCCCGTCCGGACGACGAGGCCGCCCTCCCGTATTCCGCCGATCCCGGCCCGCGCCATCACCATGGCAACCCGCGCCTCCGGATCGCCCTCCGCCAGAACGCTGAACTCCTCCCGGACGGTCGCCGCCGACCGTTTGTGTTTCGCCGGCAGGGGATCGACGATCTCGCCGCCGCCGATCGTCGTGACCGGGGAAGAACTCCTGACGACGAACCGATCCCCCGCAACCACGGCCAGAGGCTCTTCGAGGACGACCTGGCAGAACCCCTCCTCGCCCGGCTTGAGCTCATCCCGGTCGATCAGGATGATCCGCCCCATCACCTCGCTCGTCCCGGTGTGGATGCGCACCAGGGTCCTGTTTTTCAGATTCCGCCCCGCTGCCGCGAGATGCCGGTACCGGCAGTCGAGGCGTTGCGACGTCATCAGGCTGTCGGGCGCGGCCAGGAGGTACCCCCGGGCGATCGTCGCCCGATCGACCCCCTGCAGGTTGACGGCGGTCCGCTGCCCTGCCTCGGCGCTCTCCACTGCGCGGTTATGGACCTGCAGCCCCCGCACCTTGGCCCGGAGTCCCACCGGGGTAACCTCCACCTCTTCGCCCACCGCCACCCTGCCGGAGATCAACGTCCCCGTGACGACGGTGCCGAATCCCTTCATCGTGAACACCCGGTCCACCGGGAGGCGGAAGATACCCACGTCGGCAGCCGGCTCGACCTCGGCGGCGATGCGGGCGATTGCCTCGATCAGTTCGGGGACACCCGCCCCCGTCAGCGCGGAGACCGGCACCACCGCCGCCCCCTCGAGAAAGGTCCCCGTGAGAAACTCACGGACGTCTTCCCGGACGAGGGCCAGCCACTCCGCGTCCACCATGTCGATCTTGGTGAGGGCGACGAGCCCTTTTGCTATCCCCAGGAGGGTGCAGATCTGGAGATGCTCCCGGGTCTGCGGCATCACCCCCTCGTCGGCCGCGATGACCAGCACCACCAGGTCGATCCCGGCCGCCCCGGCCACCATGTGCCGGACGAACCGCTCGTGGCCCGGGACGTCGACAACCCCCAGGGTCCGCCCGTCGGGGAGGGTCAGCGAGGCGAACCCCAGTTCGATCGTGATCCCCCGCTGCTTTTCCTCCTTGAGCCGGTCGGTGTCGACGCCGGTGAGACGCTTGACCAGCGCGGTCTTGCCGTGATCAACGTGGCCGGCAGTGCCCATCACGAGATGCTTCATGCCCCGGAACGTACCAGAGTCACCGGGTTTTCACAACCGCAAAGATACATAGCCAAATGCCGGCTGGTGTGGTAGAATCGCCCGAGCGGGTGGGATGTAGCGCTTCCCGGACCGGAACCCGTTCACCCTCGAGGAGCATCGACCTCAATGGACCCCCTGACGAGCCCTCTGCTGACCGACCTCTACCAACTCACGATGTTGGAGGCCTACCTTCGCGAGGGCATGGAGGAGGAGGCCGCCTTCGAATTTTATGTCCGGGACCTCCCCGCCGGCCGGGGCTTCCTCGTCGCCGCCGGCCTGGAGTCGCTGCTCACCTACCTCGGGGAGCTGCGCTTCTCCGCCGCGGAGATCGCCTACCTCGCCGGGACCGGAAGATTTTCCCGGAGCCTGCTCGACTATCTCGCCGCCTTCCGCTTCACCGGGGATCTGTACGCCCTTCCCGAGGGGACGCTGTTCTTCGCCAACGAACCGCTGATCCGCGTCGTCGCCCCGATCGTCCAGGCGCAGTTCGTGGAGACCCGGCTGATCAACCTCCTCCATTTCGAAACCCTGATCGCCACCAAGGCGGCGCGCTGCGTGCTGGCCGCCGACGGAAAGGCTCTGCTGGTCGACTTCGGCCTGAGGCGGGCCCACGGGGCCGAAGCGGGCCTGCTCGCGGCGCGGGCGACCCGGATCGCCGGGTTCGCCGGGACCGCCACGGTGCTCGCCGGGGCGCGCTATGGCATCCCCCTGTTCGGAACGATGGCCCACTCCTACGTCGAGGCCCACGCAACCGAGGAAGAGGCCTTCGTCAACTACGGCCGGGCCAACCCCGCGAACGTCACGCTCCTGATCGATACCTACGATACCCTCCGGGGCGCCCGCCATGCCGCGGCCGCCATCAAACGGCTCGCCGCGGAGGGGATCCGGACGCGCGCCCTGCGGTTGGACAGCGGCGATATCCTCACCCTGTCGAAGGAGGTCCGCGCCCTGCTCGACCAAGAGGGTCTCGGGGAGGTCCAGCTGTTCGCAAGCGGCAACATCGACGAGCACGGCATCCGGGACCTGCTGGCCGGCGGGGCCCCGCTCGACGGCTTCGGTGTGGGGACGAAACTCGACACCTCCGCAGACGCCCCCTACCTCGAATGCGCCTACAAGCTCGTCGAGTACGCCGGGCAGCCGCGGCTCAAGACCTCCCCGGGCAAGGCGACCCTTCCCGGACGCAAGCAGGTCTTCCGCCGGATGTCGGCGGGCATGATGGCCGGAGATACGATCGCACTCGCAGGGGAACGCTACGCGGGCGAGCCGCTGCTCACGAGGGTCATGGAGAAGGGACGGCGTCGGGAGGGGCCCGCCGATCTGGCGGCGATCAGCCGCACCGTCGGACAGCAGCTGCAGACGCTGCCGGAAAACCTGCGCCGGCTGGAGGGCGATCCCCCCTACGCGGTCGGGATCTCGCCCGCCCTGATCCGCTTGCGGGAGGAGACGCGGAACCGGTACGCCTGAGGCGGAACCGGCGGCCGCCGCCGGCGAAGGGCCGGAGACCGTCCGGGGCGTTCAGGAGGGGAGGAAATCCCCGAAGGCGACGCCGCTCAGAATCCGCACCCCCCGGTCGCGCATGTCGGCCACGGTGCGGCCGACGTTGCCCGCCGGCACATCCACGCCGCGGCACGCGTCGAGCAGGACGGTGACCCGAAACCCCAGCGTCAGGGCATCCAGGGCGC
>CAIYSL010000062.1 GCA_903928915.1 uncultured Syntrophobacterales bacterium | reverse complement strand
GAGGAGGTAGATGAACAAATCATCCGGCTCGAGCTCCGCCAGCCGCTCCATCAGGATCTCGGCCGCGGCGATGCTCTTCTCGGTGAGGACCGGGTGCGAGCTTTCCAGGACTTCGACCCCGTCGAGGTCAGCCCCGTAGTTGGAAACGACCAGCCCCTCCGTCACCCGCTCACCCAGAACGGCCTTGACGGCGCGGGCCGTTTCGACAGACGCCTTGCCGCTCCCGAAGAGATGGACCCGCCGGTAGTCGTCGAGCCGGTAGCTCCTACCCTCGATCGTCAGAACGCCCGCATCTACCTTCAGGACGTCCCGGACGAGGTTTCCCGGCAGGGCCGAGTTCAGCGCCTCCTGGAAGATGCTCATGATCTGTTCGCGTTCGGTCATCGCTTGGTCTCCTCCGCTTCTCCGTTCGCCCGTCGCCGGGCGCCGGTGCATAGATACCTGCACCGGGGCGTTTTGTCAAACGCCGAACCGATGAGGGGCTCCGCCGAAGTCGGCGCAGCACTGAACGTACCGAATATCCCCTTGACTCGCCCCGGCATTCATGTATAAGGGCTACTGGCAGACCGGCGCGGCGCGGGCCGGAGAACGCAATTCGGAGCTGAGAACCCTATGGAGCCTCCTGGTAGGAGCGAAATCGTCATCGGCCGGGTTCGTTGTTCGGCAAACCGGAACCACCCCCTCCCGGAAATGGATCCATTTCCCGCCCCCTAGCATCCCCGCGGATCGTTTCCCGGAGCCCGCCGTACACCGGAAAACGCAACCCTGTCACCACTCCCCCTCCAGGATAGCCGTTGGCGTCGATGTGCAGGACGGGACCTGTCGGCTGCGGCCCCGGGGTGGAGGCAGGCATCGCATGTACTGGGTAAGCAAGAGCATTCATACCGTAAACCGCATGCGCCGGCGGCTGATGATCTTCCTGTCGGTCATGGGGCCGGGGTTCATCGTGATGGTTGCCGACAACGACGCCGGCGGCATCTCCACCTACGCCGTCACCGGTTCGAAGTACGGCTTCTCCCTCCTCTGGGTGTTTCTGATCCTCCTGCCGATGGCCTACCTGGTGCAGGAGATGACGGTGCGCCTGGGGGCCGTCACGAAGCGCGGACAGGCGGAGGCGATCTTCAAGAGCTTCGGCCCGTTCTGGGGCTGGTGCTCCCTGATCGACCTGTTCGTGATGAACTGGCTCACCCTGGTCACGGAGTACATCGGGATGACCGCGGCGATGAGCATCTTCGGCATCCCCCCCTGGATCACCTTCCTGGCCGTCACCGCGGTCCTCTTGGGGGTCGTCGTCAGCGGCCAGTACTGGACCTTCGAAAAACTCACCCTGGCCTTCTGCGCCTTCAACCTGGTCTACATCCCCGCCGCCTTCTGGGCGATGGACACCCCCACGGCCCCCCCCTGGGGCGAGGTGTACCGGGGTCTGTTCTTCACCGGGATGGACCGGACCGGGTTCACCCCGGAGCTGATCTTCTTCGTCCTGGCCAATATCGGGACGACGATCACCCCCTGGATGCTCTCCTTCCAGCAGAGCGCCGTGGTGGACAAGGGGCTGGACATCCACGACATCAAGATGGGGAGGATGGAGACCTTCATCGGTTCGGTCTCCACCTGCCTGGTGGCGGCGTTCATCATCATCGCCACCGCGGCCGCGTTCTACTACCATGACCCGCCGATCCTGATCGAGGACGCCAAGCAGACGGCGGACGCCATCGCGCCGCTCTTGCCCGGCGGGCAGGGGGAATGGGCCCGGCGGCTGTTCGCGATCGGCCTGTTCGACGCGGGGTTCCTGGGGGCGCTCTGCATATCGCTTTCCACCTCCTGGGCCGTGGGCGAGGTGTACGGCTGGGCCCACTCGCTCAACAAGAAGGTCAAGGACGCCCCCTGGTTCTACGCGCTGTACCTTTTCCTGCTTTTGACCGCGGGCGCCGTCGTCCTGATCCCCCAGGCGCCGCTGATCCTGATCACCATGTTCGTCCAGGTGGTGGCGGTCACAATCCTCCCCACGACGCTGGTCTTCTTGGTCCTCCTGCTCAACGACCGGGCGCTGATGGGGGAGCATGCGAACACCGGCTGGCAGAACGCCACGGGCTGGGCGATCATCGCCGCGCTGTTTTTCATCTCATCGCTCATGGGGATCGACACCCTGTTCCCGAACCTGCTCAAATGACCCTGCACGAGGAAGCGCTATGGCCGAACCCAATCACACGATGAAAATCCCCGACCTCCCCCGGGGGATCGGCAGTTTCCGGTTCGTCTTCTTTTCCGAGCTCCTCAACCGGCCCGTCTGCATCGGGAAGATCAAGAACCGGATCGGAAAACTCTCCGACATCGTCTTCTCGGTCACCGAACCCTACCCGGAGGTGGCCGGGATCTACGTCGAGCACGGCTGGGGGAAACCGACCAATTTCATCCCCTGGGCGAAGGTCCTGCGGGTGGAGGACGACGCCATCTTCGTCCAGCCCCGCGAAGACGGGACCCCCTACCCCCCATTCGTCGATCAGCCGGGCTGGATCCTCCTGGACAAGCACCTGATGGGGCGGACGATCGTGGACATGGACGACCGGCGGGTGGAGGTGGTCAACGACGTCCACCTCCTCTTGGCAAAGGGCAGGCTGCTGCTGGTCCACGTGGACATCTCGTTCAACGGATTCCTGCGCCGCTGGGGGCTTGGAAAACTGCGGTGGCTGAACGACGACTTCATCTCCTGGAAGTACGTCCAGCCCCTGTCGGTGGAAGACGCCATCTCCACCGACAAGGTGGTCCTGTCGGTGACCCGCAACCAGATCCACGAACTGCCCAGCGAGGACCTCGCCGACATGCTCGAGGAGCTCGGGCAGGAGGAGAAGCACGCCCTGTTCTCCGCCCTCGACTCGGAAAAGGCGGCGGAGACCCTGGCGGACGCGGAACCGCGGACCCAGCGCCAGCTCATCGCCAACCTGCGCAAGGAACGGGCGCGGAACATCTTCTCGGAGATGAGCATCCCCCAGCTCGCGGGGCTGTTCTCCGTGCTGCCGCACGACCACATGTCGGAGCTGATGAAGCTTCTCCCCGCGGACCAGGTCGAGCGGATCCAGGCGATCCTGTCCGAACGGGAGGCCACGGCCAGCGGGATCATGTCCCGCGATTTTCTGACGATGACGAAGGAGACCCGCGTGGGGGAGGCCCTGGCCGCGATCCGGGGCTCGCAGCTGGAGGCGGAGAGCATCTCCTACATCTACGTGGTGAACCCGGGCACCCGGACCCTGCTGGGCGTCGTCGACCTCCGGGACCTGATCCTGGCCGACGACGCCCTGCCCCTGGGCGAGGTGATGACGTCGCCGATGGTGATGGCCGAGGCGGACGACGTGCAGGACGACCTGGCCGAGATGTTCGCCAAGTACCACTTCCGGCTGATCCCGGTGGTGGACAGCCAGGACACGATCCTCGGCATCATCCGGTACGAGGACATCATGAAGGGCGTCGAGACCCGCATCAAGATCTGAGGAGGAGCCGATGGCCCGCATCCCCTTGACGAAGACAACCCGGTTCGCCCTCGCCTTCCTCAGGATCTACATCATCGCCCTGGTGGTGCTGATCTTCGTGAAGTTCTTCCGGGCCTTCTGACCCTACCGGCCCTGCCGCAGCGCCGCGCAGACCGCCGCCGTCACCTCCCGGGTGGTGGCCCTCCCGCCCAGGTCCGGCGGCAGGCAGCGGCCGGAGGCGGTCACCTCTTCGATGGCCGCCATCAGTTTCGCTGCGGCAGCGGTCTCACCCAGATGCTCCAGCATCAGGACCGCCGACCAGAAGGTCCCGATCGGGTTGGCGATCCCCTTGCCCATGATGTCGAAGGCGGAGCCGTGGATCGGCTCGAACATCGACGGATAGGCCCGCTCGGGGTTCAGGTTGGCCGTCGCCCCCATCCCGAGGCTGCCCGACAGGGCCGCGGCCAGGTCGGAGAGGATGTCGGCGTGGAGGTTGGTGGCCACCAGGACATCCAGGGTCTCGGGGTGGAGGACCATCCGCGTCGTCGTGGCATCGACGAGCATTCGGTCCGTCGCGACGTCAGGGTAACTCGCGGTCAGCTCCTGAAAGATGGAGTCCCACATCACCATGCCGTGGCGCTGGGCGTTGGACTTGGTCACCAGGGTGAGGTGGCGCTTCTTTCGCTTCCGGGCCGTCTCGAAGGCGAACCGCATCACCCTCGTCACCCCGGTCCGGGTGAACACCGCCACCTCCATCCCCACCTCTTCGGGATGGCCCTGGTGGGCCCTTCCCCCGACGCCGGCGTATTCGCCCTCGGTGTTCTCGCGGATGATCACCCAGTCCAGGTCCTCGGGCCCCCGGTTCGCCAGGGGGCCGGGAACGCCGGGCAGGATGCGGGAGGGGCGGACGTTGGCGTACTGCTCGAACCCCTGGCAGATCGGCAGGCGCAGCCCCCACAGCGAGACGTGATCGGGAACGGAGGGGTGGCCGACGGCGCCGAAAAAGATGGCGTCGAAGCCCTTCAGGACCTCCAGGCCGTTCTCCGGCATCATCCGCCCGTGGCTCCGGTAATAGTCGGACCCCCAGTCGAAGCTCTCGAAGGTCATCCGGAAACTCCCGGTCACCTCCTGGAGCACATTCACGGCCTCGATCCCCGCGGGGATCACCTCCAGGCCGATCCCGTCAGCGGGGATGGCGGCGATGCGGTAGCTCTTCATGGTGCTGTCGTTCCTCCTGTCTCTGTTGAATGGTGTTCCCCCGGTCAGGGGCGGCCGCGGCAATCCCCCGCAGCCGCCCCGAGGGGAAGCGCGGCGGCCCGCAGCGGGAACACCCCGCCGCAGGCCCCATCGGCAACGCGGGCGCTACTTCTTGATCCGCCCCAGTTCCTTCATGATCTGCTCGTACTCGACCATCTTCTTCTTCACCAGGGCGAGCGATTCCTCGGGACCCATGAATTCCGTCTTGAAGGCGTTCTGGTCCATCTTCTTCTTGACATCCGGGTCCTTCATCACCTTGTCGAAGGCGTCGGCGAGGATCTTGACGATCTCATCCGGCGTCCCCGGAGGGGCGGCGACGCCCCGGTAGGCCCCCTCGACGATGTCGTATCCCTGTTCCTTGAAGGTCGGCACATCGGGGAGCACCTCCATCCGCTTCTCCGAAGCAATGGCCAGGGCGCGGAACCGGCCCTTGTGCTGGGCCGCCATGGTGGAGTAGGTCATCAGCGCCGTCACGTGGCTCCCCAAGAGGGCCGGGATCGCCGAACCGGTCCCGCCGAAGGGGATGTAGGTCAGCTTGATGCCCGCGGCCTTGTTGAGCATCGTGGTCCCCAGGTCGTTGGCCGAGGAGGTCCCGCTGCCGCCGACGGTGAACACGCCGGGGGGGTTCTTCTTGGCCCCTTCGACGAAGTCCTTGAGGGTCTTGTAGGGGCTGTCGTTGCGGACGAGCAGGACGTTCGGGGTGCTCTCGAACATATAGATCTGCTTCAGGTCCAGGGTCTTGTACCCGGCGTTGCCCATCTCCAGCGGCTGGAGGACCGTATGGGGCAGGTTGTGGCCGGCGATCGTGTAGCCGTCGGGCGTGGTCCGGACCAGCTCCGCCCAGCAGAGGGCGCCGCCGCCGCCGATCTGGTAGGTGATGTTGACGTCGACGCCGAGGGCCTTCTTCAGGGCCGCTTCCTGGAACCGGGCGGTGATGTCCGACTCGCCGCCGGGGTTGAAGCAGATCTTGTAGGTGATCCGTTTGCCCGGGAACTTGTCCGCCGCACCCGCCGCGCCGACCCAGATCAAGGCAAGGATGGCCGCAAGAACGATACAACTGATGGTCATTTTCTTCATAGCTTCCTCCTGGACATGGTTGATGGTTCTCCTGCCTCCGATGCACGGGTTGTTCACGCCGCGCATCACCTGTTCCCTGCGCCCGCTTTTCGGCGGGCGACTTCGCAATCACGCTCGCCCGGAATGCGACACGGGGCCGTCACTCCGCAGAGAGCCCCCACTGTTTCCTGATCATCGGCTTGATCCCGTCGCTTGCCAAAATTGCCCTGATATACGCCGACAGCGGCTGGGCCGCGGCAACGGCGCCGGTCGTCTCGTTCACCACCCTGCCCGCCGCCATCTCCACGCGCACCCGCTCCCCCCTTCTCACCAGCCCCGCGATGCCGGGGCAGACCACCAGCGGCAGCCCCAGGTTGATCGCGTTCCGGTAGAAGATGCGGCCGAAGGATTCGGCGACCACCGCGGCGATGCCGGCGGCCTTCAGGGTCACCGCCGCATGCTCGCGGCTGGAGCCGCATCCGAAGTTGGTGGCGGCGACGATCACGTCCCCGGGCTCGACCTCGGTGATGAAATCCGGATCGACCCGCTCCAGGGCGTGCCGGGCCACCTCTGCGGGGTCGGTGAGGTCGAGATAGCCGCCCGGGTAGATCTGGTCCGTGTCGACGTTGGCGCCGTAGACGAAGGCCTTCCCGGTGATGACGTCTTCCATGCTACACCTCTGCGGCTGCGGGAAAGGGCCGGATGCGGCGGTGCGCCTCAGCCCTCACTCCAGATACTTCCTCGGGTCGGCGATCTTCCCTTCCAGCGCGGCGGCGGCCACCGAGGCCGGCGATGCGACGAAGATCTCCGCTCCGGCGTGGCCCATCCGGCCCGGGAAGTTGCGGCTGGAGGCGGTGATGCAGGTCTCGCCCCGAGCCAGTATCCCCTGGTGCGTCCCCAGGCAGGCGGCGCAGCTGGGGGTGACGAAGGTCGCCCCGGCCTCGACCAGGGCCTGCACGTCGCCCCTGGCCATCGCCTCCAGGAAGACCCCCTTGGACGCGGGAACGACTACGAATCGGGTCCCGGGGCTGATCCGCCTTCCCCGCAGGATCCGGGCGGCAACGGCGAGGTCCTCCACCCTGCCGCCGGTACAGGTGCCGAGATAGGCCTGGTCCACGGGCCGGCCGAGGTATTCGTCCACATCGGCTACGTTGTCCACGCTGTGGGGCGCGGCCAGCTGCGGCTTCATACCGGTCACATCGAAACAGTGCTCCGCCGCATACCGGTACCCGGGATCGGTGGTCACGGCCGGCAGCTCCGCCTGCGCCTTCCCCTGCAGGAATGCGAAGGTGACGCGGTCGGGCTGGATGTAGGCCGTCTTCGCCCCCATCTCCGTGGTCATGTTGCAGAGGGTCATCCGCTCCGCCATCCCCAGGCCTGCCAGGGCCGGACCGGTGAACTCCACCGCCCGGTAGACGCCGTAATCGGCGCCGAGGGTTCCGATCACCTTCAGGATGATGTCCTTCGCGTACACCCCGGGAGAGAGGGTGCCCTCCAGGTCGATCCGGATCACCTCCGGGACGCGGAACCACAGCCGACCGGTGATCAGGATGATGGCCAAGTCGGTGGCCCCCACGCCGGTGCCGAAGGCCCCGAATGCGCCATGGGTCGTGGTATGGGAGTCGGTGACCACCAGGAGCATCCCCGGACGGACCAGCCCCCGGTCCGCCAGGACCTGGTGGCAAACCCCCTGATCGATGTCCATCACGAGGTCGATCCCCTGCTCCCGGCAGAACCGGCGGAACTGCTTCTGGTTGTCGGCCTGGGTGATCGTCGACGGCGGGGCGAAGTGGTCGAGGAACATCACCACCTTCCCGGGGTCATGGACCTTTACCCCGCCCATCTCGGCGAAGGAGCGGAGCGTCTGCAGGTACAGATCGTTGATCCCGGCGAGGTCCACGCGGCAATTGACGATCTCTCCGGTCGAAACCTCCTCCTGCCCGGCGGCCCGCGCCAGGATCTTTTCAACGGCGTGCACCGGTCGTCCCCCCGTACTGTCCCCCCCCTCCCCCTCGCAGACAAGGGGGCAGCGGCCTGTTTCCCGGCGCTCAATACTCCGCATCATCCGTTACCACCTCGGGCGCCTTGGCCG
Organism: uncultured Syntrophobacterales bacterium; assembly: GCA_903928915.1. Taxonomy (GTDB): domain Bacteria; phylum Desulfobacterota; class Syntrophia; order Syntrophales; family UBA5619; genus JAKAFS01. Next base: position 7,512 of record CAIYSL010000062.1, on the reverse strand, counting down.
TTATCTGAGCCCAGATACCCCTGCCGATCGATACAAAGGCCAGCACCATGAAGACCGCGGCGATCGGACGGGTGAAGAACACCACGGGCGATCCCTGCGAGATGAGCAGCGACTGTCCCAGGGCGGTCTCCAGCATCTGCGCCAGGACGCTCGCCAGGACCATCGGGGCGATGGGGAACCCGAGCTTCCGCATGAAATACCCGATCACCCCGAACAGGAGCATGACCCAGATGTCGAAGGTCTGGAACCGGACGCTGTACGTCCCGACGATGGCGCAGAATACGATCAGCGGCCCCAGGATGTAGAAGGGGATGCGGACGATCCGGACCCAGACGCCGATCAGCGGCAGATTGAGGACCAGGAGCATCACGTTGCCGATGTACATGCTGGCAATGACCGCCCAGACGAAATCCGGGTTCTGGATGAACAGCATCGGTCCGGGCTGGAGGCCGTACATCATCAGCCCGCCGAGCAGCACCGCCATCGAAGGGGCCGTGGGAAGCCCGAAGGAGAACAGCGGCACGAACCCGGCGGTGGAAGTGGCGTTGTTCGACGTCTCCGGGGCGGCGACCCCCTCCATCGCCCCGCTGCCGAATCGCTCGGGGTGTTTCGAAACCCTCTTTTCGAGGTCGTAGGCCACGAAGGAGGTGACCGAAGGGGCGCATCCGGGGAGGAGCCCCAGGAAGAATCCGACCGCGGTGGAGCGCAGGAACGTCCCCCAGCAGGGCTTCAAGTCCTCCCAGGTGGGCATCCAGCTCTTGATCTCCATCTCGCTGATGGTGGAGATCCGCTGTTCCACGTTGACCATCACCTCGGTGATCGCGAACAGCCCCACGATGATGGCGATGAAATCCATGCCGACCGTCAGGGTGACGGACCCGAAGGTCAGCCGCTCCGCCCCGGTGAGCGGGTCCTGGCCGACCAGGGCGGCGGTCAGCCCCAGGGCGGTGGAGATGATCCCCTTCAAGAGGGCGCGGCCGGAGAGGCTGATCACGAGCGACAGCCCCATGAACATCAGGGCAAAATACTCCGGCGGGCCGAAGACCACGGCAAACTGGGCCAGGATCGGGGCAAAGAGGGTCAGGGCAATCACGCTGATCGTTCCCGCGACGAAGGAGCCGATGGCCGCAACGGCAAGCGCGGGCCCGGCCTTCCCCTGTTTGGCCAGCTGGTAGCCGTCCATCGCCGTCGGGACGGAGGAGGCCTCGCCGGGGATGTTGACGACGATCGCCGTGGTCGAGCCCCCGTACATGGCGCCGTAGTAGATCGACGCCATCATGATGATCGCCGAGGTCGGCGGCAGAACCGCCGTCAAGGGGAGCAGGATGGCGATCCCGGAGACCGGCCCGATGCCGGGCAGCACCCCGACCAGGGTCCCGATGAAACAGCCTACCGCTGCCCAGAAGAGATTCTGCCACGTGAGCGCAATCGCAAACCCCTGGAGGAGATAGTCGAAGGAAAAGCCCATAACGTCCCCCCTATCCGAACAGGAAGCCCGCCGGGAAAGAGAGCCCCAGCAGACGGATGAACAGGATGTACGAAACCGCCGCGGTGATCAGGGCGATGACGAGCGCCGTCAGCCACTGCGACCGCTTCAGGTACCAGATCATCAAGGCGATGTACAGGAACGAGGCGAGCGGCAGTCCGAGCGGATTCAACAGGACGATGTAACAGGCCACGCCCGCCAGGGTGACCAGGATCGTCCGGACCCCCTGGCCGTCGGGCCAGTTGATGGCGAAATCCGCCCCCCGGATGCGCCAGGACTTGAATGCCAGCCCGCTTCCGCACAGCAGGAGCAGGCACCCGACGACCATCGGAAAGGTTTCGGGAGGCAGGCGATGCTCCGCCCCCCCCGTGATCAACGTCGATGCGTAGATGATGAAAACCCCGAATAGGGCGATGCCGCACCCCACGACGATATCGGCCGCTCGCTGTGTCTTCACGATCACCTCCTGATACGCGGGTATTCAGGGCTCAGGGCCCCTGAGCCGTCGATCCGCCGTTCCTTCCGCGGCCCGGCGGATGCCGACCTTTCCCCCTGTTCGGGGAGCATGCTTCCCGGCGACTGGGTGCGCCGCGACCGGCCGCCGCAGGGAGAAGATTCTTCGTGCGCGCATCGTTACTTATCAGGTTGATGCCACCCTGTAAAGAATGAGAGCGTACTAATCTTTTAATTCATATAAATTATGGCGCGCACCGCCGATCAATCCTTGTTCATCCGGGTGTAGAGAACCATCGGTCTGCCGACCTTCCGATAGGCGAAGGATTTTTCCAGGGCCCCGGAATCGGCGAGGTACTCCAGGTACCGCCGGATGGTTGCCCGGGAAAGGTGCAGCGCCGCGAGCAAATCCTCGATGCTGAAGCAGGGGCCGAATTTTCCGATGGCCTCCTCGACGCGCCGGAGGGTCTGCTCCTGAACGCCTTTGGGGAGGCCGCCCCGGGACGGGGCCGTATCCCGGAATCCGGTGAATTCATTCACCCGTTCCTGGCTCAGGGTCTTCTGACGGGAGATTGCCGCCTTCTGCTTCCGGTAATTCACCAGACAGGCCTTGTACCGCTCGAAGGGAAAGGGCTTGATGATATAGTCGAAGATCCCGTAGCGTATGCACTCCTCGACCGTCGGGGCGTCGTGGGCGGCGGTGATCATCACCACGTCCACAGGGTGGTCCCCGCGCCGGAAGGACTTGAGCAATTCCACGCCCGTCCGGTCGGGCAGGTAGACGTCCAGGATGATCAGGTCCACCGGTTCCTTCTCCAGGGCATCGATCGCCTCCCGGGCCGTACCCGCCACCCGGACGACCGTGAAGCCGCTGATCTGGTGGGTGAGATCCCGATTGATCTTCGCCACCATGAAATCATCCTCGACGATCATCACCCGGATCGGCTCCATCCGCTATCCCTCCTTTCTTGATCGCGTCCAGCGGAAGCGTCACCTGGAATGTCACCCCCCCGTCCAGGATGACTTCACAGCCCCCGTGATACCGTTCCGCGGCGGACCGCACCAGATAGAGGCCCATACCCATGTTCTTGGGGGTCGTCTTGGTGGTGAATCCCTTTGCGAATATCCGTTCCCGCAAGTCCGCGGGAAAGCCGCTGCCGTTGTCCCGGACCCGCAGCAGCAGCGACCCCGCCTCCTCCCGCAGCCGGATTTCGACGCATCCGTCCCGGGCCGCCGCGCCCGCGAGCGACTCGACGGCATTCTCGATGAGGTTCCCCAGGATGGTGATGACCGCCCCGGTAGCTCCCGGAGTGAGTTCCGGCAGGTCGCTGTCGGGGGAGATGACCATCCGGATCCCCGCCTTCTGGGCCTGATCCAGCTTGGACATGAGCAGCCCGGAAACCGCGGGGGTGCGGACCCGCTGACGCAGGAAGTCGGCCAGGGCCTGTTTCCGGGACACGGTGCTGACGATATAGTGGACGGCTTCGCGGTAGCGTCTGAGCTGGAGCAGGCCGGCGATGACGTGGAGCCGGTTGAGGTGCTCGTGGTGTTCGCGTCTGAGGGCATCTGTGTATTGGCGGACCTCCACGAGCTCCTCGGCCAGTTTCCGGATCTCGCTCATGTCCCGGAACGTGGCGACGGCGCCGATGACCTCTCCGCCCGCCCGCATGGGGATCCGGTTGACCAGGAGGATCGCGCCGTTCGAGATCCACTCCTCGTCATACACGGCCTTGCCGGTCCGGACGACGTCCGGCAGGCGGGTCTGGGGAATCACGTCGGTAACCAGCGCCCCCTCGGGGGAAGCGTCGAGTGCGAGGAGACGCCTGGCACCCTCGTTGATGAAGATGATCCGCTCCCGGCGGTCGATGGCGATCACCCCCTCCTTGATGGAGGAGAAGATGACATTGCGCTCCTCCAGGAGGGCGCCGATCTGATAGGGCTCCAGGCCGAAGATGGATTTCTTTATGTTCCGGGAGAGGATCACCGCCCCGACCAGCCCCATCAGAATCCCCCCCAAGGCCATGATATAGAGGGTGAATACGGCCCCGTGCTGGCGTTTTCTGACCTCCGTCAACAGGAGTCCCACGGACACCACGCCGATCTGACGGCCGCGGAAATCGTAGATGGGAGCAAAGGCACGCTGCGAGACCCCGAGGGCGCCTTTGGCCTGGGATACGTAGGTCTCTCCCGCCAGGGCCCGCTTCTCATCCCCGCCGACGAAGGGCTTCCCCAGATGGTCGGGAACAGGATGGGAATAGTGGATCGCGTCCATGTTGAAGACCACCACGAAGCTCGTCTGGGTCATCCGCCGGATCCCCTCCGCCATCGGCTGGAGCACCGAGGTGGGGTCGGGAAGGGCGAATGCCGCTTCGACCATGGGATCCCCCGCGGTCCGCTGGGCGATAAACAGCAGCCGCTTGCCGCTCTCCTCCGTCAGGGTCTCCCGGATGTAGTCGCGGATGAAAAAGGTCTCCACTCCCACCGAGATGAGGATGATGGCGGCCACCAGGAGGAAGATCCGCGGTCCGAGACCGACGCGTTCAAGGCGCATGGCAAGACCTACCAAGACCGGATGAGCCCCTCGCAGCAAGCGGCACCGTGCCTCGGGGGGGATGCGAACGGAACCGGGACGCCGGCCAGGGCCGGCCGAATCCGGGAACGAATCCCCGTCATAACACTGTGGTTGAGGTACGATGCGATCGTGATGAAAAAAATCGCGAACCTGGCGCAGACTATAGGATGTCTGCGGAAATTAGCAAGGGTTTTTCCGCCCCTCTGCCGTGAAGGTCGGAACATGCATGAAGCGGTTCACATCGACGAGTCCGCGATCGGTGAGTTTCAACTCCGGAATCACCGGCAGGGCGAGAAACGACAGGACCATGAACGGCTCCTCCGGGAGGGAGCCCAGCCGCCGGGCGGCCCGGCGCAGCCCTTCCCACCCCCGGACGACCTCGGCAAGCGGCCGGTCCGACATCAGGCCGGCGATCGGGAGCGGGAGGCCGGCCACAATCTCGCCGCGGAGGACGGCCGCCATCCCCCCCTGCATCCCCGCGACCGCCGTGACCGCGCCGAAGAGGTCAGCGTCGTCGCACCCGACGGCGATGATGTTGTGCGAGTCGTGGGCCACCGACGAGGCAAGCGCCCCCTCCCTGAGGCCGAACCCCTGCACGAACCCCACGCCGATCCTCCCGGTGGCGCCGTGGCGCTCCACCACGACCAGCTTCAGGATGTCCCGCGCCGAATCGGAGACGACCATCCCGTCGCGGATCGAGGGTTCCCGGAGGAGCTGCCGGGTCAGGATCTGGTCGGGAACGAGGCCGATCACCCGGATCCGCCCCTCCTCCCGCGGCACCCCAAACGCCTCCGGGCCGAAGGGGCGGATGTGCATGGAGGCCCGACACCCGCCGCATGCGGTCGCCGCCCGGGGGCCGGTGAGGACGCCGCCGGCAACCACGGGGCGCCCCCCCTTGATGACGCTGTGCACCGTGACCGGCCTGAGCGACGAGAGGATCAGGAGATCCGCCCGGTATCCGGGGGCCACGGCGCCCACGTCGCGCAGCCCGAAATACTCCGCCGTGTTGATGCTCGCCATCCGGATCGCCTCCAGCGGGTCCAGTCCCGCCGCAACGGCCATGTTCACCAGGTGGTCCAGGTGCCCCTTGGCGAGCAGGTCATGGGGGTGGAGGTCGTCGGTCACCAGCGAGAAGCGGCGGCTGTTGCGCGGGTTCACCAGGGAGATCAGCTCGCGGAGGTTCTTGGCCTGGGTCCCCTCGCGGATCATGATGTGCATCCCCAGCCGGAGCTTCTCCCGGGCCTCCGCCTGTGCGGTGCATTCGTGGTCCGAGCCGATCCCGCAGGCGATGTAGGCGTTGAGGTCCGGCCCCGCCAGGAGCGGGGCGTGGCCCTCGCGGCTGCGGCCCCGGAAGGCGTCCAGCTTCTCCAGGAGCGGACCGCTCCCGGAGAGGACCCCGGGGTAGTTCATCATCTCGGCGAGCCCCAGGACCCGCCGCTCCCGGCGAAAGGGGGTGAGGTCCCGTGCGGAGAGGGAGGCCCCCGCGGTCTCCAGGTCGGTCGCGGGGACGCAGGAGGGCAGGAGGAACCAGAAGTCGACGGGGAGCCCCCGGCTGGCCTTCAGGAGAAACCGGATCCCCTCGCCTCCCAGGACGTTGGCGATCTCGTGGGGGTCGGCCATGATCGCCGTCGTCCCGTGCGGCACCAGTGCCCGCGCCAGCTCCGCCGGGGCCAGAAGGGTGCTCTCCGGGTGGATATGGCCGTCGATGAACCCGGGGCTGATGAACGCCCCTTCCGCGTCGATCACCTGCGGGCCGTCGTAGTCGCCCAGGCCGGCGATCCTGCCGTCGCAGATCGCCACGTCCGCCCGGACGATCTCCGCGCTGAAGAGGTCCAGGACGCGCCCGCCCTTGAGCACCAGGTCGGGATCTCGTTTGCCCCGCGCCGTTTCGATCAGCCGCTTCACCCGGTCGATCCGCTTCACCGTCCGGGGGGTCCCCCCGCCCGCAGCCGGGGTGCGCTCCCGCTCAGCCATCGTTTCCTTCGCGCGGGGAGCAGAACCAGAGTTTGTTTCCCTCGCTGTCCAGGAAACTTCCCACATGGTACCCGTCATCGTAGGCCTGCACCGGGTCGGCGACCTGCACTCCCCGTTCCCGCATCGAGGCCTCGAACCTCGCCGCATCTTCGACGGCGATGGTGATGCGGGGGTTGGGCGACTGGGTCGGAACGCCGTACCAGTTGTCCTTCAGCATCAGGATCGTCTCCCCCAGGAGGTAGCCGACCCGGGTCCCCCCCTCTACTGCCGGCGCCAGTCCGAGCGTATCGCCGTAGAACCGTTCGGCGCGGCCCCGGTCCGTCACGGCCAGGGCGACTGCCTTGATGCGCCGGAATCCGAGCGTCGATGCGTCCATTTGCCTCTCCTCCTTTCCGCGGCGTTCCTGCCCGGCCGCTCTCAATTCGTCAGGCTGCCGATGGGCGGAGGGATCCGCCCGCCGCGCTGCACGAACCGCGACGAATCGAACCGGCTGATCGCCATGACCGGGGCCGTGCCCAAGAGCCCCCCGAATTCGACCCGCTCCCCCACCCCCTTGCCGACGGCGGGGATGATCCGCACGGCGGTGGTCTTCCGGTTGACCATGCCGATGGCCATCTCGTCGGCGATGAGCGCCGAGAGCGTCTCCGCCGGCGTATCGCCGGGAACGGCGACCATGTCGATCCCGACCGAACAGACGCAGGTCAGCGCCTCGAGCTTCTCCAGCGACATGGCCCCCGCCTCGACGGCGGCGATCATCCCGGCGTCTTCGCTGACCGGGATGAAGGCCCCGCTGAGACCGCCGACCGACGAAGAGGCCATGGCGCCGCCCTTCTTGACCGCGTCGTTCAGGAGCGCGAGCGCCGCCGTCGTTCCCGGCGCCCCGCACCGCTCGAGCCCCATCTCCTCGATGATCGCCGCGATGCTGTCGCCGACGGCCGGTGTAGGGGCCAGGGAGAGGTCGACGATCCCGAACCGCGTGTCCAGCCGTTCCGAGGCCATCCGGCCGACGAGCTCCCCCATCCGGGCG
>CAIYSL010000061.1 GCA_903928915.1 uncultured Syntrophobacterales bacterium | reverse complement strand
CTTGCCGGAGTGCAATATCTTCTGCTCCTTTTTGCCAACCAAGAACTAAGGAGCGAAGGGCGCCGATCCAGGCCCTCTCTGATAGGCTGCCCCCTTGTCGAACTCGTGGTTGCCGAAGGTCATGGCCTCCACACCCAGATAATTCAGGAAATCGAAATCCGCATCCCCCTGGAAGACATTGAAGTAGAGGGTCCCCTGGACCGCGTCGCCGGCGTGGAGGAACAGCACGTGGTTGCGCGAGCGCCGAAGCTCGTCCAGCGCGGTCTTCAGCCGGGTGACACCGCCCACCTTCACGCTCGTATTCACCCCGTCGATGACGAAGGTCTCCCATTCGTTGTCGGAAGGCTCCAGGTGGGAGTGGGTGTCGTTGATATGCGCGATGGTGAGCGAGAGGGGTTGGGGATCCTGGCCGCCGCCGCAGGCCGCCAGAGCGACGATGCCGACGGCAACGAGGAACATCCGGACTGCTTTCCGAGAAAACGACATACCTTCAGACTCCTTTCAGAACCCCCGCGTCGCCAGCTCGCGCGTGCAGACGAGCTCGGCGCCGATGAGGAAGATGCAGGCCGCGTAGTACACCCAGAGCAGGAAGATCACGAAACTCGACAGGGGGCCGTAGATCGCGCCGAATTCGGTTGCCACGGAGGCGACGTAGATGGTGAACAGGTGCCGGGCGGCCTCGAGAAATACGGCGGTGAACAGGCCGCCGCGCAGGGCGTTGCCCGGGGCGATCCTCCTGACGGGCAGCAGCGCGTAAAAGACCGAGGCGGTGACGAACACCAGGAGGATCGGGATGACGAACCGGATGAGGAAACTCACCAGATCGCCCACCGGCAGGCCCGTGGCGTCGCCGATCATCCAGTTGAGGATCTGGATTACCGACGTGGCGGCAAAGGAGATGAGGATGAAGCCCGCGATGACCCCGACCAGCAGAAAGGACATGACGATCGACAGCAGCGGCGCCCGTTTGGTCCGTTCCCGAAAGATCCGGTGGATGGCCGCCTCCAGCGAGTTGTACAGGAGGTACGAAAAATAGGCGTACACGATCAGGCTGTAGACGCCGATCTCCCGGTAGGTGACGACGGTCGTCAATCCGCGGGAAATGCCGGCGGTCGCCGCGGGAAAGAACCGCATCGCCCGTGCCGAGAAGAACTCGTAGAATTCCTTGTTCTCTCCCAGGAAATACCCGAAGATGGCGACCAGCAGCAGACAAAAGGGCAGGAACGACAGCAGAAAGAAATAGGCGATCGATCCGGCATGGAGGGGACCGTCGTCTTTGAAAAAAGAGAAAAGGCTCTTGAACATCACCCGCATGGTTGGGTTCCCTCCCCTGCCTCCGGCTGCCGGGTCTGATCCGTCCGCCGGCAAGTGCGCGCGAACCGGCATCCCTGCTGCCGCGGGACTGTCGGCTGACGGTGCGCCCCTCGGGACACTATATACCCGGATCATCGGCCCGCGCAACAAAACTCCTCGCCTCGACCCTGCCCGGATGGTATATTGGCGCCATGGGGGCCGCACCCGGCCGACGGCCCGGCCCCGGCTCGAATCCGCAGACGAACGGAGGAGACGATGAACGTAAGATTGGTGCTCATCCTTGTTCTTTCAGGTATCGTCCTGATATTCGTTACGCAGAACATCGCCGCGGTAGAAGTGACATTTCTCCTCTGGACCCTATCCCTGTCGCGGGCCCTGCTGATCTTCTTCACCCTGGCGATCGGCATATTCATCGGCTGGTTTCTCCACAGCTATGCCGAACACCGGCACGCCAGGAAGACGTTCCTCCGCGACGACTGAATCCGCCGCGGAGCGCATTCGCGGCGGCGTGCCGCGGGAGCTGCAATTCACTGCGGGCCAGGTTTCCCGTCAGCGCCGACCGTCATTACCCGTTCGATGATGGCGCGAAACAGCTCGCTGTCGATGGGTTTGCTGATGTAGTCATCCATTCCCGCCGCCAGGCAGCGCTCCCGGTCTCCCTGCATGGCGTTGGCGGTCATGGCGATGACCGGGGTGCGGCGGCCGCCCGCGGCGCGTTCCGCCTCGCGAAGCTCCACCGTCGCCTTCAGCCCGCCCAGCACCGGCATCTGCACATCCATCAGCACCAGGTCGAACCGCTCCCGCCGAAGCGCCTCCAGCGCCTGAGCGCCGTCTTCCGCCACGCGCACCCGGTGGCCCGCATTCTCCAGGACGCGCACCGCCAGCAGCTGGTTGACCGGGTTGTCCTCGGCCAGGAGGATGGAGAGACCGCCGCCCGGCGCAACGGCCGTGCCGGGCTGCGGCTTCTCGTTCCGGACGTCCGGCTGTTGCCGGGAAGGGGGAGCCGCTTCGGCGGCGGGCTGGCAGGCGGAGGGGACGAAGCGGGCAGTGAAGAAGAACCGGCTCCCGGAACCGGGGATGCTCTCCACCCAGATTCGCCCCCCCATCATCTCCACGAGCCGCCGCGAAATGGCGAGCCCCAGCCCGGTCCCGCCGTACTTGCGCGTCGTGGACGCATCGACCTGGCTGAAGGATTCGAAGATCAGCCGGTGCTTTTCGCCGTCGATACCGATCCCCGTGTCGCGCACCAGGAAACGGAGCGTCACCGCGTCGGCCGAGCGCTCCTCCACCGAGGCCGCCACCTCCACCTCCCCCCGGTCGGTGAACTTCACGGCGTTGACCACGAGGTTCAGCAGCACCTGCCGCAGCCGTCCCGGGTCGCCGCAGAGAATGTCGGGCACCCCGGGATCGATACGGGACAGGAGCGCCAGCCCCTTTTCGCCGGCCTGCTTCGCCACGGTCCTCAGCACGGCCCCCACCGCTTCGCCGAGGATGAACTCGGTGCTCTCCAGGTCGAGCCGGCCCGCCTCGATCTTGGAGAAGTCGAGCACGTCGTTGATCACCGTCAGCAGCGCCTCCGCCGCCGACTTCACCGTAACCAGATACTCCCGCTGCTCGGCATCCAGGCGGGTTTCCAGGGCGAGCTCGGTCATGCCGATGATCGCGTTCAGCGGGGTGCGGATCTCGTGGCTCATGTTCGCCAGGAATTCGTTTTTGGCCCGGTTCGCCTGTTCCGCAGCCTCCTTGGCCATCCGCAGCGCCAGGGCGTTGTCGCGTACGCTGGCGAGGGCGTTTTCGAGCCGTACGTTGCCCCGCCGCAGCCGGCGCCGCAGGTTCGACAGGTACGAACCCATCGCCGCGAACCAGGCGAGCACGGCGGCCATCACGACCCACTGCACCACCTCGAGGCGCAGATCGATCGTTGCCGGGCGCAGTTGCCACAGCAGCGCGACCACCGCCGCATGGCACGTCAGGATCAGAAAGGCGACACCGAAGATCTGCCGGGTGCGCAACCGGAACATCCCGAACACGAACGACACCAGGTAGAACAGCAGAAACAGCGCGCGCCCCTCCCCGGCGAAATACAACAGGTGGCTGATGACCAGGACAGAGGAGACGATCTGCGGCACGGTCAGGCTGGGATCGGCAAAACGCAGGTTCCAGCCCGTGCGGAAGGCCAGGTAGAACAGCAGAACCAGCGCGAAGATGGCGGACGATGCCTGGAGAAAGGGACGCGTTGCGAGCATGCCCTCCCACCAGCAGAGCGCGGTCAGGGCGATCACCATGAACGAACTGCCGGCGGCCATCAGGTAGCGCTTCATCCGCACGGCCTGCTTGTCGTCCATCCCCTTGGTCGCTGAAGGCATCGTCACGTTTCAGGTCCCCCGGTCATCGCGAACGGCCGGCCGCACGGCTCGCGCTCAGCGGCCGCTGCCCCGCAGATCCTGGGCAAGGTTCCTGCCGGCGGCACGGGCCTGGCTGAGCGCGTCGGGCGTCTTGGCTATGTCGCCGCAGGCATCGACCCCCCGAAACAGCAGCTCGCCCGCGTACGCGGCGTTGAAGGCATCGAAGAAATACTTGACCGTCAGGGTCGCGCCGTCGAACATCCGCTGCCCCTTCGTCCCCCCCACGGAGAGGAAGAAGCCTTTGCGCTTCTTCTCCCCCTGCAGGAGCGGATCGTGGAGCACGTATTTCCGCGCCCAGAGCGCCTGACACCGGTCCACCACGGCCTTGGCCCAGGCGGTGATCCCGTAGAAGAAGATGGGCGACGCGAGGATGACCGCTTCCGCCTCCAGCAGGCGGGGATACAGGCCCTGCATGTCGTCATCGATCACGCAGGCCCCGGTGTTGAAGCAGCTGAGGCACTCGGTGCACGGAGTCACCCGAAGCCCGCACAGCCGGATAGCCTCGGTCCGCACCCCCGCGTCCGCCGCCCCCGTGAGGGCCTCGTCGAGCAGCAGTTCGGTGTTTCCGCCTTTGCGGGGGCTGCCGTACAGCCCCAGGACCAACGCCTTGTCGTTCATCGCGCCTCCTTGTCATCCGCCGGGGGCGGGCATCGCCCGCAACGCCCTGAGCCCGTCCAGCCGGGGCCCGTCGACGCCCTTGTGCTGGACCAGCACCTTGAAGATCTCCCCCATCCCCACGCCGGGCTCGATCAGGCGTTTGAGGGAAAGCCGCATCTTCAGCCCCTCCGCCTCGGACATTCCCCGGCCCGCCGCCTCCATCTCGCCGAGCAGCCCCAGGCCGATCAGGAAGCGATACTGCGGGACCAGGCCGGTGCAGGCCAGCCCCGCCGCCTCCCCCCGCCGGATCAGCCAGGAGAAATCCACGTGGCTGGTGATGTCCTGCTCGCCCACCCGCGCGTAGGGGTTGTCCGCCAACCGGTGCCGCCAGTAGCACCGGAGCGTCCCCGAGCGGCGCCAGGGGGCGTACAGCTCTGCCGCGAGCTCCCCGTAATCGATCGTCAGAGCGAACCCCCTGCGGAGCCGCCGTCCCACTTCCGCGATCCACTCCCCGGCGCGGAGGTTCACCTCCGCCTGCTGCCCCTCCGCCAGCTCCACACCCGCGGCGGGGAAGTACCCCGCGAGCGCGGCCTGGGAAAGGTCGCCGATCACGTCGCAGAACCGGCCGTCCTTCTCCCCCACGAAGATCTCCCGGAGGCTGCCTTCGCGCAGGACCACGCGGTGAACGGGAAAGGCGTCGACCAGCTCGTTCGACAGGAAGCAGCCGTCGACCGTCCCGCCCTCCCCTTCCTCCCAGGAGACCGCTCCTTCGGCCGCGTACCGGGCCAGCCGCGTTTTCTGCTGCTCCACGGCGGGGCGGGATACGTCGGCGAGACGATAGTCGAGGCGGCGGTAGAATGCCGGGGCGCTGCTTCTGGCCCATTCCAGGATGTCCAGGGCGAGGCCCCCCCGGCCGGCGCCCGTTTCCACCACGGTGAACCGATCCCCGCCCAGCAGATCGCTCATCTGCATCAGCTGCCTGGCCACCATGCGGCCGAAGAGGGGATGGACCGACGGGGCGGTGTAGTAGTCGCCCTCCTTGCCGACCCGCGTCCGCTCGGACCGGTAGTAGCCGTGCGCGGGGTGGTACAGGCACCACTCCATGAACCGCGCGAAGGGGACCGGCCCCTCCTGCCGGATCCGGAAGAGGATGAACTCCCCGAGGCCGCCGGTCCCGTTGCGATCGCCTTCTTCCCCGGACGGGTGCCCGGTCACGGGGGTCCGCCCTTCCTCAATCAAGCCGGAATCCCTTTTCCCTGAACAGCTTCAGGCAGCTGCCGGCGACCTGGGGGTCATACAGGGCCCCGCGCTTCGCCCAGACCTCCTCGAGGGCCGTGTCGACGGTTTTCGCAGGCCGGTAGGGGCGGTGCGAAGCGATCGCCTCCACCACGTCGGCGACGGCCAGTACCTTTGCCTCGCGGCAGATCTCCGGGCCCTTCAGGCCTTCGGGGTAGCCAGACCCGTCGAGCCGTTCGTGGTGCTGATAGATGATATGGGCCACGGGCCACTGAAACTCGATCTCCTTGAGGATGTCGTAGCCGGCCTTGGGGTGCACCTTGATCAGGTCCAGTTCGATCCCGGTGAGCTTCGTCGGTTTGGAGAGGATTTCGGCGGGCACCGAGATCTTGCCGAGATCGTGGATCAGGCCGGCCACATGGATCCCTTCCACCGAGTCCTGCTCCAGCCCCATCTCCGCGGCGATGGCCCGCGCCAGGTTCGCCACCCGGCGCTGATGGCCCGAAGTGCAGGGGTCCCGCACCTCCACGGTCAAGGCCATCGCCTGGATGGTGGCCTGCAGCGACGCCCGCAGCTTCCGGTACCCGTCGCTGCGCTCCTTCTCCGCCCGCTTGCGGACGATGATCCCCGCCAGCGTATCGGCGATCGCCGCCAGCGAATCCTCCTCCTGCGGGTCCCGCACGTGTCCCTCCGGCAGGCGCACGCTGATCACCCCGAGCGGGCGCCCGGCGTACAGGATCGGCACGCAGTAGTGGCCGTGCGGGACGATCTCCGGCCCCGGCCGCTCGTGCCGCTCGTCGAACCGGGCGGCAAACTGCGTCTCCCCGGTCCGGGCGGCCGCCCCGCAGAGGCACCTGCCGAAGGAGACCCGGCTGCACTCCCTGCAGACGGGCTCCTCGAGCCCCTTCTGGGCCTTCATGACGAGGATGTCGGGCCCCCCTTCGACGATATGGATGCACCCCGCCGATTCCATCAGCAGCCACGGCAGGGTCAGGATCTGACCGATCGCCTTTTCGAGGATGACCTGCGGGGAAACCTCTTCCTGCGACGTGTGGAACAGCTGATTGATGATCCGCTGCGTCACATAGCTGTTGTTGATCCGCGCTTCGTTCTCCTGCAGCGTCCGGTTGAGCTGCTGGAGTTCGAGCATCTTCTGCTCCAGCTTGCTCACCACGCGCTCGTTGTACTCCTTCAGGTAGACCCGCTCCTTCTCGGCCGGCTTGGATTCCCCCTCGGCTCCCTCCGGCCGCGGGCCGGCGGCGACGTCGGCGATGATCGCCAGGAAGTCCTTCGACTCCATCGGTTTGACGATGAACCGGTCGGCCCCCAGGCTCAGGGCAAAATCCCGGTCTTTCGTTTCGGTGTACGTGCCCGTGTAGAACAGGAATGGGACATCCCTGAGGGCAGGGTCGTTCTTGCATTCGCGGCACAACTGGAATCCGTCCATGCGCGGCATCAGGATGTCGGAGACGATCATATCGAAGGTCCCCTGCCGGAGCCGTTCGAGCGCCTCGACCCCGTCCGCGGCGGCAACCACCTCGTAGTTGCCCCCCTTGAGCACCGTCTCCAGAATGAACAGGTTGACCGCCGCGTCGTCCACGATCAGTATCCTCATGAGCCGTCTCCTGTGCCGCCTGCCGCGGTGCAGCCGCTGGTGAATGCTCCGCCCCTGCCGGGCCGGTTACCCTCTCCGCTGTGGGGTTTGCGCCACGGGAGAGCGGCATGCGCCGCAGACCGCGGCCGGCCGCAACGCTCCGGTTACGGCGCCGAGGGCCCCGTTCATCGTCCTAAAAACGGCGGGTCATGTCAAGAAGTAATACGGAAGATGCCGGGGAAGATTCTCCTTCCTCAGCCCCGGCGCGGCATCCGGCGAAAAAACCACACCAGCCCCAGGACCTGCAGCACCGTCGTCACCCCGAAGGCAAGGGCATACCCCTCCGGCGCGTAACGGCCGTCCCCGGCGGGGTACTGGTTGACGATGATGCCGACTCCCCACTGCACCAGAAAGGAGGCGACGAAGATCAGCAGGTTGAGCGCCGTGGTGGCCCTTCCTGCCATCGACACCGGAAAGGCATGGGTCAGGATGGCGAAGTTCACGGTCCCGGCGGTGCCCGTAAACCCGAACAGCAGCCACAGCAGCGGCTGCATCCCCGTGTAGCCGAACACAAGCGCTGCGTGGACCAGGATCGCTCCGCCGACCCCGACCCCCACGACGTAACTCGGCGCGATGCCGGCCCGCCCCAGCCGCGAGGCGAGGTTGCCCATGGTCAGGTGGCCCGCCACCATGCCGGCCGCCGCCAGCAGCAGATGGTACGCGATTGCCCCGCGATCCTGGAGGGCCACGTCGTGCATCCAGCCGGCGGCCCAGAGCCCCTGCAGCGCCATGAAGGCCGACTGGGAGAGCATCCCGAGCGGGGCGATCCGCCAGAACTCCCGGCTCCGGGCAACCTGCCGGAACCCCTTGAACTGCCCGGCGAGCGACGCCCCCGTGGCCGGCGCACGCCGCTCCGGCACCAGCGCGAAGATCAGCGCGCTGGTCGCGGCAAAGGCAGCGGCGAAGAGGGTGAACAGCACGCGCCAGTCGACCCAGCGCAGCGCCCACTCGACCGGGGTCGTGGAGAAGAGGGCGCCGACCCCGCCCGCGGCCAGGACCCAGCCGTTCAGCCCGGCGAGGCGATGGCGCGCGAACCAGAGCGCGTTCGCCTGCAGGCCGGCCATCAGGCAGGCGCTCACCCCCAGGCCGATCAGCGCCCGCCCGAGGATCAGCAGCAACGCCCCGCCGCTCCAGGCGAACAGCAGCGACCCCGCGGCCGCGACCATGAGCAGCACCCCCTCCACGCGGCGCGGCCCGTACCGGTCGAGGAGCACCCCGAGCAGGGGCTGAAACAGCGCGAAGGTGAGGAAGTAGACGCTGGTGAGCAGCCCCAGGTCGGAAGCGTCGAGGCGAAAAATCCGCACCAGGTCGGGGGAGATGACGGCGTTGACGTTCCGGAGGAGGTACGACAGAAAATAGCCGCAGGCAAAGGGGCCGATGACCGCCGCGAGCAGCCCGAGCCGCTCCGGCGGAGGCTGCGCCGGCACCGGAGCGCTGCCGGTCATACCGGACCGGGCCCCCGGGTCCCCGGAAGCGTCGGGATCGGCGCCGCGCCGGCGACACTCGTCTGCGGAAATCCGTTCACGCTGTTCCTCCCCGCTGTCTGCCTGCGGCCCTGCGCCCGGCGGTCGCGGTGACCATCGCACCGGGCCGCTGGTGCCGCGAGTATACGGAGGCCGGGGCGGGGCGTCAAGCGAATTGAGGACTGCCGATAATCGCTTGTCAAAATCTTCCCGCCGGGTTATGGTCAATGCCGTCGAGCGGCTCAACTACTTTCGTCCACGGGAGGTTGCCCTATGTTCAAACATCTGTTGAGAATCCTGTCCATCCTGGTTGTGGTTTCCTTCGCCCCGGCAGCGACCGCCGCGGAGGTCGTCCTGTATTCATCGAACCCCTCGGAGCTCCTCGACCTGGTGACCAAGGGGTTCGAGGCGAAGACGGGCATCAAGGTGTCGGTGGTCCGTCTGGGCACCGGCGAGGCGATGAAGCGGATCGCCGCGGAGAAGGATAAACCCTTGTGCGACGTCTTCTGGAGCGGCGACGTGGCCGTTCTGGAGAATGCCAAGCAGAACTTCCAGACCTACCGCTCCCCGGAGGCGAAGGGCCTTCCCGCCGGCTACGTGGAGAAGGAGGCCCGCTGGACGGCCAGCAACGCCCATGTGATGATCATCATGGTCAACAAGTCGCTGGTAAAGGACCAGGCGCCGAAACTCTGGAAGGACCTCTTCCTGCCCCAGTGGAAGGGGAAGGTCGTGATGGCCAACCCCGAGAAGTCGGGTTCCGCCTACGCCCAGGTGTACGGCCTGTACAAGCTGTACGGGTGGGACGGCCTGAAGAAGCTGATCGACAACGCCAAGATCCTCGACAGCTCCAGCCTGATCTACAAGGGGGTGGCCGCCGGGGAGTACCCCTTGGGGATCACGATGGAATACGCCGCCCACCGGTACATCGCCGGCGGCGACAAGAACGTGGGGATCGTCTACCCCGCCGACGGCGCCTTCATGGCCCCCGAGGCTGCGGGGATCGTGAGGAACTGCCCCCACCCCGCGGAAGCGAAGAAGCTGGTCGATTACCTGATCAGCAAGCCCGTGGTCGACGAGATCTTCGCCAAATTCTCCCGGCGGCCGGCCCGGCCCGACGCAGGGGACACGGAGGGGCTGCCCTCGCTGAAGAAGATCCCGCTCCTGCAGAGCTTCGACCCGATGGAGGCCAACACCCTGGAGAAGGAGCTTCTGAAAAAGTGGAAGGAAGCGGTCCTGTCCCGGTAGCCCCATGCGCGTTGAACTGACCGGCATCACGAAGCGATTCGGCCCGCTCAAGGCGGTCGACGACGTCTCGCTGGCGATCGGGGAGGGGGCATTCTTCACCCTCCTCGGCCCCAGCGGCTGCGGCAAGACCACGCTGCTGCGGACCCTCGCCGGGTTCCACACCCCCGACGCAGGGGAGATCCGCTTCGACGGGCGGCTGGTGAACGACGTCCCGCCGCACCGCCGCCAGACCGGGATGGTCTTCCAGAATTACGCCCTCTTCCCCCACCTGAGCGTGTTTGACAACATCGCCTACGGCCTCAGGGCGCGCAAGGTCCCCCGCCGGGAGATCGAGGCCCGGATCGGGGAGGTGATCCGCAGCGTCCAGCTCGAAGGGCTGGAGGACCGCGCGCCCAGCCGGCTCAGCGGGGGCCAGCAGCAGCGGGTCGCCCTGGCCCGGGCCCTGGTCATCTCCCCTTCGATCCTGCTGATGGACGAGCCCCTGTCCAACCTCGACGCGAAGCTGCGGGTCTCCATGCGCGAGGAGATCCGGCGGATCCAGCAGGGGCTTAAGATCACCACGGTCTACGTCACCCACGACCAGGAGGAGGCGATGGCCGTCTCCGACCGGATCGCCATCCTCAACCGGGGGCGCCTCGAACAGGTGGGGACACCCGCGGAGATCTATTTCCGGCCGGAAAGCCGGTTTGCCGCGGAATTCATGGGCAGCAGCAACATCCTCGAAATGGAGGTCGCCGGGTACGACGCGGGAAGCGCCCTGATCGCCGCTGCCGCCGGCGCGGTGCGGATTCTTGTCCGGGGGGACGAGCCGCCGGCCGGGCGGATCGTCCTGTCGGTGCGGCCGGAGTGGATCCATGTAGTTCCGGGCCCGTCGCCCGGGGAGACGAACTGCCTTGCCGGGGCAGTCCTGGGAAGCACCTTCCTGGGGTCAATGGTCCGCTACCGGGTCGCCGGCCCGGGGGGGACGCCGATCACGATCGAGGCCCACGATCCCGGCGAACGGCCGCCCGTGGGGGACGGGGAAACCCTCTGGTACCGGATTCCGCCGGAAAAGCCGGTCGTCCTGGGAAGGTAGGGGGAGGTCGCGGTGAGGAGACTGTTCACGGGGTGGAACCTTCTTCTGGCGCTGATCTTCCTGATCCTGTTCTTCGCCGTCGTCTACCCGATCCTCACCATCTTCACGGCGAGCTTCCTGCACCCCGAGACCGGCGCCCTGTCGCTGAAAAGCTACGCCGCCTTCTTCCACTACCCCTACTACCAGCGCTGTCTGAGGAACAGCCTCTTCGTCAGCACAGTGGCGACCCTGCTGGCGGTGGCCATCGGGGTCCCCTTCGCCTTCTTCCTCTCCCGGTACCACGTCCCGGGGAAGAACCTGATCAAGACCCTGGGCACGCTGCCTTTGATCCTGCCCACGTTCATCGGCGCGGAGGCCTGGCTGATCCTGCTCGGGCGGAACGGCCTGTTCGCAAAGCTCTTCCACCAGTTCGGCCTGGAGATACCCACCGTCTACGGCTGGAAGGGGATCGTCCTGGTGTTCACGCTCCAGTTCTTTCCCTTCGTGTTCCTGATGGTCTCGGCGGCGATCAACGCTATCGACCGCTCCCTCGAGGAGGCGGCCACGAACCTCGGCGCAGGGCGGCTGCGCGTCTTTTTCACCGTGACGCTCCCGGTCGTGACGCCGGCGATCCTCTCGGGCGCCCTGGTCGTCTTCTACCTCTGCATCGAGAACTTCGGCGTCCCCGTCCTGATCGGCGAGGATTTCCGGGTCCTCTCCGTCCAGGCGTACAACGAGTTCATCAGCGAAATGGGCGGCAATCCCGCGATGGCGGGGGCCCTGAGCATGGTCCTTCTGGTCGTCACGCTGGCGCTCACCCTCCTCCAGAAATACTGGGTCGAGCGGAAAAGCTACGCCATGACCTCGCTGAATCCCCTCGAGGTGAAGCGCCTCGGCCCGCTGGCCACCTTCCTGATCTGGCTGTTCTGTGCGGGGATCGTCTTTGTTGCTCTCTTCCCCTTTGCCGTGGTGATGGTCTCCTCGGTGACCAAGACCCAGGGGCCGGTGATGTACTTCGGCCAGTGGAGCCTCGACAACTTCATCCGGGCCTTCACGATCGCCCCCCGGCCGATCGTCAACTCCTTCTTCCTGGCCACGACGGCGACCCTGATCGGGATCGTGTTCGGAATCGCCGTGAGCTACCTCCTGGTCCGGCGGCGCGGCGCGGTGAGCTACCTGCTGGACATCCTGGTCATGCTCCCCTTGGCCATCGCCGGGACGGTCCAGGGGATCGCGCTGGCGGCCACCTACAACAAGGGGTTCGTCGTCCTGACCGGCACCTGGATGATCCTGGTCCTGGCCTACTTCATCCGGAAGGCCCCCTATTCGATCAAGACCACCTCGGCGCTCCTCCAGCAGATCGACCCCTCCGTCGAGGAGGCCTCGATCAACCTCGGGGTCCCGCCGATTCGCTCCTTCATCCGGGTGGTCATCCCGGTGATGCTCCCCGGAATCGTCGCCGGTGCGATCATCATGTGGGTGACGACCCTGGCCGAGCTCAGCTCGACGATCGTCCTGTACTACGGCCCCTGGGCCACGATGACCGTGGAGGTGTTCCAACGGATCGGCAGCGGCGACTTCGGCCCCGCCTCGGCCTACGCCACGATCCTGATCCTTTCGGTCCTGATCCCCCTGTTCATCCTGAATAGGGTCTCCGGCAAGGACCTGGCCTCGTCGCTGTAGTTTCCCCGCTTCTTCAGGGGAGCAGCAGCTTGACGGCCATGATCAGGACGACCCCGATGAATATCCGCTTTATCCAGACGTTCCCGATCCGGTCGGCGTAGTAGCCCCCCACGGTGGAGCCGAGGAAGGACCCCAGGAACATGGAGACGGCCAGGGGGTAATGGATGGCGCCGTGGGCGGCGTAGGTGAGCGCCGAGGTCAGGCTGAGCGCGATCGCGCCGACCTTCAGCGTGCCGGCGCTCTCCAGGAAGGTCTGCCCGAACACGATGATCAGGATGTAGGCGAGAAAGGTCGCGGCGCCGGCACCGTAGAACCCGCCGTAGATCCCCACCGCCAGGCTCAGGAGGCCCCCCAGCGCCACCATCCGGCCCGTCAGCGGCCGCTTGACCTGCTCGACCCCCCGGAGCGGCTTGGCCAGCATAAACGCCAAGAGCGCCAGGGTCATCAGGGCGATGATCCGTTTCATCACCGCCGGGCTGATCTGGAGCGCCAGGTTGGCCCCGATGAATGACCCCACGAGGCAAGGGATGCCCAGGATGAAGGCGACCTTGTACCGGATCAGCCTTTTCTTGTGAAACTGGTACAGCCCGGCCATGCCGATCGCCGAGACCCCCATCCGGTCCGTTCCGATGGCCGCATGGGGCGGCAGGCCCAGCAGGACCAGCACCGGGATGGTGACGAGGCTGCTGCCGCCCACCAGGGTGCCGAACATCCCGCTGAAGAGGCTGGCCACGAAGATGATCAAAAGCGACGCGATGTCCATGTCCATAAGGGCTGCCGATCCATTTCCCCGGTTGAGACGGCCGGGCCTGGTGCCGCTGCGGCCGCTCACCGGGCCGGAGGCGGCGCCTTCATACCACGATTGGCCGAAAGATACACCCCCTTTATGGCTTGGCCGCCCTCGGCGCGGGCCGGCGCTCCGCGGACCGGCCCGGCCGGCCTTGCCCGGGCTGCGCTGAATCGGCCGGCTCGCCCATTTCCGGCGGCCCGGCGGAGGGCGCACTTTTTCCGGCCCCGGGCAGAAAAGTGTGCTACCCTGCGGCCATGTCCCGCAGGAGGGGCAGGAGAGGGGAGGGATGCATGAAAGGGTTGTGGCTGGGAATCCTGCTGTCACTGCTGGCAGTGCCGGGCTATCCCGCGGAGTGGACGCTGCTGGAGACGAACCCCGGCGGCATGATGCTGTACATGAAGCCAGGCGGATGCGAAGGCTCCCTCTGCCGGTCGGACGTCCTGATCAAGGGGAAGGACGACGACAAGGCCGACGGCCTGTTCGCCTATCCCCAGTTCGATTGCGACAAGGGGATGTACCGGGATTCCCGCGCATCCGAGAGCTTCAAGAAGGGAACCCATATGATCTACCCCACGACGACGGACTGGAGTGCACCCCGGGATAAATCTGCGGTGCAGAAGGTGATGCAGGCCGTCTGTCCGCAGAAGCCCTAGCCCGCCGCAGGGATCGCCCGCTCAGCGCTGGATACGCGCCGAGCCGCCCCGGGCGAAGGCCCGCACCTGCGCCAGCGTCGCCATCGTCGTGTCGCCCGGGAAGGTCGTCACCAGCGCGCCGTGCGCCCACCCCAGGTTGACCGCCTCCTGCGGCTCCTCGCCGGCGAGCAGGCCGTAGAAGAGGCCCGCGGCGAACCCGTCGCCGCCGCCGACGCGATCGTACACGTCCAGGTCGCAGAGCGGGGAACAGTATTGCCTGCCGTCGATCCAGGCCACCGCGCCCCACCGGTGCCGGTTCGTCGACTGCACCTCCCGCAGCGTCGTGGCCACGACCTTGATCCGCGGAAACTTCTGCACCACCCGCTCGATCATCCCGAAGAACGCGGCCGGGTCGAGCTTCGATTCGGCGGCGACTTCCGGGCCGGGGATGCCGAGCCCCTTCTGCAGGTCCTCCTCGTTCCCCACGAGCACATCCACGTTCTCCGCGATCCGGCCGAGGATCGACTGCGCGCGCCCCTCGCCGCCCCAGATGCCCCAGAGCTTGCCGCGGTAGTTCAGGTCGAAGGAGACTACCGCCCCCGCCGCCCGGGCCGCCTGCATCGCCTCGACGATCAGCCCGCCCGTGGTCTCCGACAGCGACGCGAAGATGCCGCCGCTGTGGAACCAGCGCACCCCGCCGCCGAAGATCGCCCCCCAATCGAAGTCGCCGGGCTTGAGGCCGGCCGCCGCCTCGTTCGCGCGGTTGTAGAACACCACCGGCGGCCGCACCCCCTGGCCGCGGTCGCTGTACACCGTGGCCATGTTGGGGCCGTTCACGCCGTTGTGCGGGAACCGTTTGTAGAAGGGGGTGACCCCCATCGCCCGGACCCGCTCGGCGATCAGCTCGCCGATGGGGTAGTCGACCATTGCCGTGGCGACGGCCGTCTTCATGCCGAAGCAGTCGGCAAGGTTGGCGGCGCAGTTGAACTCGCCGCCGCTCACGTGGATCCTGCACTCCGCGGCCTTGCGGAACGGAACGATCCCCGGGTCGAGCCGGTGGACCAGCGCGCCCAGGGAAATAAAATCGAACGCGCCCTGCGGACGGATATCCAGACCGTACTTCATTGCGTTCTCCTTATTCCTCCTTTTCCTTCCCCCACCGGAAACGCCGTAGTTGTGGCTTCGCGTCAGGCGCATTGGAGATTTTTCGGGTACCATACCACCACCGCAGCGAAGCGAGGATGTGTATGGTCGAAAAATGTCCAGCGCCCCAGCGAAGGCGCAACCATGGCGTTTCCCTCACCCTTCACCCCTTCTTCCAGACCGTGGAGGTGACGCTGCCGCCGCGGCCGGTCCAGTTGGTGTGGAAGTACTCGCCCCGGGGCCGGTCCACCCGCTGGTAGGTATGCGCGCCGAAGTAGTCGCGCTGCGCCTGGAGCAGGTTCGCCGGGAGCGATTCGCGGCGGTACCCATCGAAGAAAGCCAGGCCGCTCGCCATGGCCGGCACCGGGATCCCCTTCTGCACGGCCCTGGCCACGACGCGCCGCCAGGCGGCCTGGGCCGCGTCGATCTGCTTCGTGAAGTAGGGGTCGAGCAGCAGGTTGGCCAGCTGCGGGTTCCTGTCGAAGGCCGCCTTGATCTTCCCCAGGAACACCGAACGGATGATGCAGCCGCCCCGCCACATCAGCGCGATCCCGCCGTAGTTGAGTCTCCAGCCGAACTCCCGCGCCGCGGCAGCCATCAGCATGTACCCCTGGGTGTAGGAGATCAGCTTGGCGGCGTATACCGCCTCCTCCAGGTCGGCGACAACGGCCTGCCGGTCGCCGCCGATCCGGGGGGAAGGTCCGGCGAGCACCCGGGAGGCGGCCGTGCGCTCATCCTTCAGGGCCGAGAGCGCCCGCCCGTGCACCGCCTCGACGATCATCGTCAGCGGGATCCCCATCTCGAGCGAGGAGATGCCGGCCCACTTGCCGGTCCCCTTCTGCTCGGCCGTGTCGAGGATCCGGTCCACCAGCGGCCCGCCGTCTTCGTCCCTGGCGGCGAGGATGTCGCGGGTGATCTCGATCAGGTAGGAGCCGAGCTTGCCCCGGTTCCAGCGGGCGAACACCGCGTGCATCTGCGGCGCCTCCATGCCCAGGCCGTCGCGCAGCAGGTGGTAGGCCTCGCAGATCAGCTGCATGTCGCCGTACTCGATCCCGTTGTGCACCATCTTGACGTAGTGGCCCGCGCCGTTCTCGCCGACCCAGTCGCAGCAGGGCTCGCCGCCCACTTTGGCCGCGATCGCCTGGAAGATCGGCTTCACGTGGCGCCACGCCGCGGGCGACCCGCCGGGCATGATCGAGGGGCCGAGCCGCGCCCCCTCCTCGCCGCCCGATACGCCGGTGCCGATGTACAGGAGCCCCGCCGCCTCGACCTCGGCGGTGCGGCGGATCGTGTCGCTGTAGTTGGAGTTGCCGCCGTCGATGATGATGTCGCCCTTCTCCAGCAGCAAAACCAGCTGCCCGATGAATGCGTCCACCGCGGACCCGGCCTGGACCAGGAGCATCACCCGGCGCGGTTTCTTCAGCAGAGCGACCAGCTCCGGGAGGGAGCGGGCGCCCCGGATCCGGGTCCCCTTCGCCCCCCCGGCGAGAAACTCGTCCATCGTGGAGAGCGTGCGGTTGAAGACCGCCACCGTGAACCCGTGGTCGTTCATGTTCAACACCAGGTTCTGCCCCATGACCGCCAGGCCGATCAGGCCGATGTCCGCTTTCGCCATTTGCTCGTTCCTCTTCCCGGCGTTATTCACCGCCGGGGTTCTTTGGGCTTGTCCCTCTCCGCCGCCGCCCTCGGTCTGGCCGTGACAATGAAGACGTCGCCGGCACCACCGGCGAACTCGAGATAGCTCCCCTGGGCGGCGTAGGCGTCGCCCGTGTCGAGGGCGCTGTCGTAGGTCGCGGTGTCGTCGGGTGAGAAAAGGATGATCCGCCCCTGTTCGGGCCGCACAAAGCTGACGATCATCTCCTCGTCCGCCCGCAGCCACTCGGTGTACCCGTCGCTGCCGATCTTCAGGGAGTTCTCCCCGGCCTGCAGCGCCGCAGCGCCCTCCGCCGGGCTGAACAGCAGGTCCGAAACCCGCGCCCAGACGGCCCCCTCCTTTTCGAACAGGGTGAGTTCCGTCTGGTCGCGCATCGCCGACAGGGGCATGCCGGCGAATTCAGGGGATTCGATCCTCTTGATCCCCCCGAAGAACACGTATCCCGGCAGGTCCTTGTACAGCCACGACTTCTCGAAATGCGAGTCCACGGCCATGACCGACTCGGAGGGCCGAACGTTGCGGCGCAGCCAGCTTCTGCCGTCCATGTCGATCCTGAGGCTCTGCGGCTTGTCCACCGGCTTCACCCGCTGCATGGCGATCATGTCGAGCCCGACCGATGCCACGGAGTTGACGAAATAGCCCTCCCCGTCCAAGGCGGTGAAATAGGAGCGGCCGCCTGCGGCATCGTGGTAGGAGCCGTCGGCGTAGACCAGGGCGAGCGCCGGGACCTTTTCCCGCCCCTTCAGGAGGGAGAAGGAGACGCTGTTCTTTTCCTGATCGAACACGAACTGCCCCAGTTTCCCGCCGGCGGCATAGTACCCCTCGAAGGAAAGATGCTCCGGCGGCACTTTCTGCGCAACCGGCGGCAGCGCCAGGGGCTTCTCCTGCCCGGGAACGAGCTTCCGGTCGACCAGCACCGCGTCGAGCATCTCCAGCGCGATCCGCATCGCGCCGGTCTCCCTTCCCGCGCCGATGACGGCCACCGATATCCGCTTGTCGGGGACCGTGTACAGCATCGAGGCATAATTCCCGGTGCCGCCGCTCTTCCCCAGCACCTGCACTCCCGCCGCCTCATACCGCGGGAGTCCCGTCATGTCCCAGCCCAGCCCGAATGAAATCTCGGGATTTCTTAAGTTTCCCCGGAAGGACGAAGGCTGCGCACGCTTCATCTCCGCGAGCGACGCCCTCTTGAACAGGCGGCCGTTGGCGGAAAAGGCGTCGGCGAACCGGCAGAGCTCCTCGGCCGTCGCCGACAGGCCGCCGGCCCCGAGGATCGACAATGTTTCCGGCGGGTGCTTCTTCCCGGTCTTCGGGTCATAGTACAGCGCGATCGGCTTGCCCTTGACCGCGCCGACGCCGATGGCGGTGTTCTTCAGGCCGAGCGGCTTGAAGATCCGCGCATGCAGGAAGTCCAGGTACTTCCGGCCGCTCACCCGTTCCACGATCAGTTCCGCCAGGGTGAACCCGTCGTTGCAGTACACGGCCATCGCCCCCGGGGCGTGCTTCAGGCGGGCGCGGGCCAGGGTTTCGAGCGTCTCCCGCTTCACCCGGTCGTCATAGGCAAACCCGAAGGAGTTCGCCCCCTCGGTCCCCGGCAGGCCCGAGGTGTGGTTCAGGGTCATCCGCACGGTGATCTGCCGGTACCTGTCGTCGGCCATCGTGAATTCCGGAAGATAGTCCGTGACCGGCTTGTCGAGCGCCACCTTGCCGTCGTCGACCAGCAGCATGATCGCGGCAGCCACGTACACCTTGCCGATGGAGCCCAT
The DNA here is from genome assembly GCA_903928915.1 of uncultured Syntrophobacterales bacterium. Lineage (GTDB taxonomy): Bacteria > Desulfobacterota > Syntrophia > Syntrophales > UBA5619 > JAKAFS01. The sequence continues at coordinate 85,222 of CAIYSL010000061.1, read as the reverse complement.
GTTGAACAGGGTGGCCCGATCCACGGGGATGCTCCTCTGCCGGTCGGCCATGCCGAACCCTTCGGCATACACGAGCCTGCCCTCGACCATGATGGCGGCGGTGGCGCTCCCGCACTTGCCGCCCGTTATCTCCTTCCAGATTTCGCTGCGGGCGACCCCGATGGCGCGTTCGTAGGGATTCTGTTTGCGCGCCTCCTTGCCGGACGCGGGAAGCGCAACCAGCAGACAGCACAGACAGGCCAACACGACGATCCTGGTTTTCGACATTACCGTTCCCCTTTCCCGATCCGATGAACTGCCGTTTGCTCCTGCCTCTCTCCCGGAACTTCCCGCCGTTCCCGTGCGGCGTGTCGGGCCCGTGGTTCGGCCCGTGACGACGGAACCATCGATCCCCGGCTCATTGGAAGACCTCCGCGAAGGTGAATCGGTTGTAGATCGTGAACGGCGCGTCCAGGATCTTGCGGATGAGGTCCTCCTTGGCAAGGGCGAACTCCCTGGTGTTGGGGTACCAGATGATGCTCATCGCGCTGACGCCCCAAAATTCCTGCGAGGTGGAGGCGGCCCTGAGCAGCTCGATCATCTCCGGGGTCCCCACGGCCCGGTTCCGGGCCCGGAACTGGGCGGTCAGGTTCAGCATATCCTGGAACCGGTAGTCGCGCGCTTCGACGGTGGCGTGATACCCGTGGACCTTGCTGACGGCCGCAGCATGGGGCTGCGTACCCTGGTAGCGGTAGTAGTTGTTGGTGGTCAGGATCGCGTACTGGTCCGCAGGCGTGAAATCCACCGGGGTGCGCAGCGCCCCGCCATACGAGTCGGTCTCGTAGGTCGCCGATGGATAGCCGGCCTGCCCCGGCCGGTAGGGGGTGGAAATCGGGGTGTTGAACCCCGCTACGGGGGTTGCGGGGAGGGTAGCCCACAGGTTCACCACCCCGTCGATGCTGCTGGCCGTCTGCAGGGCCTCCCGGTAGTAGAAGGAATAATCCAGAAGGTCCGGTGCGTCCCAGTCGGGGACGGACATGGAGGAATGGGCCACCATGGCCAGGCCGTCCTCGTTCATGCCGTGGTAGTTCCCGTAATAGCCCGGCCACTCGATGCCGACCGTCCGCTTCTTCCCGCTGCCCGGCGGCGGGGTCGTGGCGATGATGAGCGTGCTGTTCACGGTAATCTTGCGGAGGTCGTTCTCGCCGTCGTTGTTGTTGCCGTGGATCACGGCGCCGCCGAGCTCGGGATTCTGCGTCCAGTTGCCCCAGAACACGGCACTGGTGCATAGGGGAGCCTCATGACCCTGCTCCCCCTGCGCGGCGGCGGCCAGCGGCCAGAAGGGGCTGGCGTGCATCTTCCAGAACCGCAGGATGGCCGCGTTGTTCTGGACGATCAGATCGTCGCGGGTGAGCTCCCGGCCGAGAAGGGCCGCCGTCATGTTCGTGCCGCTGTCCCGCATCCCCCGGAGCATGGCGCCGGCCTCGCCCGCGTACGGCGCGTGGCCGGCGAAATGCCCCTGCACGTACTGGAGGGTCTCCCGGTACACGTCCACCGACCGGGCGAAGTACTCGACCACGACGTAGTTGAAGAAATCGACGATCTGCGGGCCCGCGAGAAAACCGTGGGCGTAGGCCCGCTCCTCGGGAGTGCCCCACAACTGCAGGACCTTCTGGCCCCTAACGGTCTTGAGCGTCCCGCCTCCCTGCCCCGCAGTGACGGTTCTTTCCTGCTCCGGGTACGGGGTGGGGGCGACCAGCCGCAGATCGACGGCCGCCGCATTTGCGCCCGCCTCCACCGGAACGGGGGCCAGGTAGAGGGTGGCGCGGGTCTGATACCACCCCACCGGCTCGGCATAGTTGCTGTGGTTGACGCCTCCGTCGCCGTTGACGTCGACCCAGCCCCAGACTACATAACTGCCTGGCGCCAGCCCGTCGAGGGTATAGGTTCCCGGTGCGGAAAGCTCCGTGTACCGGGCGACCCAGGCGGACCGGTGGGGGCGCGCCTCGGTCTCCGCGACCCGGAGCTGGGCCGCGTTCTCCGCGGGAATGGCCAGGACGTATATGGTCCCGGATTGGGCCGCCGGGACGGTGACGCTGCCGGAAATCGAACCGGTCGCGGGACCGGAATCACTGCAGGCGGAGAGCACCGAAAGAAGAATGACGGCGGCGGCCAGCAGACGCCGACCGGACCGGGCAAACGCCGGCGCGGCGCGGACATCCATTCGGCTTGATCCCTGGTCCATGCTCATGCGTGCCTCCTTGAAGAGACCGTCAAACCCCACTCGTGTTCATCAGCCGCACCGCTTCCCCTCCCGTTGCCGTAGGTCCGGAACGAGCCCGCTTCACGTGCCCTCCGGAGGGGTTCCGGCGGAAAGCTTCCCTGAGGCCTTCCTGCCGTGCGGGCAGGCCCAGAGGCAGACCCCGCACTCGTTTATCCCGTGCTGCTCGCGGCACTGCGCCCGGTAGTCCTTGCACTTTTTCGTGTCGAACCGCAGGTCGCGGTGCTCGTTTTCGCGGAAGTTCCGGCCGGTGAAGGCCTGCGCCGGGCAGGCGTCCACGCATTCCCGGCATTCGCCGCAGCGCGTCGCCATCGGCTGCCCGGTCGGCGCGAGCGGCGCGTCGGTGAGAACCGTGGCCCAGCGGCAGCGCGGGCCGATCTCGGGCGTGACCAAAAGGCAGCTCTTGCCGATCCACCCGAGCCCCGCCATGTGCGCCGCCATCTTGTTCGAAAACACCCCCAGGCTGCGCGTCGTGTTCACGGTCTGCGAGGCTGGCACCGGGTAGACCCGGTAGCCGTGCTTCTGGAGCAGGTCAGCCACCCGCGACGAGATCAGGTCGAGCCGCTGGTTGATGACCGTGTAGCAGTGGTGGCCGTAGTTCTGCGTATGGAGCGTGTCCTCGAAGCGTTGCGGGATCTGATCGACGATCGCATGGAAGAGCCGCATGCCGAGGGAAACGGCGCGGGGAAAGGAAGCCACGAGGTCGCCGTCCTGGCTGCGGATGGCCTCGCGGGCCGGCGCCACGTCGGCGACGCCGTAGAAATCGGCGCCCTCGCCTGTTGCGCAGTCGCGGATGAGCGTGTCCAACTCCATGGGGTCCCTCCTGAAAGGCTGGTGTCGAATGCTTTTCTCGATTCCGGCCTCTGCCGGAATTACTTTTCGAACGGCGAAGACCGGTATCCGGTGCTGAGCACCGCGCTTACCTGATTACGGGTGGCTTGCCCGTTGCCGGGGGGCTCGACCGGAGAGCCAATGTCCGGGCCGGATGCCGCTTCCCCGCTGCCCTCGCCATCAGATCCGTGGGGTCGAGCAGGTTCGCCGGCATTGCTCCGTACCAGGACCAGGACATCCAGCCGCGGGTTCCCGGCGCGTAGAACTCAAGGTGGAGTTGTTTCGTGCTGCTTACGAAACCGATGGTCTGGCTTTTCGTTACCGCGGCGCCCTCCGGGAGCGCCGGCTTCCTCAGCTCTGCATAATTGACCACATAGCCCCGGTGGTCGACGAGCAGCGCATAGGTCATCTCCCCGTTCGCTCGTTTGTAAAACGGGGAGCGCCTGATCACTGTTCCGTCTTGGATCGCCTTGACCGGTGCGCCCTCCCCTTTCAGGGGGTACAGGTCGATCCCCCCGTGCTTTCTGGCGCTGCCGTCCCGCGGCGCGCCGAAATAGGGATAATCCTGGGATCCTGCCCCCCAGCGTCCGCAGGCATGCGAATCGCGCTTCGTGAAGGGGTATTTCACGGGACCGTCGAAAGGAAACGCCATCGCCCCGCTCTGTTCGCGGTGAGCGGCCCGATCACCCGGGGCGGAAGCGCGTGCCTCACCGACGGCCCCCCCTGCCTGGAGAGTCGTTACCGACAGCAGGACCAGCGCTCCCAGCAGATGTCTTCTCTTTTCTCGCATCGATTACGACCGTCTGCGGCGCATCCCCCAGAGTGGATGCTCGTCACACCACCGGCCCGCTGATCTTCACGGCGGAACCCGTTTCAAGCTACCCCGATGTGCGACCTGAAGAAGAACGCGCGTTTGCGTGGGTCGAGTATCAGGGAACCATGGCTTGGGTGTCAAGGGGAATTATGCCCGACATATGGCGCCTTGCCCGAGCGCGAATGGTCCTTGCAAGAATCGGCACAGGGAGGCATGATCGCAGGGAGGATTTCCTACGGCGCTTGGTACCATCGTCGGTCCGGCAGGGAACGGAACTATGGGATTGAGAAGGGCGTGCAGAGGGTCATGGGCGAGCCGATAGGGGGAGACCCGTCCGCAATCGGATCAGGCCTGCGGAAGGTCCGGAAGCGTCGCTGGTTTCTTTGGGGGCTGCTTCTTGTCTACGTGCCGGCCATATGGCTCTCTTTGCATCTGACCCATTCCGACCGGATCACCGCAGTGGTTTTCGGCGTCTGGCTGGTCGTCCTCATCATTGCCGTATTCTTCGTGAGCACTGCCCGGTGTCCCCGGTGCGGCAACTATTTTCACGTCTACGGCATGACCCCCCTCTACCTGCGCAGATGCCTCCACTGCAAGCTTCACATAAGCGCCGACAAGAAGAAGCCTCTCGGCCGCTGACTGAAAAGAACCTCCGGTATTCCCGCATGAATGTGCGCCAAGACTCCCCGTGCCGGTGAACGCCGGAATGAACGGATTCGACGCCGGAATGGCTCCATGGCACACCGGAGAGTGACGAGTGGGGAGCCGCTTCAGCGGGCGGGGAAGATCAGCCGGCGGAATACCCTTCCGGGCAATGTGTCGGCGGACCGGAGGGCGGCGGCCGGGCAGACCTCGATGCAGCAGTAGCAGCGGATGCACCGGTCATAGTCGAAGCGGAGCGCCTCTCCCTCCTGCGAGATGGCCCGGGCAGGGCAGATCGTGACGCATTCGCCGCAGAGCCGGCAGAGCTTCGCGTCGCAGACCGGCCGCTGGAGCAGGTGCCGCCGGGTGAACCCGTGGAGGAACTGCGGCCCGTACAGGAGCGGCGTCAGGCGGGGGAGGCGAAAGCTGCGTACATCCGGCAGCGCGCCGTCGATGGCGGGCTCAGGCAGGGGGCCTTCTGCCGCAGCGGCCTTCAGCAGCGGGAGGTCCCCCGGATCGAGACCGACCACCCGGCACGCAACGGAATCGACGGCAAAGGGGTCCTTCCCGGCCATCAGGATCCCCAGCTTGCGGGGGACGCCGCTGCGGCCCGGCCCCTGCCCTTCCATGGCCAGGACGCCGTCGAGGAGGTTGAAGCTCGGCCGGAGGGTCCGGCCGATCCGCACCAGGAGCCAGGCAAAGGCCTGCCTGTCCGCGCCGGCCCGCAGATGCCATTCGGGCTTCCGGAACCCCACGACGCAGCCGAAGAGGTTCTTGACGGCAAGGGTGAGAAGCATCTGGCTGTGGGTCTTGAACTTCGGGAGGTTGACGATCACGTCCGCCCGAATCGCCTCCGCGGCAAGGTCGATCTCCCCGAAGGGCTCGCCCACGTCGACCTTGACCGAATCCCGGAAGGGCCTGCACTCCACGCCGGTCCCCGCCAGGGCCGCGCCGAGCCCGCTCACCCGGAGGATCGTCGCGAAGGAGCCGATCGCCGGGCTGTCGGCGACGCTCGGCCGCACCCCCTTGTCCAGGCAGTACTCGACGACGCACCGGACCACGGCGGGGTGCGTGAGGACGGCATGGTCCGGCCGGGCCGCGCTCAGCAGGTTCGGCTTGATCAGGACGCGGCAGGAGCGGGACAGCTCAGCGCCGCCCATGGCGTCCATCAGCGCGAAGACCAGCGGCCGGAGCGCGTCCGGTTCATACGTTGCCGGCCTGATGAATACCTGGGACACAGGACCTCCTTACACGTTACGCCAGCCGCTTCGGCAGGACTTGGGCACGCGAACAGGCAATACGTCGTGCCGGATCCCGAAGCGGCTCACTTTGTATCCACCGGCAACGTCACTGGCGGAGGTTGTACGAAATAATCTGCTGCACAAAGTCCACCGGCTTATTCTTGTAGGTGCCCTTCCTGTAGTTGTCCGCCATCAGGATATTCCACTTGAGCGCGGGATCGAGACGCTCGAGGAACGGTCCTGTCACATCGTCGTTGGTCTCCTCACCCCAATCGAGCAGGTTCGACGGACCGATAATCGGCGGCATGTGAAGCCCCAATGCTTTCCATAATTTTTTGAACGCGTACCGTTCGACCTTGCTCAGCTTGTCCGAAAACAGGCTGAAGACATCGCTTTCCACCCCGATCGCTATCGCTTCCCCGTCCTGCGTCCGTACCAGCTGCGACACATAGAAGTGCTTGCGGTAATCGTCCAGGGGCGAGCTCAGGAATGAAGACCGGTAGCCGGGGAGACTGCGCAGCAGATAATCGCTGTCCTTCGTCTGGGGCCAGTAGTTCACCATGGCGCTGGACATGGTGATGTCGCTGGTGGTGTGGGCCTCAACCGTGTTGCCGTCGCCCGAGTTCTTCAGCCATAGGGTCGGGTGCTTCTTCACCGTTTCGTAGTCCGGGTAAAACACGATTACCCTGCCGCGCCCTGTCCAGAGCGAATTCAGACTGACCGTCGAAGGGTCCGCCCGTTCTATCAGCAGCGACTGGCCCCCGGCGGCCTGGGGCCCCAGTTTCTGCTCGATTAGGTTCACCAGCGCGTCGTGATGGCCACCCATGTCGTAGACCTTATTGATGACCAGCAGGATAATTTCCTGCGAGCTGGCGGGAGTGCTGCAGAAGGTGGCAATATCGTCGAGAACGGCGGACAAATGCACACTGACCATGGAGTGGACAATCAGAAAGTCGGTCTGGAATTTATTCGGCTGGTATGCCTGGACCCGCAAGTCCAGAAATCTGATGCCCCCGTTGAGCTGCTGCAGAATCGTTTCATCCTGGCTCTTGCTCCAGGGCGCCTGTATGGATTTGGCGATGGAAACGGCAGCGTTGTTTATGGGATCCACCAGGCTGTGGAGGAGCTTGCCGAGCGTGTGCTTGCACGTGAAGTCCTTGTCGCACCAGCCGGTGACTTTCCCGGTTATGTCGGTTACGAGCTTCTCCCCGTTGAAGTTGCCGTCATCGGCCATGTCCGAGCCGGCTGTGATGCCGTAGGTCCCGGTATCGTGGGTCCCGGGGATGAGAAGGGTGGTCAACGGACTGGTCTTGAAGGCGCTGTTGGATGCCGCAACATCCTTCATCCAACTGGCGGTCGGATGGGCGGCCGGCGAGTCGGATGCCGAAACTGCCGCTTGCCGGGCGGCTGCGGCAGATGCAGTGAAGATTGCCGGCGAAAAGATCTGGACCCGGTGGTTATTCCCGTCGACGATGTAGAGATTGCCGAATCGATCCACGATCACGTCGGCAGGTTCGAACAAATCGCCTTCCCCGTAGCCTGCGTGCGCCGCCTTCCCCAGATACCGTCCCGAGGCGTCGAACTTCTGGATGCGGTTATTGCCGATATCCGTGACGTAGATATTTCCATCCTGATCGGCGGCGAGGCCGTAAGGACCGGAGAATTGGCCGTCCCCGGTTCCCGCCGCTCCCCACGTGCCGACGAATCTCATGCCCCCGTCAAATTTCTGGATGCGGTTATTCCCTCCGTCGGCGATGTAGATGTTGTCGTTGCGGTCGATGGCAATCCCGATGGGTTCATCGAACTGGCCGTCTGCCGTCCCTTTCGTCCCGAACTGGCCGAGATAGCGGCCGGAAGAGTCGAATTTCTGGATGCGGTTGTTATTGGCATCGACGACATAGACATTATTCGCGGAATCCGCCGCGATATCAAAAGGGGCTGAAAACTCACCCGCCCCGGTGCCTTCGCTTCCCCATTTCGTGATAAAATTTCCCGCGGAGTCGAATTTCTGAACGCGGTGCAGTACGACATCCGTCACATAGACGTTACTTGCGGAATCGATTGCCAGCCCCCGGCACCCCCTGAATTGCCCGTCTCCGTCGCCGCTGCTCCCCCAGCTCAGGATATGGTTGCCGTACGGATCGAGCTTCTGGACCCTGTCGTTGAATGTGTCGGCAACGTAGATGTTCCCCGCCGCGTCTTGAACGATCGATTCCGGAAGGGTGAACTGCCCGGCAGCCGCGCCTTCCTGGCCGATTGCTTTGACGACGCCCCGTACGGCACTCTCGGGATTCTCTGCCGGGTTCCCTCTGTCGGAGGATTTGCCGCAGCCGGAGCATATGAGCAGGACAAACAAGCAGGACGCGATTCCAATTACCTTCTTAGTCAATACAACACCCTCCAAGAAACACTCCAGCCGCTTCTTTATACTCCCGCAAGCGAACATAAGAAACGTCATACGGCACGCGGTGTCCAGCAAGGGCCTGGATTCCGGCCTCCGCCGGATTGACAATCATGAGGTCCGAAACGGCGACGTGGCGGGGCGGCCGGTCTGTTCCGGCCGCCCCGTGTTTTGCTTCTACCTTACGCCTTCCCGCCCTGACGGGTGTAGTTCAGAAGCCCACCGGCCTTGATGATCGCCCGCTGGCGGGGCTTCACCTCGCACTTGACCGCGTAGGTCGCACCCTGGGTGACGTTCTTCAGCCGCACCTCCTTGGTCTCCTTGTCCAGCACCCCCTGGATGTCCTCGACCTCGAGCACGTCGCCCGCCTTGATCTTGTCGTAGTCGGCGGGGTCGGCAAAGGTCAAAGGCACGATCCCGAAATTGACCAGGTTATCCAGGTGGATCCGCTCGATCCCCTTGGCGATGACGGTCCGCACGCCCAGGTACATGGGGCAGAGGGCCGCGTGCTCCCGCGAGGAGCCCTGGCCGTAGCTCACCCCCGCCACGATGGCCGATGCGAGCCCCTCCTTCTTGATCGCCGCGCACCGCTCGGGGAACTTCTCGTCCACGTTCTTGAAGATGAAGGTGCTGTACTTGGGGATGTTGGAGCGGTACTTGTTGACCGTGCCCGAGGGGGCGATATGGTCGGTGGTGATCTTGTCGCCCACCTTTATCGCGACCTTGGCCTTCAGCTCCGCCGGCATCGGGGTGTTGGAGGGCGGGGTGCCGATGTTCGGGCCGCGGCGCACCTCCTTCTTGCCGGTGGGCTTCATGATCATGCTGTCGTCGATGGGGAACGAGGCCGGGAGCTCCACCCGGGGGCAGACCATCCCCAGGGTGACCGGGTCGGTGAGGACGCCGGTCAGGGCAGTTGCCACGGCCGTCTCGGGGCTCGTGAGATACACGTTCGCGTCCGCGGTGCCGCTTCTGCCCTTGTAGTTCCGGTTGCTGGTCCGCACCGAGACCCCGCCCGAGGGCGGGGCCTGGCCCGCGCCCACGCAGAACCCGCAGGCCGCCTCCATGATCCGGCAGCCCGCGGAGATCATGGTCTGGAGCGCGCCGTTGGCCGAGATCATCTCCAGGACCTGGCGGCTCCCCGGGGCGATGGCCACGCTGAGGCCCGGGTGGACCTTCCTCCCCTTCAGCATCCCGGCCACCATCATCAGGTCGTAGTAGGAGGAGTTGGTGCAGCTCCCGATGCACACCTGGTCCACCTTGATCGACTGCACCTCCCGGACCTTCTTCACGTTGTCCGGGGAGTGGGGCAGGGCCACGTTCGGCTCGATGGCCGAAAGGTCGATGTCGATCGTCTTGTCGTAGTGTGCCCCGGCATCGGGCTTCAGCTCCGACCACTGGTCCTCCCTATGCTGGGCCTTGAAGTACTGCCGGGTCACCTCGTCGCTCGGGAAGAGGGAGGTGGTCACCCCGGCCTCGGCGCCCATGTTGGCGATGGTGCCGCGCTCCGGCACAGTCAGGTATTGCAGGCCCGTGCCGCCGTACTCGATCGCCCAGCCCACGTTCCCCTTGGTGGTGATCGTGCGGAGCACCTCCAGGACGATGTCCTTGGCCGACACCCAGGGCCTAAGCTTGTTGTTCAGGTTGATCCTCAGGACCTTGGGGTAGCTGAGATAGAACTGCCCCCCGCCCATGACTACGGCCACGTCCAGCCCGCCCGCGCCCATGGCCAGCATCCCCACGGCGCCGCAGGTGGGGGTGTGGCTGTCGCCGCCCAAGAGCGTCCAGCCGGGCTGGCTGAACCGCTCCAGGTGGAGCTGGTGGCAGATGCCGTTCCCGGGCAGGGAGTGGAGGATGCCGTACTTGTCGGTGACCGAGTCCAGGTAGCGGTGGTCGTCGGCGTTCTCGAACCCGTCCTGCAGGGTCTGGTGGTCCACGTAGGAGACGGAGAGCTTGGTCTTCACCCGGGGGATCCCGATGGCCTCGTACTGGAGGTAGGACATCACCCCCAGCCCGTCCTGGGTCAGGGTGGAGTCCACGATCAGGCCGATTTCGCTGCCGGCCTTCATCTCGCCGCTTCCCAGGTGGGCCGCGATGATCTTCTGGTAGAGGTTCCGCTCCCCGGGGCTCCCGGCTGCCTCGGCCCAGCGCAGGTCCAGCACGCCCATGGCGCTGAGCGAGGTCATCGCCCCGGTGGCCAGCATCCCTTTCAGGAAGGTACGGCGGGGGATGCCGGGGGCGGAGGTGGGGGGATCGATTGCCGGTTTCTGTACGTCATCGTCTTTCTGGTGCATGTGTTCTCCTTTCAAAAAGGGGTTGTCGAGAGCTATGGAGCTATGGCCCCAGGGTACCTATTATATATGAAATGAAACAAAATACTGGCCCTTACCAGTAGCAATGAAATGTAATACATATGTTAAGCCTCACTGCACTTTGATCATTCTATTTCAACTGAAACGTCGATATCTTCGTCAACAGATACTACCCATTCATGCCGCTGGAAATCTGTTCTGATCTCTTCAGAATATAGTGACGCTTGTTGCCTCCTTATCTTTGCTAGAGTGGCACAGAAAGGCCTTGCGCATAATTGCCTCCTATCAGTTGGGCAATAACATTCTGCTAAGGACAGATTATTATCAACCCCCAACGCTTCGGTGCGGTTCGCTCCCCGCGCATCTCAACCGGCCCGCCGCTTTGCGCTGCCGGTTTCCTGTTTCGATGACCCTGCTTTTGGTATGAATTCGATCTTCAGGTCGCAGCCCACAGCACGGGCATACTTCTTCAGGGTTGTCATGGACGGCGCGTGCTTTCCGGCGGATTCCAAGCGGGAAACCGCGCTTTTTGTGGTTCCCATCAACTCCGCCACCGCCTCCTGCGTGAGCCCCGATTTTGAACGCGCCGCAAGCATTTCGCGGATGAGGGTATACTCCTCTTCCAGGCTGTCGTATGCCTTCCGGAACCCTTCGCGCTTCCGGGCATTCTTGAGAAATTTCTCGTGGTCGTGCGCAACCGGTCTATATTTCAATTCACCCATTCTGAACCTCTCTCATCCGTTTCCGGGCTAACCTGAGTTCCCGTTCCGGCGTTTCCTGTGTCTTCTTGACAAACGCATGAAGAATGATCACCCGATGACCGATGGCAAAACAGTAAAACGCCCGTCCGATGCCTTCTTGACCTCGAGCCCTCAATTCAAAGAGACCGCCGCCCATAGCTCGTGAATGAGGCATGCGCAGATTCGGTCCAAACTCTATCAACAATTCTACAATCCGCGCGTAGTCGGCTAATATGCCGTCGGGCCAGTTTTCGATCTCGGCCTTTACCCGCGTATGGAAGTAGACGATGGAATACGTCAAGGCTGCCAGGTTAGCAAATCTGCTAACATATGTCAACGGCAATTCTTTATAGCCGTGTGCTATGCGGGCCGCTCATTCCATTATCTACTGAATCTTGAAGAAATCCTTCACCGTATCCCAGGCGACGGTCTGCAGATGCTTTGCCACGGCGGGGTCCAGCCCGGCGGTGTAGCCGTTGCCGACGGGCGATTTCCTGAACAGCGACGCGTATACCACATTGGCGGCCAGGTAGGTGCCCATGAGGCTCGGATGCCGCTTGTCCGGCACGTACAGATTCAGATCGGGCCGCAGCGCGATGGACTTGGCAAAGGCCAGCCCGGCCGGGATCACCAGGGCGTCGTTTGCGTTGCCGACCTTCACGTAGGCATCGGCAAGCTGTTCGGTCATTTCGGGTGCGTCGGAGTAGGCCCAGGACATGAAGAGAATCGGCTCGGCGCCGTGCTTGCGCACCGTATCGCTGTGCTTCTTTGCATACTCCGCAAAGATGCCTTTCAAATCCGGGTGGACCGGGCACTGGCTGCAGTCCATCATGATGGCCACATCGAACAGCTTGTCGAGCTTGTTGAACTTGACCTTGTTGTCGGCCACGAAGGAATAGCGGCCGATGCCGTTCGGCTGGAAATAGGCCTCCACGTTGTGCCAGTCGAGCCCGGAGCCGTTGATCGTCAACGACGTCCCGCGAAAAGCTTGTTTCTTGTCGGCCGCGCCGATGATATTGCGCACGTGGCCGTGCATGCTGTTGTTGTAATAGAAGAAACTGTTCCCGATGAAGATGGCTGACTGGGGGGCCGGCGGTTTGGTTTGCGTGACCTTGGGCGCCTCATAGGCAAACGCGGCCGTTGCGAAGGTCAACAGGATCACCATCACGAGTACTCCAGCGGTCTTGGATGATTTCATAGTGCCTCCGCGGTTGTCGAAAACGGGTCAACTCCAACGTTCCGCTTGATACGTCCTACTAGGCGAGGGACCGCCCACGTCGTTGCTGTACAGGTCGATACCGGAACGGCCCGTAGGACAGGGGTCGTACCGGCGTCTTGGGCGACGGGACTCTGGGGGTGTCATTGCCTTTTTCACCGCGGTGTGAGGGTTCGGCTCCGGGGCCGAAACGGCAACCTGGACGGCCCCTTGTATAAACCAAACCCCACCCCGGTGCAAGCCGCAAATGGCCGGAGAATCGCCCGCTCGGACGCGGCAATCCGGCCCTCAAAAATACCCTTGACATCGCGTGGCGCTTTCCCTATCCTCAACCCGCACCAACCAGCGGACAGACCGTCCACCCCTCTCCGGGAGGCGTTCGTAACCGTCCGGCGATGCAATCGCCCCCGGGACCGATCCTCCCCGACGCTCTTTCGACCTGAACGGAAATATCGCTTACCCCGCCGCCCCGCGGCGGTCGAGCTCTCCATCCCGCCCCGGGCCGCACCGCAGGCTCACGCGGTCGGCGGGGATGACCCTGTCTTTAGGCCTACCGCGGACAGCGGCTTGCCGCAGTGCCGGAAGACTACCAGGAGAATTGCATGGATCATTTGTACGTGGGGATTTCCGGTTGTGTTTTGTTTGTCCTTTTGATCTTCCTTCGGGTCCCGATCGCTTACGCGATGGGGACCGTCGGCACCCTCGGGCTGCTGCACGTCTACGGCCTCCAGACGGTCGTCAAGTTCATCCCGCTGGAGGTCTACTCCCACACCTCGAACTTCACCTTTTCCGCCCTGCCCCTGTTCCTGTTGATGGGCTACCTGGCCTACTACGCGGACCTGTCGCGGGATTCCTACGACGCGGCCCGGGCCTGGTTCGGGAAGGTCCCCGGGGGACTCGCCGTGGCCACGGTGTACGCCTGCGCGATCTTCGGGGCCTGCTCCGGCTCCAGCCTGGCGGAGTGCGCGGTCTTCTCGAAGATGGCCGTCCCGGAGATGATCAAGAGCGGCTACCACAAGCGGCTGGCCCTGGGGGTGGTGGCGTCGGCGGGCGGGCTCGACGTCCTGATCCCGCCGAGCATCATCATGGTGGTGTTCGGCGTGATGACCGAGACCTCGATCGGCCAGCTCCTGATCGCGGGCATCATCCCGGGGATCATCTACGCCGGGGTGTTCGCCGTGGCGATCGTCATCTTCTGCTGGCTCGTCCCCTCCTGGGCCCCCAAGACCACCGGCGTCGACACCTCCTGGAAGGCCAAGCTGGCCGCAGTGAAGAACCTCTGGGCCGTGGTGGTGCTGTTCGGCGCGGTCCTCGGGACGATCTACGCCGGCTGGGCCACCCCCGACGAGGCGGCCGCCGTGGGCGTGGTCGGCTCGCTGCTGCTTCTGATCCACCGGAAGAAATTCACCTGGGAAAAGGTGAAGCAGGCGACGATCGACAGCGCCAAGGCGAGCGCGATGATCTTTCTCCTCTTCGGGACCGGGTCGATCTTCGCCGCCTTCCTGTCGGTCACCGGGGTCATCTCGTCGATCACGGAATGGGTCGCCAAGATGGGCTTCCCCTTCTGGGGGGTCCTGCTGGTCATCACCATCCTGTACCTCATCATGGGCTGCTTCCTGGACGCCATCTCGATGATGATCCTCACCCTGCCCGTGGTGGCGCCGCTGATCACGGCCCACGGCGGCAGCCTGGTCTGGTTCGGGGTGTACATCAGCATGATCGCGGTGCTCGGGGCGATCACCCCCCCGATGGGGCTCAACTGCTACGTCATGAAGGGGGCGATGGGCTCGTCGGTGGAGCTCGCGGACATCTTCGCCGGCGCGATGCTGTTCTTGCCGCTGATGCTCCTGATCACGCTGATCATCTGCGTCTACCCGGAGCTGTCGCTGTGGCTTCCCCGGATGATGACGCGGTAGACGGCGCGGGGTGAGGACAAAGCGGGCAGGGGCCAAAGGGAGAAGGAGCGCGGCTATGGAAAAGATGATCATCTTCTACGAAACGAAACTGGAGAAGTGGGGGATCTACCTGATCAGCGCCCCGCTCCTGCTGATGACGCTGATCGAGGTGCTCAACGCCGTCGGCCGGAAGCTGTTCATGCCCTTCCCCTGCTCGCTGGAGGCCGTGGAGAGCCTCCTGGTCATCTCCGTCTACCTGGGGGTGGCCATCGTCGCCCTGGAGGGGGGGCACATCAACGTGGCCCTCCTGACCGACCGGTTCTCCGCATCGGCGCAGCACGGACTGGACGCCTTCGCGAATTTCCTCGGGACGCTGACCTTCGGGTTTCTCGCCTTCGGCGCCTGGAAGGAGGCCTTCCGCAGCGTGGGCATCTGGGAGATGCGGATCGGGGTGTACCGGTTCCCCCTCTGGCCGTTCAAGCTGATCTTTGCCCTGGGGATGACGATGCTGGTGGTCCAGCTGGCAATCAACGTGGTCAAGTGCGTCCAGAGGGCCCGGGGCAACAGTCGGTACGCCAAGATCAAGGAGGAGGATCAGGAGAAGCTCCTGATGCAGGCATAGTGTTCCACATTTCTCAACGGAGGAGGGCAAAGAGATGAAGAGAATGAGTTGCGGGATCGGATGGGCGCTGGGCGCGGCCTGCCTGCTGGCACTGCTGGCGGCGCCCTGCATGGCCGCGGATGCGGTGACCCTGAAGTACAGCACCTACGTGACCGAGAAATCCTGGCACGGGGAGATGCACTCCTGGTGGGCCAACGAAGTGGACAAGCGGACCGGGGGCAAGGTCAAGATCAAGACCTTCTGGATGGAATCGCTGACCAAGCACAAGGACGGGCTCCAGGCCGTGCAGACGGGCATGACCGACCTGACCTGGCTGAGCAGCACCTACCACCCCAGCCAGCTGCCGCTGTTCATGATCACCGACAACCCGGGAAATTTCCGCAACGACTACGTCGCCGCCGTCCTGGCCCTGTACGACACCATGGAAAACCAGAAGGAGCTGAAGGCCGAGCTGGAGCGGGAAAACATCGTCCAGATGATGCCCCACATCAGCGGCCACACCCAGCTGATGACCAAGAAATGCTTCGGGTCGCTGGCCGACCTGAAGGGAAAGACCCTGCGGACCTACGGCGGGGCCCGGGCCAAGTACTACGAGACCCTCGGCGCCAACCCGATCTTCATGCCCTACCCCGACATCTACGAGGCGGTGGACCGGGGGACGATCTCCGCCTTCGACGGCGCCGTGGTGCTGAGCAACGGGTTCAAGCACTACGAGGTCGCCAAGTGCATCCACCTGATCAACGCGGGCGGCTCGCTCGCCTCGGGCGTGTTCATGAACCTGAAGACCTTCAAGGGGCTTCCGCCGAACGTCCAGAAGATCCTCCTCGACCTGCGCAGGGAGTACGGCATGAAGATGGCGCAGAAGCAGTTCGACGACGAGCAGACCTTCTACAAGGAGTGGAACGCCAAGTACAACGTGGTCACCCGCAACCTGAGCGATGCGGACCAGAAGAGCAACACGAACGCCATCAAAGTCGCCCAGGACTTCATGGTGAAGAAACAGGAAGCGAGCGGGTTCAACGCCACCCGGGGCGTCTGGGAATACTACACCGCGGCCCTGACCAAGTATGAAGCGGAGCGGGCCAAGAAGAAATAGGCCCCCCGGCGCCCCGCAGCCGCCTCGCTGCGGCAGATCGGAAGAGCGAGCGGGGGAGGTCCGGCCGGACCTCCCCCGCTCCGTTTGAGCTTCGGCGGCGCAGCCGTTTACTCTCCCGCGGAACTGTGGTAGCATGCCCACCCAGGGCGAGAGTTACCGTATCCCGCCGCGCCATTCTCGGAAACCGAGCCGATCGTCCTACGCCGTTGATTGCAGATTCCCGGGAGGCACGTTCATGAAACGCGCATACATATTCCTCGCCCTGTCGCTCTGGATCGCCGTCTGCCTGTTGCTGTTCCACACCTTCTACCAGGATGCCAAGGAGATGGCCATCGCCGACCTCAACGCGCGCCAGACGATCCACGCGAAACAGGCGGCCAAGGGGATCGAGGCCTTCTTCGCCCACTGGACCAGCCTCCTTGCCAACGCCGGCCAGCGGCGCTCCCTCATCCGCCTCGACGACGAGGGGAAGCGGCAGATGGAGTTCATCCTCCGGAGCCGCCCGCAGGACATCAAGGGCATCACCCGGGTCGACCGGGAGGGGCGGATTCTGTACACGCTTCCCCACGGCACGACCCACGTCGGCGCCGACATATCGGATCAGCGGCACATCCGGGAGATCATGCGGACGCACCGCCCGGTCCTGAGCGGCGTGTTCACCACGGTCCAGGGATTCCGGGCCGTGACGCTGCACGTGCCGGTGTTCGACAAAAAAGAGTACCGGGGAACGCTCGCAGTCATCCTGGACTTCGGGGCCATCTCGAAGTCGTTCCTGGAGGACATCGCCGTCGGCGGCGCGGGATACGCCTGGATGATCGACCGGGACGGGATAGAGCTGTACTGTCCCGTGCCCGGGCACGCGGGGAATTCGGTCTTCGACAACTGCCGGGATTTTCCCACCATCGTCGCCATGGCCCGGGAGATGGTGAAGGGGAACCAGGGAACCACGACCTATCTGTTCGACCAAATCCGCGACCACAAGGCGGAGGTGGTCAAGAAGCACGCGGTGTATCTCCCGGCGCGGATCGCCGACAGCTTCTGGTCGATCGTCGTTGCCACTTCGGAGGACGAGGTCATCGCCTCCATCCAGGGTTTCCGGAACAAGCTGATCGGCGTGATCCTGATCCTCCTGGCGGGCAGCCTCGCCTTATCCTATCATGCGATGACATCCTGGGGAATCGTCCGGGAGGAGCGAAAACGCCGGAGGGCGGAGGAGGAACTGCGCGAGAGCGAGGAGCGGTTCCGCAGGGCGGTGGAGAACACCGAGGCGGGGTATTTCTCCATCGACAGGGAGGGCCGTTTCCGGGTCGTGAACCGGGCCTGGCTCCGCCTGCACAACTACGAGTCTGCCGACGAGATCATCGGCAAGCACTTTGCCACCACCCAGATCGAAGACGATCTCGAGAAGGCGCAGCGAACGGTCGAAAGCCTGCTGAACGGCAGCCCCATCCCGGCGGGCGAATTCACCCGCCGCTGCCGGGACGGATCCACCGGGCACCACAGCTTCTCGGCAAACCCGATCGTCCGCGACGGGAAGGTGGTCGGGCTGGAAGGGTTCATCATCGACACGACCGAGCATCGGCGCATGGAGGAGGACCTCCGCGAGAGCCAGGCACGGTTCCGCTCCCTGTTCCTGTCGATGAACGAGGGAATGGCCATCCATCAGATCTGCCTCGACGAAGCCGGGACCCCGGTCGATTACGTCATCCTCGACGTGAACCGCGCCTATGAGAAGATCACCGGCCTCAGCCGGGAGCAGGCCATCGGACGCCGGGCGTCGGAGCTGTACGGAACCGAAACTGCGCCCTTTCTCGACGTCTACGCCGCAGTCGCCCTCACGGGGGAACCGACGATCTTCGAGACGACCTTCGCCCCCATGGCAAAGAGCTTCCTGATTTCCGTCTTCTCGCCGGGCAAGGGACAGTTCGCCACCGTGTTCGAGGACATCACCGAGCGCAAGGCCACCGAGGAGGCGGTCAGGAATCGCGAGGCCTTCATCAAGGCGGTCCTGGACAACCTTCCCATCGGGGTCGCCGTCAACTCGGTGAATCCCGCCGTGGCCGAGTACATGAACGACAACTTCCCCCGGTTCTACCGGACGACCCGCGAGCGGCTCGCCGACCCGGACGCCTTCTGGGACGACGTGTACGAGGACCCTGAGTTCCGGGAGGAGATCAGGAACCGGGTGCTCGACGATTGCGCCAGCGGCGACCCGGCGCGGATGCACTGGACGGACATCCCGCTGACCCGTGCGGGCGAGGAGA
Organism: uncultured Syntrophobacterales bacterium; assembly: GCA_903928915.1. Lineage (GTDB taxonomy): Bacteria > Desulfobacterota > Syntrophia > Syntrophales > UBA5619 > JAKAFS01. Next base: position 66,891 of record CAIYSL010000061.1, on the reverse strand, counting down.
CGCGGTACATAACCGCCCGGAACATCCCGGTCCCGGACCGGCAATTGATGATCTCGACGGTCTGGGACGTGACCGAGCGCAAGCGGCAGGAGGAGGAGAAGGAGAAACTGCAGGCGCAGCTTAGGCAGGCCCAGAAGATGGAGTCGATCGGGCGGCTTGCCGGCGGCGTGGCGCACGATTTCAACAACATGCTCGGGATCATCATCGGCAATGCCGAGGCGGCATTGGACCGGGTCAACCCCGGCGAGCGGGTCCACCGGCACCTTCAGGAGATCATCGCGGCGGGCGGCCGCTCGGCGGAGATCGTCGGACAGCTGTTGGCCTTTGCCCGGAAGCAGACGATCAACCCGCAGGTCCTCGACCTGAACGATACGGTCCAGGGGATGATCCGGATGCTCCGCAGGCTGATCGGAGAGGAGATCGCGCTTCACTGGGTGCCGGCAAAGAACCTCGGGAGCGTCCGGATGGACGTCACGCAGATCCACCAGATCCTGGTGAACCTGGTGGCCAACAGCCGCGACGCCATCGGGGGGGTGGGAACCGTCACCCTGGAGACGGCCAACGTGCCGTTCGACGAGTCCTACTGCCTGGAGCATGACGGGACCGTGCCGGGGCAATTCGTGCTCCTGGCGGTCTCCGACACCGGTTCCGGCATGGGGCCGGAGATCATCGAACACCTGTTCGACCCCTTCTTCACCACCAAGGAGCTGGGCCGGGGCACCGGGCTGGGGCTGGCCACCGTGTACGGGATCGTCAAGCAGAACAACGGGTTCATCAACGTGTACAGCGAACCGGGCCAGGGGACGACCTTCAAGGTCTACCTGCCCCGGCATGCCGCCGCGGCGGTGCGGGATCCGGCCGGAGGGGCGGCGAAGCCTCCGACGGGGACCGAGACGATCCTGGTCGTGGAGGACGAAGCGTCGCTCCTCGAGATCGCGCAGACGACCCTCACGGAGAAGGGCTACACGGTCCTGACGGCGCGGACGCCGGGCGAGGCCATCGCCCTTGCCGGGAGCCACCCCGGCGAGATCCACCTGCTGCTCACCGACGTGGTCCTGCCGGAGATGAACGGCCGGGAGCTGCAGGAGCGGCTGCGCCCGCTCCGCCCGGCGATGAAGACCGTCTTCATGTCCGGGTACACGGCCAACGTGATCGCCCACCGCGGCGTGTTGGACGAAGGCATCGACTTCCTCCAGAAGCCCTTCTCGGTGAAGGCCCTCACCGGGAAGGTGCGCGAGGCCCTCGACCGGCCCTGAGCGGGGGGCCCCGGTTCCTTGACACGGGCGCGCACCATACATAATGTTAATCATCCTGCCCCTCCGACGGTGCGCCGCGGGAGGGGCAGGGGGCGAATCGTGCAACGGGAGAGGTGGTCCATGGCGTCACGGGCACTCTGGAAAGGGAACATCCACTTCGGGACCGTCGACGTGGCGGTGAAGCTCCATGCCGCGGTCCGGGAAGAGCGGATCCAGTTCCACCTCCTCCACAAGCGCGACCGCGTCAAACTGAAACAGCAGATGATCTGCGCCCACGAGCAGGTACCGGTGCCGGCGGAAGAACAGGCCCGGGGGTTCGAGGTGGAGGAGGGGAAATACCTCCTCGTCGACCCGGCGGAACTGGAACAGGCCGACCCCGAGGCGAGCCGGCTGATCGAGGTCCACCAGTTCGTGCGGAGCGGACAGATCGACCCGCTCTTCGTGGAACGCGTCTATTATCTGGAGCCGGACGTCCCGGCAAAGGGGTACCCCGCCCTGGCGGAAACCCTGGCCGAGCTGGACGTGCAGGGCATCTGCACCTGGACCATGCGGAAACGGTCCTATCTCGGGGCATTGCAGATGCACGGGTCAACCCTCCGCCTGAACACCCTGCGGTACAGCGACGAGGTGATCCCGGCGCAGTCCCTGGCCCTGCCCCGGATCGCGCTGTCCGAGAAGGAACTGCGGATCGCGGGCGACCTGATCGCTCAGCTGTCGGCCCCCTTCCAGCCGGAGAAGTTCCACAACGAGCACCAGCAGAAGCTGCGGGAGTTGATCGCGAAGAAGGCCCGCGGCGAAAAGATCGCCATCCTGCGGCCCCGGCGCTTGAAGCCCACGACGCCGGATAACCTGCTCCGGACCCTCGAGGCCAGTCTGCGGAAGGTTGCCTAGCATGAAAAACCGCGGCTCAACCCGGCCCCCGTCCGCATCGCCCCTCCCCGGGGGGCAGGAGGGACCCGGCCAGGCCATCTGGAGCGGGACGATCAGCTTCAGCCTGGTGGCGATCCCCGTCCACCTGGTCCGGGCCGTCGAGCCCGGCCGGGTTTCCTTCCACCTGCTCCACCGCCAAGACTATTCCCCGCTCCAGCGCAGGATGGTCTGTCCGCGGGAAGGCCAGATCGTCCCTCCCGAGGAGATCGTCCGGGGGTACGAGATCGGACCGGACAACTACATCCTGGTCACCGACGAGGAGCTGGAATCGGTGTCTCCCGAACGGAGCCGGACGATCGAGATCGTCGAGTTCATCGACATGGCGGAGGTGGATCCGCTGTTCTACGACCACCCCTACTATCTCGTCCCCGCCAAAGGCGGCGAAAAGGCCTACTGCCTGCTGGTCGAGGTGCTGCTCCGGACGAACAAGGCGGGGCTCGCAAAATTCGTCCTGGGGGAGCGGGAGTATCTCGTCGCGATCGCCAGCACCGCCGGGGCGCTCTCGCTGATCACCCTCCACTACGGCGAAGAGGTCCTCCCGGCCGGGGAGATCGCAGCCGGCGGGCACGCCGTCGGACCCGACGACAGGGGGCGCCTGCGGAAGATCATCCGGGGGATGACCGCCGACTTCGACCCGGACCGGTTCGCCGATGAGCGCCGGGCGAAGATCGTCAAGCTCCTCAGGAAAAAGCAGAAGGAGCAGGCCCCGGTGGAGGCCCCGGCCCTCGAGGAGCGGGAGGGAGAGGGGCCGGTGGACCTGATCGCGGCCCTGGAGGAGAGCATGCGCGAGGCGAAAAAGAGCCGGCGATGAAGAAGGTCGCGGAGGTTGCCGGGGAAAGACTCACCCTCACGAACCTGGACAAGGACCTGTATCCGTCCTACGGTTTCACCAAGGCCCACATCCTCGAATACTACCACCGGATCTCCCCGTACATCCTGCCCCACCTGGCCGGCCGGGCCCTGACCCTGAAGCGGTACCCCAACGGCGTGGCCGAGGCGTACTTCTTCGAGAAGCGCTGCCCCGCCCACCGCCCGCCCTGGGTGAAAACCGCGGAGGTCCGCCGGGGCAAGGGGGAGCCGCTCACGGCCTGCCTGATCGACGACCTCCCGACGCTCATCTGGGTGGAGAACCTCGCCTCGCTCGAACTGCACGTGCCCCTGGCCAGGGCCGCCTCCCCCGGGACACCCGATTCCCTGGTGTTCGACCTGGACCCCGGCGAGGGGGCCGGCATCCCCGCCTGCGCCCGGGTGGCGCTGATCCTCCGGGAGCTGCTCCTGCCGCTCGGTCTGGCGGGGTACGTCAAGACCTCAGGCCAGAAGGGGCTCCACGTCTACGTCCCGCTGAACCGCGCCTCGGCGACCTTCAGCGACACCAAGCGCTTCTCGAAGGCCGTGGCGGAGCTCCTCCAGCGCACCGAGCCGCAGCTGGTGACGGCGCGGATGGCCAAGGAAGAGCGCAGCGGCAAGGTCTTCATCAACTGGTCGCAGAACGACGCCGCCAAGACGATGGTCTGCGTCTACTCGCTCCGGGCCCGGGAAAAGCCCTCCGTCTCCTTCCCCCTGGCCTGGGAGGAGCTGGAGGGGCTGAGCGGGCGGGGCGATCCGGAACGGCTGCAGGTCCTGCATGCCGAGGCCCTGAGCCGGACCGAACGGCAGGGGGACCTCTTCCGGGAGGTGCTCACGAGGAAGCAGAAGCTTCCCGCCGCGCTCGGCGACGGCCGCCCGGTTCACCACACCGGCGGATTGACGGCCTACGCAGCGAAGCGCACCTTCGCAGACACGCCCGAACCCAAACCCCGGGCCAAGCGGGGCGGCGCCGAGCTCGCCTTCGTCATCCAGAAACACGCGGCCCGGGCGCTCCATTACGACCTGCGGCTCGAGATGGAGGGGGTCCTGAAGAGCTGGGCCGTCCCGCGGGGGCCGTCGCTGGATCCTGCGGTGAAGCGGCTGGCCGTGATGGTGGAGGACCATCCGCTCGACTACCGCAAGTTCGAGGGCATCATCCCCGACCACAATTACGGCGCGGGCAGCGTGATCATCTGGGACAGGGGGGTGTACCGCCACCCCGCCGCGCGGGATCGAAAAGAAAGCGAGCGGCTCCTCCGGGAGGGGCTGCGGAAGGGCGACCTGAAGTTCCTCCTGGAGGGTGAAAAGCTGCGGGGCGAATTCGCGCTGGTGAAGACGCGCAGCGACGAAAAGTCCTGGCTCCTGCTGAAGAAGAGGGACCCCTTTGCGACGGCCGGGGACATCCTCCGGGAGAACCGCTCCGTGGTCTCCGGCCGTACCCTGGAGGATGTCTCCGCGGACAATCCCCGCGCGCCTTCCCGCCGGCGGAAACTCGACCAGGTCCGCCTCCGCGAGGCCCTGGAAGCCGCGGAGCTGCGGCTGGCGCCGCTGCGGCCGATGCCGCAGGGGATCCGGCCGATGCTCGCGACCCTGGTCAAGGAGCCCTTCGACCACCCCGACTGGATCTTCGAGATGAAGTGGGACGGGTACCGGGCGATCGCCGCGGTCCGGGACGGCGGGGCGTCGCTCACCTCCCGCAACGGGATCTCCCTGGCCGGGAAGTACCCGCCCCTCGTCGATTCGCTCGGGGAATTCCGGTTCGAGGCCCTCCTGGACGGCGAAATCGTCGTCGTGGACGATCGGGGGCACCCGCACTTCCAGATGCTCCAGGACTACCCGCGCTCCGGGAAGGGGCAGCTTGTCTACTACGTCTTCGACCTCCTGCACCTGGCCGGCCGCGACCTGACGAACCTCCCGCTCATCAGGCGCAAAGAGCTCCTGAAGAAGATCCTCCCGGCGGTCCCGAACGTCAAATTCAGCGACCACGTCGCCGGGGAGGGCATCCTGTTCTTCCGGGTGGTCAGGGAACAGGGGCTGGAGGGAATCGTGGCCAAGCACTCCCAAAGCCCCTACCGGATCGGCCGGAGGAGCCGGCAATGGCTGAAGGTGAAGACGCATCTCACCCAGGAGGGGGTGATCGCGGGGTTCACGGAGCCGCGCGGGCGGCGAAGGCACCTGGGCGCACTGGTGCTCGGCGTCTACGCAGGGGCGGAGCTGGTGTACATCGGCCATGCCGGGGGCGGGCTCGGGGCCGCGGAGCTGGCGGAGCTCTCGGCGAGACTCCGCCCCCTGATCCGGAAGCGATGCCCCTTCCGCACCGAGCCGCCCACGAATACACCGGTCACCTGGGTAAGACCGGAGCTGGTCTGCGAGGTGCAATTCAGCGGCTGGACCGCCGAGGGGATCATGCGGCAGCCGGTCTTCCTGCGGCTTCGCACGGACAAGGACCCGCGCGAGGCGGCGGCCGAGACGCCCCGGCCGGAATCAGCCGCGGCAGGCAAGGCTCGACCGGCCTTGGGGAAGAAACGGCGCGTCCCGCCGGCCGGCACAGGAGGGGCACGGGGATGAAGATCCATGTCGGCACCAGCGGCTACGGCTACAAGGAGTGGAAGGGGAAGTTCTATCCCCCGCAAATCCGCGCTGCGGAGATGCTGCGGTTCTACGCGGAACGCCTCGCTGCGGTGGAGATCAACAACACCTTCTACCGCATGCCCACGGAAAACCTCCTGCGCTCCTGGGCGGACCAGGTCCCCGGCGATTTTCTGTTCGCCTTCAAGGCGCCCCGGACGATCACGCACCTGAAGCGGCTGAAGGACGTGGACGAGGAGACCGGGTACCTCTTCCGGACGCTTGCGATCCTGGGGGGAAGACTGGGGCCGGTCCTGTTCCAGTTTCCCAAGGGCTTCCGGCCGGAACCGGCGCAGATGGAATACTTTCTCGGGCTGATCCCCGGCGGGGCGGCATGCGCCTTCGAGTTCAGGGGCGCCGCCCGGCCCGCCGGTGCGGTCCTGGAACTCCTCGCAGCGCGGGGCTACAGCCTCTGCGCAGCCGACACGGACGAACAACCGGCCGGCGATCTCCCCGGCGGGGCCTCCTGGGGGTACCTGCGGCTGCGCCGGTCCGAGTACCGGGAGGCCGACCTGCTGCGCTGGCGGGAGAACATCCGCGCGCAGAACTGGGAGCGCGCCTTCGTCTTTTTCAAGCACGAGGAGGAGGCCAGAGGGCCGGAGGCGGCGATCCGTTTCCGGGAGCTATCGCTCCCCTGATCCGGGGTTTGGCCCGCCGCGGCAAACTACCCGGTCCGACAGTCCGGATATCCCGATGAAATCGAACAGCAGGATCATCACGATACTCGGCGAAGGGCCGCTCGCGGCGGTTCTGGCCGGGCTGCGCCGCCTCCCGCCCCGCCGGGTGCTCTCACCCCTGATCGGCGCCCTGTGCCGCACCGAGGAGCGCATCAAGTGGCACGCCGTCTCCTGCCTCGGCATCCTGACGGCGGAACTCGCCGACCAGGACATCGAAGCCGCCCGCGCGATTATGCGGCGGCTGATGTGGAACCTGAACGACGAGTCGGGCTGCGTCGGCTGGGGGGCCCCCGAGGCGCTGGCGGAAATCATGGCCGACCATGCGGGGCTCGCGGCGGAATATGCCTTTTTTCTCACGGCCTGCATGCGGGCGGATGGTTTCACCCTGGAGCTGCCCGGCCTGCGGCGGGGCCTGCTGTGGGGCATCGGACGCCTGGCCGCTGCCCGGCCGGACGTTCTCCGGGCCGGGGAGGCGCCGGTCCTGCTAATGCCCTACCTGGTTTCGGAAGACCCGGAGGTCCGGGGGCTTGCGGCCCGCGCGGCAGGCCTGCTGGGGGTCGATGCGGCCCGGGGGTGCATCGCGCGCCTCCAGGACGATCCCGCACCGCTGCGGCTGTACGAGCAGGGGGAGTTCCGTTCCGTAACCGTCGGCAGACTCGCAACAGAGGCGCTCGGGCGTCTGGGGTGACATCCGCCGTCATTACTCCGGCGTCCGTACGGGGCAGACCATTCTCCGCTGTTGCCGCGGCGGCGGGCTTTGACATCCCGACGGCGATGATTAGGTTGTTTGTATGCGTAACCGATTTTGCATCCTGATGGCGGGGTTCGCGCTTGCGGCAGCGGCGCTGAGCGGGTGCGCCGTCGGACCCGACTACCGGCGGCCCGATGACCCGGGTGCTGCCGCCTATACGGGGGGGACCTTCCCGGCTCAGACGGCCGCTGCGCCCGGCGCCGGCGCGGCGCAGCGCTTCGTCCCCGGCCGGGACATCCCCGAGCAGTGGTGGACCCTGTTTCGCTCCGAGGCGCTGACCGCGCTGATCCGCCGGGCCCTGGCGGACAACCCGACCACCGCCGCCGCACAGGCGGCCCTCCTCCAGGCCCAGGAAATCAGGCAGGCCCAGGCGGGGCAGCTCGTTCCCGCCGTCGATGCGACCGCCTCCGCCTACCGCACCCGGCAGTCCGAGGCGGCGACCGGCCGGACCGGGTCCGGGGCCTCTACGCTGTTCAACGCCTCGGTGAGCGTCTCCTACACCCTCGACCTGTTCGGAGGCGTGCGCCGCCAACTGGAGGCGCTCCAGGCGCAGGTCGATTTTCAGCGCTTCCAGCTCGAAGGCGTCTATCTGGCGCTCACCGCCAACATCGTCACGACCGCGGTGAAGGAAGCGGCGCTCCGCGCCCGGCTGGCGGTCACGCGCGATATTCTCAGCCTGCAGGAGAGGCAGCTCGCCCTGATCGACAGTCAGCTTCGGCTCGGCAGCGTTTCCCGCGCCGACCTGCTGGCGCAGCGGACGGAGATCGCCCGGACCCGGGCCGCCCTGCCGCCGCTGGAAAAGGAACTGGCCCAGACCCGCCATCTGCTCGCCGTGCTTGCGGGGCGGTATCCCCACGAAGCGGAGACCCTGCCCGAATTCGGCATCGATACCCTGCGGCTGCCCGAGGAGCTTCCGGTGAGCCTGCCCTCGTCGCTGGCGCGGCAGCGTCCCGACATCCGCGCCGCGGAAGAGCTGCTGCACGCGGCCAGCGCCCAGGTTGGGGTGGCAACGGCGAATCTCTATCCGCAGCTCACGCTGACCGGCAGCTACGGGACCGAGGCCGACAGGATCGGCGGCCTCTTCGGCAGCGGCACCTCCGTCTTTTCCCTGGGGGCGGGTTTGCTGCAGCCGCTGTTCCGAGGCGGGGAGCTGGATGCCCGGCGGCGCGCCGCGCTTGCCGCCTACGACCAGGCCGCCGCCCAGTACCGGGCCACGGTCCTGCAGGCCTTCCAGAACGTGGCCGACGTGCTCAGGGCCCTGGAGGCGGACGCCCGCACCCTCGCGGCGCTGGCGGAGGCGGAGGCCGAGGCGAGAGCAACCGTCGCACTCACCGAGAAGCAGTTCGCGCTGGGGGCCGTAGGCGCCCTTTCCCTGCTCAGCGCCGAACGCCAGTACCGGCAGGTGCGGATCGACCTGGTGCAGGCGCAGGCCGCCCGCCTCGCCGATACGGCGGCGCTGTTCCAGGCGCTGGGGGGCGGATGGTGGAACCGTCCCCCCCAGACCGGCGATGCCGCGCCGGCCGCGGCACCATAGATTTGTCCACCCGATACCTACCGGAGAACCCCCCATTCAGCAGGGGAGCCAGTTGGGTTACATAGCAAGCAGAGACAACCCCTACGATACCCCGGGCGCGACCATGAAGAAAGCCATCGCACTCACCGTGCTTTGCCTGTCGATTTTCGTCGCAGTCCTGGCCGGCGTCAAGCTGCTGCAGTTCCGGGCAATGGACGAAGCGGGCCGGAAGGCGGTTCCGCCGCCGGAGACGGTAACCACCGCCCGTGCCCGGTCGGCAACCTGGGAGACCGCCCTCACGGCCGTCGGCTCTCTGACTGCGGTCCAGGGGGTAACCATTGCCGCCGAACTGCCCGGGAAGGTGGTGGAAATCGCCTTTCAGCCGGGGACGAACGTGCGGAAAGGGGACCTGCTGATCCGCCAGGACACCGCCTCGGAAGAGGCCCAGATTGCCGGCGCCATCGCCCAGACGAAGCTGGCCGGGACCGTCCTCGACCGCAACAGACAGCTGCTGCCGGAGCGGATCGTCTCGCAGGCCGACTACGACGCCTCCGTCGCCGGCCACGAGCAGGCAACGGCCCAGGCCGACGCCATCGCTACCCTGATCGCCAAGAAGACGATCCGCGCCCCGTTCAGCGGCCGCCTGGGCATCCGGCAGGCGAACCTCGGGCAGATACTCCGCGAGGGAGACCCGATCGTCACGCTGCAGGCCCTGGACCCGATCTTCGCCAACTTCAGCCTGCCGCAGCAGCAGCTGGGTCTGCTCCGCCCCGGCCTCCCGGTACGGGTGACCTGCGATGTCCTTCCCGGCGTGACCGTGGAGGGGCATATCACGGCGGTGAACCCGCTGGTCGACGCGGAAACCCGCACCATCCAGCTCCAGGCGACGCTGGCAAACCGCGCGGAAAAGCTCCTGCCCGGCATGTTCGTCACCGTGGCGGTCCGGCTCCCCGTCCGCAAGCGCGTGATCGCCATCCCCGCCACGGCCGTGCTGTACGCCCCGTACGGCGACTCGGTGTTCGTGGTCACCCCCACCCCACCCACCCCCGTCAAGGGGGAGGGGAAAGAATCTCCTCCCATGGCTAGTGCGGGAAAGGGGAAGGAACCTCCTCCCTCGACTGGTGCGGGAGTCGTCACCCCCGCCCTGCCCTCACCCGTCAAGGGGGAGGGGCAAGAGCGCCCTCTCTCAGCTAGTGCGGGAAGGGGGAAGGAACCTCCTCCCCCAACCAGTGCGGGGGGGAATAACCCTGCTCCCTCCCCCCGTGCGGGGGAGGCATACAGGGAGGGGGGTACGGTAGTCCGCCAGCAGTTCATCCGGCTCGGCGAGAAACGCGGCGACTTCGTTGCCGTCACCGACGGGCTGAAGGAGGGGGACGAGATCGTCAGCACCGGCGTGTTCAAGCTCCGCACCGGCCAGGCGGTGGTTATCGACAACACCAAGGCGCTTCAGTTCGAGCAGTCGCCCGCGCCCGAGAACAGGTGACCATGAAGATCACCGACCTGTTCATCCGCCGCCCCGTGCTGGCCATCGTGGTCAACCTGCTGATCATCGTCGCCGGCCTGCAGGCGATCCGGGCCCTGAACGTCCGCCAGTATCCGGCAAGCGAGATCGCTTCGGTGACCGTGACGACGGCGTACGTGGGCGCCAGCGCCGAGCTGGTGCGCGGGTTCATCACCTCGCCCTTGGAGCGGGTCATCGCCGCGGCCGACGGCATCGAATACCTGGAGTCGCAGAGCACCCTGGGCCTGTCGACGATCACCGCGCGCCTCAGGCTCAACTACGACTCCACCAAGGCCCTGGCCGAGATCGGCTCCAAGGTAGACCAGGTGCGCCGCGACCTCCCCCCGGAGGCGGAGGTGCCGGTCATCAACATCGTGTCGGCCGACAGCCGGTTTGCCTCGGCCTACCTGAGCTTCAGCTCCGACATCCTCGCCCACAACGAGATCACCGATTTCCTGGTGCGGGTCGTCCAGCCGCGTCTCTCCGCCATCCCCGGGGTGCAACGGGCCGACATCCTCGGCGCCCGGACCTTTGCCATGCGGGTCTGGCTCAAACCGGAACGGATGGGCGCCCTGAACGTGAGCCCCGCGCAGGTGCGCCGGGCCCTGGCCGCCAACAACTTCCTGGCCGCCCTCGGCCGCACCAAGGGGCAGTACATCCAGGTCAACCTCACCGCCGACACCAACCTCAACACGGTCGACGAGTTCAAGCGCCTCGTGGTGAGCGAGCGCGGCGGGATCATCGTGCGGCTGGCCGACATCGCCGACGTGGTGCTCGGGGCCGAGGACTACGACGCGGAGGTCCGTTTTTCCGGCAGGACCGCCGTGTTCATGGGGATCTGGCCGCTGCCCACCGCCAACTCGCTCGACGTGATCAAGCGGGTCCGCCAGGAGCTGGACGGCCTCCAGCGCGACCTCCCGGTCGGGCTGAAGGCGGTGATCGGCTATGATGCCACGACCTACATCTCCAGCGCCGTCCGCGAGGTGCTCCGGACCCTCGGCGACACGCTGGTGATCGTCATGGTCGTCATCTTTCTGTTCCTCGGCTCCTTCCGCACCGTCTTGGTGCCGATCGTGGCGATCCCGCTATCGCTCGTCGGCGGGGTCTTTCTGATGCAGGTGTTCGGGTTCACGATCAACCTGCTGACGCTCCTGGCCATCGTCCTGTCCGTGGGGCTGGTCGTCGACGACGCCATCGTTGTGGTGGAGAACGTGGAGCGCCATCTGCGCGACGGGAAATCGCCGACCGAGGCCGCGCTGGTGGGCGCCCGCGAGCTGGTCGGACCGATCATCGCCATGACCGTCACCCTGGCAACGGTCTACCTCCCGATCGGCCTGCAGGGGGGGCTGACCGGTTCGCTCTTCCGCGAGTTCGCCGTCACCCTGGCCGGGGCGGTCGCCATCTCCGGGGTCGTGGCCCTGACCCTGTCGCCGGTCATGTCGGCGAAGCTCCTCAAACCCGGCGGGGAGGGGCGCGGCCTGGCGGGCCGCATAACCCGCGACTTCGAACGGTTCAAGAACCTCTACGGCCGTCTCCTCGCCGGGACCCTGGCGGTGCGGCCGGCGATCATCACCGTCTGGATCTGCGTCACCCTGACCGGCCCGGCGCTGTTCTTCCTCTCCGCGACGGAGCTCGCCCCCACCGAGGACCAGGGGGTGATCTTCGGCATCGTCGAGGCCGCGGCAAACTCCACCCTCGACCAGAACGTCCGCTACACCGCGGAGGTCAACCGGGTGTTCATGGCCGTTCCGGAAACCGCCTACACCTTCCAGATCACTTTCCCCAGCAGCGGGTTTGCCGGCATGGTGGTAAAACCCTGGGCCGAACGGGAGCGGACCATCTTCCAGATGCTCCCCGAGGTCCAGCGGCAGCTCCAGCAGGTCCCCGGGATCAGGGCCTTTGCGACGATCCGGCCGGCGCTGCCCGGCGGCGGCGATTTTCCGGTGGAGATCATCCTGGCATCGACCGCCGAAACCGGGCAGATCCTGGAATTCGCGCACCAGTTGCGGCAGAAGGCGATGGCAAGCAAGATGTTCGCCTTTCCGCCCCTGATCGACGTGAAGGTGGACCAGCCCGAGACCCGGTTCGTGATCGACCGGGACAAGGTGGCTTCGCTGGGGCTGAACCTCGGCCAGATCGCCGGCGACCTGGGGGGGCTGGTGGGCGGCGACTTCGTCAACCGCTTCGATATCGCCGGCCGCAGCTACAAGGTGATCCCGCAGATCCAGCGGGTCGACCGCCTCAACCCCGACCAGCTCAAGGACGTGTACGTCACCGGCCCGAACGGCAAGCTGGTCCCGCTTGCCACCGTGGCCACCCTCAGCGAGTCGGTGGTACCGCGTTCGCTCAACCGGTTTCAGCAGCTCAACGCCGTGAAGATCAGCGGAGTGCCGCTTCGGCCGCTGGACGAGGCGCTCCGGTTTCTGGAGGACGAGGCCGCCCGGATCCTGCCGCGGGGATACGTCATCGACTACACCGGCGAGTCCCGGCAGCTGCGCACCGAGGGAAACAAATTCCTGCCCGCCTTCAACCTAGCGGTGGTTCTGATCTTCCTGGCCCTGGCCGCCCAGTTCAACAGCTTCCGCGATCCCTTCGTCATCCTGGCCGGGTCGGTGCCGCTGGCCATGTCCGGCGCGCTGTTGTTCACCTTCCTGAAGATACCCGACCCGAACGTCCCGTTCTGGACGAGCGGCTGGACGACCACGCTCAACATCTACTCGCAGGTGGGGCTGGTGACCCTGGTGGGGCTGGTGTCGAAGAACGGCATCCTGATCGTCGAGTTCGCCAACCGGCTGCAGCGCGAGGGGCTGTCCAAGCGGGAGGCGGTGCACCGGGCGGCGGTCATCCGCCTGCGGCCGATCCTGATGGTCAGCGCCGCCACCATCGCCGGCCATTTCCCGCTGACCCTCGTCAGCGGCGCCGGCGCCGCGGCCCGCAACTCCATCGGGCTGGTCCTGGTGGGCGGGATGTTCATCGGCACCCTGTTCACGCTGTTCGTGGTGCCTTCGATCTACCTGCTGATCGCCCGCGACCACGGCCGGGATCGGGCGCGGGAGGCGGCCGTCGCGCCGGAGGGGTCTCCGGCCGGGAACGCGTCCGCGGAGGGCGGGCAGGCGCGAAACCTTCCGGACAGCCGGCGCTGATTGTTGCGAACCCTCGCGTATCCCGTACATAAGGAGGAAAAGATGAGCGAGCAGGTGTACGACGTGATCATTCTGGGAGCGGGTCCGGCGGGCCTCCAGGCTGCCATCCACGCGGTGCGCAGGAAGGTATCGGTGCTCGTGCTCGGAAAACTCCGCAAGAGCAGCACCTTCAAGGCGCATATCGAGAACTACTGCTGCGTCGACGGGGACACCGGGGCCGATCTGCTGCGGGGGGGGTATGAAAAGGCATCGAGCGCAGGGGTGGAATTCCGGGAAGAGGACGTGACGGCCCTGACGGAGAAGGACGGGGCCTTCGCTCTGGCCCTGGAGGGGGGCAGGACCGTGACCGGCCGCGCGGTGATCCTGGCCATGGGGATCTCCCGCAACAAGCTGGGGCTGAAGAGGGAAGGCGAATTCATCGGCCGGGGGGTGAGCTACTGCGTGGACTGCGATGCAGGGTTCTACCGGGACCAGACGGTGGCCGTCATCGGCTGTGAAAGCGCGGCCGTCAGCAGCGCATTGACGCTGCTTTTGTACGCCAAGTCGGTGCATCTGGTGTGCGAACGGCTCGACGTGGCCGCCGAGCTGGCCGATAGGATGCGGCAGAGCGACATCATCTTCCACGAGGGGCGCCGGGTGACGGAGATCATCGCCGACCGGGCCGTACAGGGGATCGTCCTCGACGACGGCACCCGCATCGAGCTGACCGGGATGTTCATCGTCCTGGGGGCAAAAGGGGCCGTCGACCTCGCCGCCGAGCTCGGCGTCGCCCTGGACGCGGAAACGATGAAGTACATCGCCACCGACAAGAAGCAGGAAACCAACATCGCCGGACTGTACGCGGCGGGCGATATCTGCGGCCCCCCCTGGCAGGTCGCCAAGGCGGTGGGCGAGGGGTGCGTGGCGGGGCTGGAGGCCGCCGCCTACGCCAAGAGGATGAAGGGCGCCTGACCGGACCGCGCCGCTATCCCCTCTGCTCGACCACCGGGAGCATCTCCGGGGCATGGGTGAGGACGGCCACCTTCGCGCCGGCCCCCCTGCGCCGGAGCGCCTCGTCCAGCGCGGCCTGGGCCGTCGCGAAATGGCTGAACCCGAGCTTCTTCGCCTCTGCCGGGCCGATGCCGCCGGAGACGAGAAAGACCTGCTCGCGCTCCCTGACCTGGGCCCAGGCGATGGCCAGGGCCGCGGCAACCTCGTCGGCCAGGCGCCCCGCAGCCACCAGGTCGCGGATGGCAGCCGCGGAGCGGCAGGCGATCTCCGTGATCCCGCAGTGGGTCGGGGCCACCCCCTCGTCGCAAGGGGCCACCACGATGACGATCCCCCCGGCCTTCACGGCCAGGTCGGCGGGGTACTGGGTCTTGTGGGCCTGCCAGAAATCGATGTCGCAGGGGTGGGAACCGGCCAGGACGATGTCGGCCTCTTGGGGAAGCCGGACGGCGTAGACCTCCACGGCCTTCCGGACGCCGGCCGCGAAGGCCAGCGTCACGTCCCCGAAGAAGGCGGCCGCGGGCTCGCCGCGGCGGTTCGGGACGGTGTTCAGGATCGTGGTCAGGCCGATCCGGCGGGCGATCTCGTCCATCTCCGCGCGGATGGGGTTGTCGAGGACTCCCAGCCAGGACCTGGGCGCCCGGACGGACAGGAGGTGGGTGTAGGCGGTGGTGGCCTCCCCGGAGATCCCGGGCTGGACGATCTTCGCCCCGCCGGAGAACCCGCAGATGTGGTGCGGGACGATGCTCCCGATCCCGATCTTGAAGTCCGCCTCGTACACCTGGCGGTTGATCAGGATCGGGCCGCCGTTTTTCGTCTGCCCCAGGTCCACGTGGGCCGCCGGATCCCGGAAGGGATGGTTGACGACCGCCACCCGGCGGAGGACCTCCGCGCCGAACTTCGCGCGGATTTCGGCGGCAGTCATGAACCGGTGGGTCCCCAGGGCGATGACGACGCTGATTGCGCCGTCCGGCACGCCGGCGGCGTTGCATTCATCGAGCAGGATCGGGACGATAACCGCGGTCGGGGTCGTCCGGGTGATGTCGTCGGCGACGAGGACCACCCGCTTCTTTCCGCGCAGGAGCTCCCGAAACGGGGGCGACCCGATCGGCCCGGCCAGGCTGCGGCGGATCTCGGCCTGCACGTCGGCAAGGCCGGGCACGTCGTTCGGGGAGTAGACCCCCATCAGGTTTTCCTCCGGCACGGTCACCCTGACCGACCCGGCGCCGTAGGGGATATCCACGCTCCGCTCGCCCATCTGTTTTGCACTCCCTTCCTGCCTGTCCATCCCGCGCCGTCAGCCGCCGGACCTTTGCCGCTCCCGGGATGATGGCCGCCTCGGGAGGAGGGGCGCCGTTTCTGCCGCGCGATCCTCCCGTGACTTCAGCCTGCCGTCCGCCGTTTCCCGCGCCTGGTCCGGGCCATGGCCGCCGCCGTCCGGATCGCCGCGGTCATGCTGCGGCTGTCGGCGGTCCCCTTCCCCGCCACCTCGAAGGCGGTGCCGTGGTCCACGGAGGTGCGGACAAAGGGCAGCCCCACCGTCACGTTCACGCCGTCGGCGAACCCGAGCACCTTCAGCGGAATGTGCCCCTGGTCGTGGTACATGGCCACGACGATGTCGAAGTCGCGCCGCACCGCGGCCCGGTAGAAGACCGTATCCGGGGAGACCGGGCCGACCGCGTCGATCCCCTCCGCCCGGGCCGCAGCCACGGCCGGGACGATCTCTGCGGCCTCCTCGGCGCCGAACAGCCCCCCCTCCCCGGCATGGGGGTTCAGGCCGGCCACGGCGATGCGGGGGACGGCCACGCCCAGGTCCCGCACCGCGGAAGCAGCCAGGCGGATGGTCCGCAGGACCCGCTCTTTCTTCACCAGGCCGCAGGCCCTGCGGAGCGGGACGTGGGTGGAGACGTGGATGACCCGGAGCCGCTTCGCCAGGAGCAGCATGGCGAACTCGCTGCTCCCGGACAGGGCGCTGAGGATTTCCGTGTGTCCCGGAAAGGGGCAGCCCCCCAGGGCCAGGGCCTCCTTGTTGAGCGGGGCCGTGGCCACGGCGTCCAGCTCCCCCGCCAGGGCGAGCCGGACGGCCCGCTCGACGTATGCATAGGCCGCCTTTCCCGCCCGGGCGTCCACGACGGCAAAGGCCAGGTCCCGCGGCAGGTTGTTCAGATCGATCACGTCCAGGGTCCCGGGAACGAACATCGCTTCCCCGGGGGCGCCGATCCCCCTGACCGTCACGGGGGCCTGCACCACGGCGGCGGCCCGCTCCATGATGGCCCGGTCGCCGATGACGAGCGGCCGGCAGGCCCTGAGGAGCCTCCCGTCCCGCAGGGCCTTGACGATGATCTCCGGACCGACGCCCGCGGCGTCCCCCATGGTGATCCCGATCACGGGCCGATACTTCTGCCTGCGCTTCATGACCCCGCTCCTTCCCGCCCCGGCGCCCGGAGGCAATCTACGGCCCGGACCAGGGCGTCCGCGTCCCCGAAGGCGCCCGCCTTCGTGACGACCGGAAGACCGTCGCAGGGGCCGCCCTGCAAGAACCCCAGGGGGATCCCCGGGGCCACCTCCGCACGGACCGCGAACCCTGCGGCCGATAGGCTGTCGATACAGCCCCGCGCCGTGTCCCCGCCCGTCAGGACGAGGCCGCCCAGGGCCGTACCCGTGGCGATGCGGCGGCAGAGCTCCCCCAGGCCGGCGGCGACCCGCTCCGCAGCCTCCTGAACAAAACGGGTGGCGCCCGGCGCGCCCGCCCGGACCGGTTCCCGGCTGGCGCCGCCCCGGCCGACGGTGATCACCACGTCCTTGCCGGCGGCCGCCGCGGCAAGGGCCGCCGCGGCACAGCGGCCGATTTCCCGGGCTGCCTCCTCCGGCCGGAGGAGCCCGCCGGGGTCTGCCACGACCCGGGCGACCGTCGGCCGGGCCGCGAGCATCCTGACCTGGCCGCGGGTGACGTCGCTTCCGCTCCCGGCCAGGACCACTACGGGGCTGCCCGCTCCGGGCGGCCGCGCCGCCCGGGAAGTCGCCGGCGGGGCCGCCGCCAAGCCCAGCGCCGCAGGCAGGTGCCCGGCCAGACCGGCCGAGCCGACCCACAGGACCGGCCGGCCGAGACAGAGCGCCGCGCCAGCCGCCAGCCGCAGGTGCTCGTCCTGCCAGGCATCGCAGAGGATGACCTGTTTGCCGGCAGCGGCCAGCCGTTCCAGGGCCGCACGGATGCCTTCGGCGCCTGCGGCCACGTCCTTGATCCCCACGTGGCCGACGCGGCGGGCCGTCTGGCCGGCAAGGAGCGTGGGGATGTGGGACTCCGTGACCGGACCCAGGGGGTCCCGGCCGATTTCGGTCGCCTCCACCGGCGCGCCCCGCAGGAGGAGATACCCGGCCACGGTGGTCCGCCCGTTCCCGGGGAAGGCGGGGACCACCAGGGCCAGCCCCTGGCCCCAGACATCCAGCACCGCGTCGATCTCGCGGCCGATATTCCCCCGGAAGGTGGAGTCGATCTTCTTGAACAGGAGGCCGAACCGGCTGTCCCTGAGGTGCGCCGCGATCCCGGCCACCCGGCCGTAGGCCTCCTCCGGCGGCAGGGAGCGGCTCCGGCTGTCGATCGCGACGACCTCCGCTTCGCTCCCGCCGGGGGGCACGGCGCTCCCCAAAAGGACGATGGTCCTCAGCCCCTGTTTTACGAACTGCACCGCCGTGTCGCCGGCGCCCGTCAGGTCGTCGGCGATGACAGCGATCCGCGTTCGGACGCCGGGCACTGCCGTCACTTCCAGCCTCCTGCACTGCGGCGGATCCTTTGGCCGGGTTTCCTCTCCGCAGCCGGGCCGCCTGGGAGGACCATAGGAAATGGCCCCCCGAATGTCAACGGGATCCTGAGGGCCGGCATACCACGTGCTCCGGACATTTTCGATAATTTTTCTTGACAGGGCCGCAGGGTTGTGTTTTCATACGCCCTCCCGGCGGAGAATCGGGCCGTGCGGGAAGAACAGATACAACGCAGATGCAATAAGAAGGAAACGAGCACCGACGATGGCAACGGCAAACTCCTATCGCAACCTGTTTTGGTTTTATTACTTTTATGCATCGGTCTGCCCGTTGCTTAGGAGGACGTAGGGGAAGCCAAACACCGTAACGCACTAAGCCATGGACAGACCGCAAGACGCTGCCCATGGCTTTTTTGTTTCTGCATGGCCGTGGTGGCAGCGCCGAGATCACCACGGCCATTTTTTTTCGAAAGAGGTGAACCATGATCATTCTGATGAAGAGAAACGTGACGCAGGAACAGATCGACCAGGTGACCGAATGGATCGCGTCGGTGGGGTACAAGCCCCACGTCTCCCAGGGGGTGGAGCGGACCCTGATCGGCGCCATCGGGGACGACCGGGGAAAGACCCACCTGAAGGCGGCGGCCTTCCTCCCCGGGGTAGAGAAGGTGGTCCCGATCCTCAAGCCCTACAAGCTCGCCGGCCGGGAGTTCCACGACCAGGCCACCATCATCCAGGTCGGCGACGTGAAGATCGGCGGGGGGGATTTCGTCGTCATGGCCGGCCCCTGCTCGATCGAGAGCGAGGAGCAGTTGATGGAGTCCGGCTACGTCGTCAAGAAGGCGGGGGCGAAGATCCTCCGCGGCGGCGCCTTCAAGCCCCGGACCTCGCCCTACAGCTTCCAGGGGCTCGAAGAGGAGGGGCTGAAGCTCTTGAAGAAGGTCGGCGAGAAGGTGGGGATGCCGGTGGTGACCGAGGTGATGAACACGACGGAAGTCGATGTGGTGGAGCAGTACAGCGACATCCTCCAGATCGGCGCGCGGAACGTCCAGAATTTCGCGCTCCTGAAGAAGGTCGGCCACTGCCGCAAACCGGTTCTGCTCAAACGGGGGATGATGACCACGATCGAGGAGCTCTTGATGTCGGCGGAGTACATCCTCTCCGAGGGCAACGAGCAGGTCATCCTCTGCGAGCGCGGGATCCGCACCTTCGAGACGACGACCCGCAACACCCTCGACATCAGCGCCGTGCCGGTCCTGAAGGAGCTGACCCACCTGCCGGTGATCCTCGACCCGAGCCACGCCTCGGGCCACGCCCGGTACGTCATCCCCCTGGCCCGGGCGGCCGTGGCCGTCGGGGCCGACGGCGTCATCGTCGAGGTCCATCCGGAACCGGAAAAGGCCCTGGTGGACGGCCCCCAGTCGCTGAGACCCGAGCAGTTCTACCGGATGATGGACGAGGTGACCCTCCTGGCGGAGACGATGCGCAACGGCATCGGGAGGCTCTGATGAACAAGATCACCGTCAACCTCACCCGGAAGGCCGGGAACTCCTACGAGATCCACATCGGCGAGGCGATCCTGGACCGCATGGCCATGATCCTGGCGCGGAACAACTGGGCCGAGCGGTACGTCATCGTCACCGACACCGCGATCGACGCCCTCCACGGCGAGCGGGTGCAGCAGGCCCTGCGGCAGACCGACCTCAAGGTCGAGCGGATCACGGTCCCCCCCGGCGAGGCCGCCAAGGAGATCGGGACGGTCCTCGGCGTTACCGAACGGCTGACCGGCCTCGGGGCGGACCGGCAGACCGCCCTGATCGCCCTGGGCGGCGGCGTCATCGGCGACCTGACGGGGTTTGCCGCCTCGATCTACATGCGGGGGATCCCGGTGATCCAGGTCCCCACCACCCTCCTGGCCCAGGTGGACAGCAGCATCGGCGGGAAGACCGGGGTGGACACCGCCTGGGGCAAGAACATCCTCGGGACCTTTTACCAGCCCAAGGGGGTGTTCATCGACACCTCCTTCCTCGGGACGCTCCCCGACCGCCAGCTCGCAAGCGGCCTCGCCGAGGTGGTAAAATACGGGGCCATAGACGCCCCGGACCTCCTGGACAGCCTCGACGCCGCCGCAACGGAGGGATCGCTCCGGGAACCGGCATTCCTCGAGCGGATCGTGGCGACGGCCTGCCGGATCAAGAAGGGGTTCGTCGAGCTCGACGAGCGGGACAACGGGCTGCGCAAGGTCCTGAACTTCGGCCACACGATCGGCCACGCCGTCGAGGCGGCCTCGGCCTACGCCCTGTCCCACGGCGAGGCGGTGGCGATCGGCATGGTGGCCGCGGCGCGGCTCTCCGAGCAGCTCCACCATCTGCCCGCCGACGACGGCCGGCGGATCGTCGCGACCATCCGGGCGCTGGGCCTGCCCGACCGGATCCCGGCAAACCTCGACCTGACCGAGATCCGCACCCGGATCGGCCGGGACAAGAAGCGGCAGGGACAGACCGTCCGGTTCGTCCTGCTGAAGAAACTGGGGGTCCCGATCGTCAACGGGAGCATCCCCGAGGAGCTGTTGACCAAGACGCTGGAAGGATTGAAAAAGGGATGAACGAGAACACCGCAGAGACGATGGAGCAGCTCAGGGAAAAGATCGAGCAGGCCGACCGGGAGATCGTCCGGCTCCTGAACGAACGGGCGGCCGTTTCGCTCGCGATCGGCAAGACCAAGCGCGCCGCCGGCCGCGAGGTGTACGACCCCTCGCGGGAGGCCGTGGTCTACCGCCACCTGGAGGAGTTCAACGAGGGGATCCTCTCCGAGGCGGCGCTCCGGGGGATCTTCCGGGAGATCCTCTCGGCGTCGCGTTTCCTCCAGAAGCCCACCACCGTGGCCTTCCTCGGACCGGAGGCCTCCTTCAGCCACCAGGCGGCCCTCGCCCACTTCGGCGGCGGGATCGCCGCGATCCCCACGGCCACGATCCCCGAGGTGTTCGACGAGGTGGAGCGGGGCCGGGAGCAGTGGGGGATCGTGCCGGTGGAAAACTCCGCCGAGGGGTCGGTCAAGGCGACCCTCGACCGGCTCATCTCGACGCCGCTTTCGATCCGGGCGGAGGTGTACCTGCGGGTGCGGCACTGTCTGCTGTCCGGCGGCGACGACCGGGACGCGATCCGGAAGATCTACTCCCACCCCCAGGCCCTTGCCCAGTGCCAGGTGTGGCTCCGCACCCACATCCCCGGCGTCCCGCTCGTCGAAGTGGAGAGCACGGCCGGGGCGGCCCGCCGGGTCAGGGAGGACAAACGGGCGGCAGCCGTGGCGAGCATCCTGGCCGCCGAGACGTACGGCCTGAACGTCCTGGCCGAGGGGATCGAGGACAACCCCGGCAACACCACCCGCTTCCTGGTGATCGGACCGCGGCCCGGGGAAAAAGGCGGCGGGGTCACCGGCCGCGACAAGACCTCGATCCTCTTCGGGACCCCCCACGTCCCCGGCGCCCTGCAGCGGGCCCTGGCCCCCTTTGCGGAGGCGGGGCTCAACCTGCTCCGGATCGAGTCCTTCCCGATGCGGGACCGGATGTGGGAGTACCTCTTCTTCGCCGACTTCGCCGGCCACGCCACAGAGGAGAAGGCGGAGGAGTGTCTCACCGAACTGAAAAACAGAACCGCCTTCCTCAAGGTCCTGGGGTCCTACCCCCGGGGGGAGGAGCTGCCGTGATCTGCATCCCCGTCAGCGCGGCCACGACCGACGCGGCCCTGGCGCTCATGGAACGGGCCGCCCCGCTGGCCGACGTCGTGGAGCTCAGGATCGACCGGATCCCCGGCGCCGACCTGGAGCGCCTGCTCGCGCCGCGGCGCTGCGCCGTGATCGTCACCAACCGCAGCGCCGCCGAGGGGGGCGGGTTCGCCGGCGCCGAGGCAAAGCGGATCGCCTCGCTCGCGGCCGCAGCGCGCCTCGGGGCCGACTACGTGGACTGCGAGCAGGCGACCGACCCGGGCCTGAAGGCGGAGCTGCGCGCCGTGCTGGCAGGCGGCCGCACGCGCTTGATCTCCTCGTGGCACGACTTCTCCGGGACGCCCCCCGCCGAATCGCTCCGGCGGAAGCTCGACGCGTGCAGGGCGGATGCACCGGCGATCGTCAAGATCGTCACCACCGCCGATGCCGCCGCCGACTGCCTGCGGGTCCTGGAGCTCATCCCCCTGGCCCGCGAGCAGGGGCAGGCGATCGCCGCCTTCTGCATGGGGGCGGCCGGGAAAGTCAGCCGGATCGCCGCGCCGCTTTTCGGCTCCGCGATCGACTATGCCTCGCTCGACCGCGACGAGGCCTCGGCCCCGGGCCAGCTCACGATCGCCGAGCTGCGGGAGGTCGGCCGAATCCTGGGAGGTGCGGGTCGTGACTGAAACCGTCCGGTATGCCCTGTTCGGGAACCCCGTGAGCCAGAGCCTCTCGCCTGCCATGCACGCCGCGGCCTACGCCCGCATGGGGATCGCCGCCGACTACCGGGCCTTCCGGGTGGATCGGGCCGCCGAGGTCGTCCGACTGATCCGGGACGAAGGCATCGCCGGGGCGAGCGTCACCATCCCGTTCAAGGAGTCGGTGATGGAGCTCCTCGACGAGATCGACCCGGCGGCCGCCGCGATCGGGGCGGTAAACACGATCGTCAACCGCAACGGCAGGCTCAGCGGATGCAACACCGACGCCCCGGGGTTCCTGCGCGACCTGGGGGAGTGGATGGCGGTCCCGGCCAGGGTGTTCGTCGTCCTCGGCGCCGGCGGGGCGGCCCGGGCGGCCCTGTACGCGCTCCGGGAAGCAGGCGGGACGCCGATCTGCGTCAACCGGACACCGGCCAGGGCGCAGGAGCTGGCCCGCAGTCTTGGGTGCCGATGGGAGCCCGCTGCGGCGCTCGCCGGCCTGCGGGCGGACTGCCTGATCAACACGACCCCCCGGGGGATGCACCCCGAGACGGGGCAAACCCCCGTGGAGGCGCGGCTCCTCGCCCGGTTTCCCCGGGTGATGGACATGATCTACAACCCGCCGTTGACGCGGCTCCTCAGGGAGGCCCGGGCGGCCGGGTGCGCCGTCCGCTCCGGGATCGGGATGCTCGTCCACCAGGGGGCCGAGCAGATCCGCCTCTGGACCGGGCAGGAGCCGCCGGTCGAGGAGATGCGGCGGGTGGTCCTGGAACGATTAACGGATAGCGATGGGTAGGGAAACAGCATGATTGAGATAACGCCGCGCGAAGCGCTCGACGCGACGGTCCGGATCCCCGGATCGAAGAGCTACACCCAGCGGGCGATGGTGATCGCGGCCCTCGCCGAGGGGGAGTCGCGCCTGACGGAGGTCCTCGTGGCCGAGGACACAAAACTGCTGGGCCGGGCGCTCGCGGCGCTTGGGGCCGGCATCGGGACGACGGGCACGGAGATGGCCATCCGCGGAACCGGCGGGAAGCTGGCCCGCCCGGCGGGGGAGATCCGGCTGGGGAACAACGGAACGGCGATGCGGATCCTCACCGCGGTGGCCGCGCTCGGCGACGGCCCGGCCGTCCTGACCGGGACCCCGCGGCTGCGGCAGCGGCCGCTGAAGCCCCTCATCGACGCCCTGGCGGCACTCGGGGCCCGCTGCGAAACCGAGGGGGACCGCGGCTTTCCGCCGGTGACGGTCCGCGGCGGAGGCCTGCGGGGGGCAAAGCTGCGGCTGCGGGACATCGAGAGCAGCCAGTACGTCTCGGCGCTCTTGATCGCCGCTCCGTACGCGGCGGGCGAGGTGACCATCGCCCTGGAGGGGCGGGTCCCGTCGCTCCCCTACGTGGCGCTCACCGTGGAGACGATGGGGGCCTTCGGCGTCGACGTGGCCCTGGACGGGGCCGGCCGCTACGTGGTAAAGAGCGGCCAGCGCTACCGCGGCCGGCAGTACCGGGTCGAAGGGGACCTCTCCAGCGCCTCGTACTTCTTTCTCGCCGCGGCGCTCACCAAGGGCCGCATCAGGGTGGAGAACGTCAACCCGCGTTCCGGCCAGGGGGACGCGGGGTTCCTCACGCTCCTGGAGCGGCTCGGCTGCCGGGTCGCCCGGGGGGAGGGCGCAGTGGAGGTCGTCGGCGGTCAACTCCCGCCCGGGGAGATGACCTTCGACCTGGCCGCAATGCCCGACATGGTGCCGACCCTGGCCGTGCTCGCGGCGCTCCGTCCGGGCCGGACCCTGATCCGCAACGTGGCCCACCTCCGGATCAAGGAGAGCGACCGGCTGGCCGCGATGGTGAAGGAACTGCGAAAGACCGGGATTGCCGCCGAGGAGCTCCCCGACGGGATCGCCGTCACCGGGGGAGCCCCCCGCGGCGCGACGATCGCCACCTACGACGACCACCGGATTGCCATGAGCTTCGCGGTCCTGGGGCTGGCGGTCCCGGGGATGAAGATCGAGGGAGAGGGGTGCGTCGGGAAATCCTTCCCCGGGTTCTGGCAGGCCCTGGAGGGGCTTTCATGAACGTGATCCTGATGGGGTTCCGCTGCACCGGCAAGAGCACCGCCGGCCGCTGCCTGGCCGAGGAGCTCGGGGCCCCCTTCTTCGACACGGACGAGATGATCGAACAGCGGACCGGCCGCCCGATCTCCCGGATCGTGGCCGAAAATGGCTGGCCCGCCTTCCGCGCGGCCGAGCGGGAGGTGGTCCGGGAGCTTGCCGGCACCGACGGCGGGGTCATCTCCCTGGGAGGCGGCACGGTCTGCGCCCCCGAAAACGTGGCGGACCTCAAGGCCAAGGGGTTCTTCATCTGGCTTTCCGCCAGTCCCGAGGCGATCGCCGGCCGGATGGTCCGGGACAAAGAGCGCGGGACCGAACGGCCGTCGCTCACGGGCGAGCCGAGCGTACAGGAGATGCGGGCGGTACTGGCCGAGCGGGAGCCGCTGTACCGGCAGCTCGCCGATATCGTCGTCGACACGACCGGCATCCCCGTCGCGGCGGTGGTGGGGGCGATCCGCACTGCCCTGCGGGAGCGGTTCCCGGAGACGGCGGGGATCAGTGCCGATCCCGGAGAAAACCGCTAAGAGGAGCGAACCATGTCCGGAAACTCAATCGGCGTCCTGTTTCGGGTCACCACCTGGGGAGAGTCGCACGGCCCGGCCACCGGGGCCGTGATCGACGGCTGCCCGCCCCTGCTCGCCATTGCCGCGGCCGATATCCAAGCCGAGCTCGACCGGCGGCGGCCGGGCCTGATCCCGTCGGCAAGCCCCCGCCGGGAGGCGGACAGAGTCGAGATCCTCTCCGGCCTGTTCGCGGGGAAGACGACCGGAACGCCGATCAGCCTTCTGATCCGCAACGCCGATGCCACCGCCGACGCCTACGATGGCCTGCGCGACCTGTACCGGCCGGGCCACGGCGACATCACCTACCAGGCCAAGTACGGGATCCGGGACCACCGGGGCGGCGGCCGCGCCTCGGGCCGGGAGACGGCGGCCCGGGTGGCCGCCGGCGCCGTGGCCCGCCGGGTGATCGGCCGGGCCGGGATCGTCGTCAAGGCCTGGACGCGGGAGCTGGGCGGCGTGGTCGCACAGCCCGGTTCCCCCGAGGCGGCAGCGGCAAGTCCGCTGCGTTGTCCCGACCCCGGGGCGGAGCAGGAGATGCTCGCGCGCCTCACGGAGGCGCGGGCCGCGGGCGACACCCTCGGCGGGATCGTGGAGATCCGGGTTCAGGGCTGCCCGCCGGGCCTGGGCGAGCCGGTCTTCGGCAAGATCGACGCGGACCTGGCAGGGGCGCTGATGGGGATCGGAACCGTCAAGGGGGTGGAGATCGGCGCGGGGTTCGCGGCCGCGCGGATGCAGGGCTCCGCCTGCAACGACCCGATCTGCCCCGGCGGATTCACGAGCAACAACGCCGGGGGGGTCCTCGCCGGGATCACCACCGGCGCCGAGATCGTCCTGCGGGTCGCCTGCAAGCCCATCCCGTCAATCGCCCGCCCCCAGGAGACCGTGGACGCACAGGGCCGGCCCGCGGTCGTGACGATCGGCGGCCGGCACGACGCCTCGGTCATCCCGCGGATCGTCCCGGTCTGCGAAGCCATGGTGGCGATTGTGCTGGCGGATCATCTGCTCCGGCAGCGGGCGATCACGGATTGATACGGCTTCTGAAAAAGCCCCATATGCGGCGTTGCGCTTCAGCCCTCGTCGTTGCGGCGTACGCAAGAGTAAGCCGCACTCCTCGCGCCTTGCGCGCCTTGCCTCTGGAGCTTTTTGAGAAGCCGTCCACGCCAGGGGATACCAGGAGTACTAGGTCACGGGGAAAGAATGCATGATGAAAGATTTTGAAATCGGGATCATCGGCGGGACGGGCGGGATCGGCGGGTGGTTCGCCGATTACTTCGCCGGGGCAGGCTATGCGGTCCAGCGGAGCGGACGGACGAGCGGGATGTCGATCCCGGAGCTCGCCGGCCGCTGCCCGGTTATCATCGTCGCCGTCCCGATCGCGGCGACCCGCGAAGTCATCGACGCGGTGGGGCCGCACCTTGCCAAAGAGGCGCTCCTGATGGACCTCACCTCCCTCAAGGAAGAACCGGTCCGGGCGATGGTCGCCGCGACGCGGGCGGAGGTGGTCGGCTGCCACCCCCTGTTCGGGCCGGATTGCCCCTCCCTCGCGGGACAGAACATCGTCCTGTGTCCGGGGCGAGGCGAGCGCTGGCTCGGCCGGATGGAACGGCTCTTTACCGCGGGGGGCGCCCGCGTGACGGTAACGACGCCCGCCGAACACGACCGGATGATGGCCCTCGTCCAGGGGCTGACCCACCTCGACACGATCCTGATGGGGCTCGCGCTCCGCGATTCCGGCGTGGAGCCGGCGGCGCTGGAGCGCTTTTCCACCCCTGTCTTTCGAACCAAACAGGCCATCGTCGCCAAGGTCTTCGGCCTTCGCCCCGAGATGTACGCGGCCATCCTCGCGGGCAACCCTGCACTTCCGGAGATCATCGCCCGGTACGAAAAGAACCTCGCGCGCCTGAAAAAGTTGATCGGACAGCGTGACGCCGACGGCCTCGCCGGCCTGCTGAAGGAGTCCTGATGGGACGTCGGGGTGACATTCCCGGAGTCGCCGGCGCACATCCTTCCGGGGCGATGCTTCGCCCGTTCCTCACGAGGATGATCCGGAAGAACCGGGCAGCGATACTCCGGGAAAGCGAGCATATGTCGGAGTTCATGCGCCTGTTGATGAAGCAGCGCAATACGGGGGAGGCATGGACGCCGGAGGACCGAACCCGACTCAAATCCCATGTCCGGCATCTGCTGCTGTATGTGCCCGCCCTGATACTCCTGCTCCTGCCGCTCGGCTCGCTGCTGCTTCCGCTTTTCGCGGAGATCCTCGACCGGCGCGGGAAGCTGCGGAGAAATTGACCCGGGTCTGCGGACTATTGCCGATTCCTCGTGACGATGGTACACTGCGCCGCAGAAAAGATCCTGCGGTACAAGACGCGTTGCAGGGAGGTGCCTTATGGGGGGAGCGATCTCGGCGGCCTCGATGCCCGGCGACCGGTCCCGGCGGAAGCTGCATTGGGCGATCTGGGTGTTCACGGTACTGCTGTTTGCTGCCGCCGAGGCGTCGGGCGCCGGGTACTACGACATCGGTTCGCCCGTGGTCACCGACCTCTGGGTCGACCCGGTGCTCGGCAACGACAGCCTAAGCGGCGCCTCCCGATCGCAGCCCCTGCGAACCCTGACGGAAGCCCTGAACCGCGTCCCGGCCGGCACACCCTTTACCACGGGCGGATACCGGATCCTGCTGCTTCCGGGCGATTACCCCGAGGGACATCTGCCGGGCGGCGGGTGGATCGAATCACGGCAGGGGACCCATCTATATCCGCTGATCATCGAAGCGGCGGATGGTCCGCGATCGGTCAGGCTGCACGGATATCTCAACATCAACCGGGTAAGCTACTTCTATCTCATCAACCTCGACGTCGTCACCGATCCCGGTTATGGAGGGGGCGGCAATGTAATCCACATCGCCGACAGCAATCACGTCCTGGTTCGGGGCTGCGCCCTGAGCGGCCACGACGGGGCGGTCCGCCAGCCCCAGGAAACCTTGAAGGTGAATCAGGTCCAATACATCTATGTGGAGCATTCCGACCTGTCTGGGGCCTTCTGGTTTCCGCTGGATTTCGTGGCTGTGCAATACGGCCACATTCTCTCCAGCCGCATCCATGATTCCGGGGACGACTGCCTGCTCCTCAAAGGCGGCACAGCCTCTCTGACCGTCGCCGGGAATGAAATCTACGACTGCGGGGTAACCGGGTTCAGCGCCGGCCAGGGAACCGGGTTCGAGTACCTGGTTTCCCCCTGGGTCCACTACGAAGCGTACGACATCAAGTTCATCAACAACATCCTGCACGACGTGGTCAATGCCGGTCTGGCGGTACGCGGCGGGTACAATATCCTGCTGGCCTACAATACCCTCTACCGGATCGGCACCGATCCCCGGGGCGCCGGACTGTTGCTGCTCAGCCAGGGGGGGCGCAGTTGTGACGGGAACGCGGCCGCCTGTCTGCAGCGGCACACCCTGGGCGGATGGGGGCCCGTGGCCGCCGGAGAAGCGGGCGAATGGATACCGAACAGAAACATCCTGGTCTTCAACAACATCTTTTACAACCCCCTCCCGCTCCAGACCCGGGAGGGCCATTTTACCATCTTCGGACCGGCAACTCCTCCTGCCGGCACGAACATTCCCAGCCCCGCCGATGCCGATGGCGGCGTGCAGATCCGCGGCAACCTGATCTGGAACGGCCCCGTCGACCATCCCCTGGGCGTGGAGGATACCGCCCAGGGGTGCCAGCCCGCGAACGCGACCTGCAATGCATCCCAGCTGCGGGCGGACAACCGCATCAACCTGACCCAGCCGCAGTTCAGGGACCCGGCCCAGGGGGATGTGCACCCCGCCCCCGGCAGCAGCATCTTCGCGACGCCGGTGTTCGCGATTCCCCGCTTTGCCGGCAACGACCGACCCCAGCCCCCCCTGGCCCCGGAGGGAAACCTGGACAACGCCGTTTCCGACGATTACGCGCACAGCCGGCGGACCGCCCCCGGTCCGCCCGGGGCCTTGGCCACCAGCGCCTCCCTCGTCTTTCCCCACGTAGACACGAGCCTGCCCTGGCAGACGGAGATCGCCGTCATCAATACGGGCGATCAAGCCGTCGTCGGCACGCTCAGGGGGCTCAGCGACGAAGGCCGGTTCGTGGAAGCCAGGGAGATCACGCTTCCCGCCCGCGGCCGGAGAGAGATCACCGTGGCGAATGAGTTTACCAACCACACCCAGATCGGCTACCTCGTATTCGCCACGACCTCGACGGCAGCGCAGGGGTACACGAAATTCTACCAGGCGGGACTGTACCGCGCCGCTGTCCCCGCGGTAACGGAGGTCAACACCGCGGACATCTTCATTTCCCACATCGATTCGAGCGCCCAGTGGTGGACCGGGGTGAGCCTCGTGAACACGACCGCCGCAACGAAGGACCTCACCATCACCTTCAACAACGGGCAGAGCGTTCCCTACAGGCTTTACGCCAACCAGCACCGGGTGTTTACGATCGGAAGCCTGCTGAATCAGCAGCTCCAGCCCGCCATCCAATCGGCGGTGATCACCAACGGGCAGGGCATCGTCGGGCTGGAGCTGTTCGGCAGTTACGGAAGCGGCAGCCTGCTGGATGGAATTCTCCTGACGGACGACACCGTTTCGACGCTGTACTACCCGCACGTGGACAGCAACGGCTGGTGGACGGGGGTCGTCGCCTACAACCCCGCGGACCTCGGATGTACGATAACCATAACCCCCTACAGCGCCGAGGGGGTCTCCGCTCCCCCCGTGACCCGCGCCCTCGCCGCGAAGGAAAAATTCGTCGGCGCGGTTCCGGACCTCGGGCTGCCCGCCGAGACCGCGTGGTTCCGAATCGACTCCACGCGCCCCCTCGCCGGGTTCGAGCTGTTCGGAACGGTCACCGGCAGCCAACTTGCCGCCTACGCGGGCAGCGGCGGGGCCGCCGCACGGACCGGGGTGTTTGCCAAGATCGAGAGGGACGGCTGGACCGGGATCGCCTTTGTCAACACGGAAGCCGCACCGGCCTCGGTCACCCTGACCGCCTATGCCGACTCCGGCGCCGCGGCGGCGACGCGGCAGCTTGTTGTCGGCGGCTATGCCAAGGTGGTCAACACCGTGGAGGCGCTCTTCCCTGCGGGAATCGCGAACGCCACCTACATCGCCTACTCCTCGGACAGGCATGTCGTGGGGTTTCAGCTCAACGCCAGCGCGGACGGCACGATGCTCGACGGGCTGCCCAGCCTTCCCGGGGTCGACTGACCGGCAGGAGCAATTTTTTTTCTTGACATCCCCGGGAAAAGGCGTATAACGCCGCCATCGACTTGGATATATCCCCAGTTTGATCTTCCCCGCGCGAGAAGTGAAAGAGGATCTCCAAGCCCTGTCACAGCAACCTGTGACGGGGTTTTGCGTTTTGTGGCCACAGCGGGGGGAGGCCAAACAACGGGATATCATCTTAATATAACAGAGAAAGGAGCACGGCAATGAAACTGATTTTGGTCGGAGCACTCTTGGCCGTCCTGTCGATTCCGATAGCGACGGTTGACCCGATTGTCGAAACGATCGTCAGAATTTTTTAGTTTCCCGTTGGGTCTGCACTCATTCATTCGCAAAGCATTACAGGAAGGGGAGGGGCGAGAATGCCCTCCCCTTCCGCGTTCAGGCCCGGCCGCGTCTCCGATTGCGGTTCCCGCCGCGGCCCGGACGATAAAATCCCCTTGACAGAGATGGCCGCAGTCCTTATGTTCAAGGCGGGTAGCGGTTGATTTTCATCAGTTAAATCGCCTAGGAACGATTTCCCATCCAGAACAGTACCGGGCATCAGGGCGATCTCCTTCGGGAAGAAGGCATGAAACTGCAGGGTAAGACAGCGATCATCACCGGGGCAGGCCGGGGCCTGGGGCGTTGCACAGCCCTTGCCTTCGCCAGGGAAGGGGCCAAGCTGGTCCTGGCCGCGCGCAGCGCCGAGGAGATCGAACACGTGGCAGAGGAACTGCGGGCGCTCAGGAAGGAGGCCGTCGCCGTCGCCGTCGACGTCTCCCGTGAGGCAGAGGTGAACCGCCTGGTGCAGAGGGCCCTCGACGCCTACGGCACGATCGATATCCTGGTGAACAACGCCGGTTCGCGCGGCCCGATCGGCCCCATTCAGGAGATCTCGCTGGCGGACTGGGAGGAGACGCTGCGGGTCAATCTGACCTCGGCGTTCCTCTGTGCGAAGGCCGTTCTGCCGACGCTGATGGGGAAGAAACAGGGCAAGATCATCAACGTAGCGACCACGCTGAATCCCCGCCCCAACCTTACGCCGTACATGGTCGCCAAGGCGGGCATGGTCCAGTTCACGAAGCAGCTTTCCCGGGAACTCAAGGACTTCCACATCCAGGTGAACGCCGTTCACCCCGGGGTCATGGATACGCGGATGCAGGAGGAGATCCGGTCGGCGGGCCCCAAGGCCATCGGTACGGACATGTTCGACCGGCTCAAGGAGGAGGGGATGCTCCACACGCCGGCCGAGCCGGCCAGACTGATCCTCTATCTCGCCTCCGCGGCGGCCGACGGGATCAACGGAGAATACCTCTCCTTCGACGACAAGGAAGTGAAGTTCCTGATCGCCCACGCCTGAAAGGAGCGCAGCATGCCCGATGCCCGCCCCATTCCGCAGGAGGCCGTTCCCGCGTGATGCCGATTCTCAAGGACATGGCCAAGTTCCTCCGGGGATACCGGCGGGAGTACGGGCTGTTCCAGATCGAGGCCTCCACCTACAGCGCACTGGAGTGCGATATCTGCCCCCGGGCGGTCTTCGCGGAACAGTGGACCTTCGCCAGCATGTCGCCGGAGACTTTTCAGCAGATCGCCCCCGTGTTCCCCCGGGTCCGCTGGGTCTCCTTCCGGGGGTGGGGAGACCCCCTGGAGAATCAGTCCATCCTGGCCATGCTCCGCCGGGCGAACGAAGCCGGCTGTCTGACCAACCTCACCACCAACGGCGCCCTGCTGACCGAAGAGCTCTCCCGCGAGCTGATGGAAACCGGGCTGGACGAACTGGTGATCTCGCTGGAATACGCCACCCCGGCGGCGCTGGCGAGCGCCAATACGGACGGGTCCGATCTTCACCGGATCCTGAGTCAGGTCCGGGGCATCGTGCTGGAGAGGAAGGGGGCGAACCGGACCCGGCCGCTCGTGAAGCTCAGCCTGCCCATGACCCGGCTGACCATGGGCAACCTCCCGGACTTCGTACCCCTGGCGGCAAGACTGGGGGTCGACCAGATGACCCTCGGCCACCTCGACTATCTCCCCGACGAGCGCGGCAACATCCTCAGGGCCTTCTACCACGAGTCTCCGACCCCGGCCTTTCGCGAGGTCCTCGATGAGGTCCGCCGCCGGGCAAGCGCGGCAGGGCTCCCGGTCGCCGTATACCCGCTCAAGGCGCAGGAGGTGCCCGTCTGCGAACCCGACCCGCCCAACAACGTCTTCTTCAGCGCCGACGGCTCGGTAGCCCCCTGTCCATACCTGCGGATTCCCAAGAAGGGCGACATCCCCCGGATCTTCATGAACAAACCCTACCGCGTCCCCCAGACCGCCTTCGGAAACGTCCGGGATGAGGAGTTCCGCGCGATCTGGCAGAAAGAGCCCTACCGGGAGTTCCGGCGGGTCTTTGCGGAGCGGAGGCGGGCCCGGAACGAGGCGATCGAAATCCTGGATCTGCTCGCGAATGCCCGGCCCGTCCCCGCCGAGCAGGCGCCCCCTCCCCTCGCCGATCTCTGCCGCACCTGCTACAAGGCCTACGGCCTGTAAGGGCAATTGCAATTTCTCCGTGGAACTCTCGTGAAAAATCTGCTACGCTGAAGCAGCGGGAATACCAATACCTTCTCAGGACAGAGGATCATCCAAACATTCCCCCCCCGGCCGCATCACACTCTACGGCAAGCTTCAGGAAAGACATCGCACCGCCGGACGGCACGAAGGACGCCCTATGGATGGTACACCCCTTATCAGCCTGGTTCACAACGTAACGCTGCTTTTGGCAATTGCCTTCCTGTTTGACCTTGCCACGAGCCGGTGGCGTACGGGCCGGTCGCCCTTCTGGCAGGTGCCCATCGGGCTTGCCATCGGCGCCGTCGCCGTCACCGTCATGCTGACGCCCTGGCAATTCGCGCAGGGGATCGTATTCGATACGCGATCGGTGCTGCTCGGCATAGCCGGCCTTTTTTTCGGACCGGTTGCCACCGCAACGGCGATGGCCACGACCGCCGCGTTTCGGTTCTTACAGGGAGGGACCGGGACCTGGACCGGAATCGCGGTGATCCTCACCTCCGGGACGATCGGAATCGCATGGCGGTATGTCCGCCGTCGGCCGCTGGCGGATATTTCCTGGCGTGAACTGTACCTGTTCGGCATCGTGGTTCATTTCGCCATGCTGCTTTTGATGCTCACCCTGCCCTGGGCAACAGCCCTGCCGGTCCTCTCCCGCATCGCCCTGCCGGTGATATCGATCTATCCGCTGGGAACCGTGCTGCTGGGAGTGCTGATGGTGAACCGGCTGCAAAGCGAGCGGACGGAGCAGACGCTGCGGGAGAGTGAGGACCGGTACCGCTCGCTCTTTGACAACAGCATCGATGCGGTCCTGCTCACTGCGCCGGACGGAAGCATCCTGGCGGCAAACCCCGAGGCCTGCCGGATCTTCGGGCGCACCGAAGAGGAACTGTGCCGGATCGGCAGGGCCGGACTGATAGACCCGACAGACCCGCGCCTGGCGGCGGCGCTACGCGAGCGGGAGCGAACCGGCCGGTTTCGGGGCGAACTCACCTTTGTCCGCGAAGACGGTGTATCGTTTCCCGGCGAGATTTCCTCCGTCATCTTCACGGATCGCGACGGCAACGCAAAGACGAGCATGATCATCCGCGACATCACCGAACGCACGCGCGTGGAAGCGGCGCTGCGGAGGATTTCCGCCCGCCAGGAATCCCTGCTCGCGTCCATACCGGACATCATCATGGAGGTGGACGGCAGCAAGACCTATACCTGGGCCAATCAGCCGGGCAGGGATTTCTTCGGAGCGGATGTGATCGGGAAGGACGCCGCGTTCTACTTCGCAGGCGAACAGAAAACCTACGATGCCGTGCAGCCTATTTTCAGCGGCTCGGAAGAGGTGATTTATCTGGAAAGCTGGCAGCGGCGCCGGGATGGGGAGAAGCGGCTGCTGGCCTGGTGGTGCCGGGGACGAAAGGACGAACAGGGGAGGGTCGTCGGCGCACTTGCTTCGGCGCGCGACATCACCGAGCAGAAACGGGCGGAGCAGGAGATGGCCCTCCTCGCCGAGATCGGGCGGGTGATCGGTTCCACCCTGAACATCGACGAGGTGTACGAGCGATTCGCCGCCGAGACCCGGAAACTGCTCACCTTTGACAGACTCAGCATAACCGTGAATGACGATAATCAGGATACCATAACCACCGCTTACGTTTTCGGATTACCCGTTCCCGGGCGGGTACCGGGAGTGTCTTTCCCCGCGCGGGGGTCGGCGAATGAGGCGCTCGCACGCACCAGAACCGGCATGCTCTTCCATCCAACGGGCGTCGATGACTTTGCAAGGCAGTATTCCACGTCCGTATCCTCCTTTCAGGCGGGGATACGCTCGTTCATGAGTGTCCCCCTGATCGCGCGGGACGAAGTAATCGGCGGCCTGCACTTCCGATCGAAAATGCCGAACGCCTACACCGAGCGGGATCTCCGCCTGGCGGAGAGGATCGGGGCGCGGATTGCCGGCGCCATCGCCAATGCGCAGCTTTATAATGACCTCAAGCGGACGGAAGATTCGCTCCGGGAAAGCGAGGGGCGGTTCCGCGGCCTGGTCCAGCAGGCCGCGGTGGGCGTCGCAGAGATCATCATGGAGACCGGCCGGTTCGTTACCGTCAACAGGCGGTTTTGCGAACTCCTCGGCAGAACCGAGGAAGAGATGCTGGCCACGACGTTCACGGCGATCACCCATCCGGAGGACCTCCAACTGCACCGGGAAAAAACACGCATGCTGCGGACCGGGGAAATCGGCTACTACAGCATGGAGAAGCGCTACCTCCGGAGGGATGGAGAGAGCGTCTGGGTGAATATCACCGTGTCGCCGCTCTGGAAGCCCGGGGAAACGCCGACGCGCAACATGATCGTGGCCGAAGACATCGCCGGCCGCAAACGGGCCGAAGAGGAACTCCGCCGGAACCAGGATATCGCCGAGCGGCTGGCTGGCGAGAAGGTGATCATCGCCGAGATCGGGCGGATAATCAGTTCCACGCTGGACATCGAGGAGGTGTACGAGCGGTTCGTGACGGAGGCCCGGAAGCTCATTCCCTGCGACAACCTCATGATCACCCTGATACACCAGGAGGAGGATGCCCTGGTGATCGCCTATGTGTCCGGAACGGATATCCCCGAGCGGCGGCAGGGGGCCAGGATTCCCTTTCAGCAGTCCTTCAGCGCGGCGAT
This sequence comes from uncultured Syntrophobacterales bacterium, assembly GCA_903928915.1. Lineage (GTDB taxonomy): Bacteria > Desulfobacterota > Syntrophia > Syntrophales > UBA5619 > JAKAFS01. The sequence continues at coordinate 31,378 of CAIYSL010000061.1, read as the reverse complement.
CGTCCGTGCGCGGAAGGGCATGTTCCTCAATCTGGACGACGGACAGGCCGGCGAGCAATTCCCCCAGTTCATCCATGCGCTGCGGGCGGGTTTGCGTTCCCTGATGGCCGTTCCCCTGATCTCCCGGGACAAGGTAATCGCGTTACTGGTCTTCCGGTCGAAGGAAAAGGACCTGTACGACGAAGGGCTGCTGAATATGGCGGAGAGCATCGGGGCGCAGATTGCCGGCGCGATCGCCAATTCCCAGCTGTTCAAAGACCTCAGTGCTACGGAGAAGTCGCTCCGGGACAGCGAGGAGAAGTACAGGGACTTGGTGGAATTCTTACCTATTTCTGTTTTCGAAGCCGACGGCGCCCTGCGAATCACCTCCTTCAACCAAACCGCCCTGGAAACCTTCCGGTATACGGCCGGGGATCCGATTATAGCCATGGACGGACGCCAATTCTTCCTGCCCGAGGAATGGGCGAGGCTGGAGAAGGATGCGTGGAAGGTGATGGACGGGGCGTCAAGATCGTCCCTCGAGTACAAGTTGCTCCGGAAAGACGGGACTACCTTCACCGGGTTGATCTATGTCAGCCCGATCATCCGGCAGCGCGTAGTCATGGGTATCCGCGGGGCGATCATCGACATCACCGATCGCGTCAAGGCCATGGAAGAGCTGCAGAAAGCCCAGGATTATCTGCTCCAGTTTGATAAACTCGCTGCCATAGGACGGCTGGCAGCCGGGGTGGCCCACGAAATCCTCAACCCCGTGAACATCATCTCCCTGGCACTGCAGATTCTGATGAGAGAAAGCGAGATTTCAGCGCAGGCCAAGCAGGAGATGACCGTCTGCATGGAGCAGATCGACCGCATCGTTACCATCGCCGATAATCTCAAGCGTGCGGCCCGCGTCAAGGGAACGGGTACTGCGGCGGGCGACATCGCCGCGGTCGTCGATCATGTCCTGACGCTGTACCGGCCGCGGCTTAAGATGAACGGCATCAAGACGGATGTCCGGCATACGCCGGACCTGCCGAAGACGGTCATGGACATGCAGAAAATCGAACAGGTCGTCATGAACCTGTTCGATAATGCGGTCTCCGCAATGGAGAGCAGGCAGGAACGGGTTCTGCGGATCACGATCGATCACGGAACCGTTATCGGGCGGAATATGTTCCTGCGGGTCACGATCGCCGACACCGGAACCGGCATCCGCAAGCAGGACATGCGGAAGCTCTTCGAACCTTTTTTCACCACCAAGGATGCCGGCAAGGGGACAGGGCTGGGACTATCCATATCCTTCGGCATCATCCAGAATCACGGCGGTCGGATCTGGGCGGAGAACAACGAATGGGGGGGGGCCTCCTTCATGTTCGAAATCCCGATCACGACGGACGAGGATGAAAGCATAGCAGAGCAAAGGAGATGAAGTATGGGGAAAATTCTGGTTGTCGATGATGAAGTCGAAGTCGTGCGGCTCCTGCAGAGTTTTCTGACCGCGAAAGGGCACGAGGTCGAAACGGCCCTGAACGGTGCCGAGGCAATCGCAAGGGTCAAGGAAACGAAACCCGACATCGTGCTGCTGGACATAATGATGCCGGGGATGGGCGGTATCGACACGCTCAAAGAGATCAAGAAGATCGATCCCCGCATCGGCGTCATCATGGTCACGGCAGTCGTCGATGAAGAACTGGGCAGCAGGTTGATAGAGCTGGGGGCGTACGATTACATCACCAAGCCCATCAACATCGAGTATCTCGAAACATGCGTCCTGGTAAAATTGATCTATGTCCTCGACGAAAAGGCCGGCTACCCCCAGGACCGCTGACGATCACGGAAACGACAGGAACAGCTGCCCGCGGAAGGGCCCGCAGGAGCCGCTGGTTCGCGGCGCCGCTGTGCACTTCCGGCGGAACGCTGCCGAGGAGCGGGCTAAGGTCTGACTCGCAACCCCTTGCGGCGTCCCATAACGCCCCCCTCTCCGATGGTTACGATTTTCTTGGTAGGTTATACCTCCCAATGTGCTTCCAATCAATCCTCATTGAGTTGACCGGCCCGTCACAGTAGCATGGCACCCAAGAAAAGCGAGATTCGGCGAACGGCCACCCGGCCCTCTCGACCTGCCCATCGCTCAACCATACTTGCTCTCCGCCGCACGACGGTGGCCCGGATACCGGGTCGATTCAGCAAGCCTTCACGAAACGATTTGCACGACGATCCCTCCGGGAGGTTTTGTACCATGAAAACCATACGAAAATTTCCCCTGTCGCTGTTCACGGCTGCGGCCCTCGTGCTGTACGCAGCCCCCCATTTTGATACGGGCGGAGAAAGCTCCCTCGCCCCCAGGCCCTACAACGAAACCGTCAGGCGGGCGATCGCGAAATCCGTCCGCTGGGCCAGGGACGAGGAGATTCTCCGGCTGGCCACCCAGGCGGAGAGGAAATACGGCCGCCAGATCGCGCAGATTTCACGGCAGTACGGCGCCAACCCGCAGGAGATCAAGGCCATCGCCATCGTCGAGTCATTGATGGATGAAGCGGCAAAGTCCGGCGAAGGCGCAATCGGCCTGATGGGGGTCAAGCGGACGACCGGGGCGGCGATGGGCTTTTCCGACGTGGAGCACCCCCTGCGCAACCTCAGCGCGGGGACAAAGTACTATCGAATGCTGCTGGGAAAATTCAAGGATCGCGACCTGGCATTGGCGGCGTACAACCTCGGCCCGGCGAAACTGGAGTACCGCCTGGGCAGAGGGTTCGATCCCGAGGAGATGCAGTACATCTGGAAGATCCGGCGAGTCGTGCACCTCATCAACCGGTCCGAAGCGGGGACACTGCCCGCTCAGGAGCGCCCGTCGTAAGAAGTCCGTGCAGCCGCCCAGTGCAGCCGCCCCTTGCGCCGGAGGCCGGCATGTTCTATAATCGACGCTACTACAACCATCGAGGAGGAAAACGAACCATGCCGACCATAATCGTTGAAGCGGATGAGGGAAGGACCATCGACCAGAAGCGGGCTCTCGTTAAGGACATCACCGACGCCGTCTGTCGTCACTACAAAGTGGAACCGCAGGCGGTCACCATCCTCCTGCACGAACAGAAGAAGGAAAACCGCGGGAAGGCCGGGAAACTGGCGTGCGACCTGTAGGACCCTGCCGTTCGGGGCAGCCGTCGGCTACACCGTACCCGCCCGGAGGGGCGGGTACGCCTGAACTGCCGTTCCCCAAGGAGAGAATGATGCTGCGCAAGACGATCCGCGGGCTCCTGTATGCCCTGCTGTTCCTGGCCTTGGCCGCCATCGCCCAGGCCGCCGAGCCGACGGCCGAGACGGCGGCCGCAAAGAATCCCCTCGTCCTGATCCAGACGAACCTGGGGGCGATCAAGGTCGAGCTCTTCCGCCGCGAGGCGCCGCTGTCGGTGAAGAACTTCCTCGACTATGCCGCCGCCGGCTTCTACGCAGGCACCATTTTCCACCGGGTGATACCCAGGTTCATGATCCAGGGCGGCGGGTTCACCCCCGACCTGAAGCAAAAGAAGGGCAGCGCGCCGATCAAGAACGAGGCGGACAACGGCCTGAAGAACCTGCGCGGCACGATCGCCATGGCCCGCACCATGATGGTCGATTCGGCCATGTCGCAGTTCTTCATCAACGTAGTCGATAACGCCTACCTCGACCACCAGGACAAGACGACGAAGGGATACGGATACGCCGTGTTCGGAAAGGTCGTCGAAGGAATGGACGTCGTCGACAAGATCGCAGCCGTGCGGACGGGGATACGGAACCGGATTCCCGACGTCCCGCTCGCTCCGGTCATCATCGAATCGGTCAAGCCCGTCGAGTAACCGGCCGGGCGCCCCGCGGCGCCCGGTTTTTCACCCCCATCCCCGTTGCCGTCCGCGCCCGCCGCCGCATCCCTGCACGGTCCGATAAGAAATAAAGTTTCGCCGGGGAAATGCCGACTATAGGGATGACGGGCCTTCTCCGCGGCGGCCGCCGCCGGGAAGACGCCCCGTCGCGCCGTTCCGGACGGACCCGGCCGGCGCGACAAATCCGCGCGAAGGGGAGAGACGTATGATCCAGTGGGACAGCAGCTTGAGCGTGAACGTGGCGGAGATCGATCTCCAGCATCAGCGGCTGGTGAAGATGATCAACGAGCTGAACGATGCCATGCGGGTGGGGAAATCCAGGGAGATACTCGGCAAGATCGTGGGCGGGCTGATCGGGTACGTGGGGGTCCACTTCGCCACCGAGGAGAAGTACTTCGCCCAGTTCGCCTTTCCGGAGGCCGGCCAGCACGTCCAGGAGCACCGGGCCTTCTCCGCGAAGGTCGACGATTTCGCCACGCGATTCAAGAGCGGCGAGCTCGGCATCTCGATCGATGTGATGAACTTCCTTTCCGATTGGCTCGGCAAGCACATCAAGGGCACGGACAAGAGCTACAGCGCCTGCTTCAACGCGAACGGCCTGAAGTAGGTACGCCCCGGGGACTGCTGCCGGCGCAGCGAGAGCGCCCGGTGGCGGCCCACCGGAACCGGCCCGGCACCCGGGGATGGTTCGCCGACCGCCGCCCCGGCCCGCGCGCGCTGTCACCGGCCGCCGGGCCCGGTGGGGCGTCGCTCCCGCCTGTCTACTTGACGATCTTCCGCTTCAGCGTCTTCGCCGCGTTTTCCAGGGTTTCCAGGTTCACCACGTCCCGGTACCCGAGCTTCCTGATGGTCTCCTCGGCGATCTTCGTCCGTCTGCCCGTCCGGCAGTACAGGTAGATGCGTTTGTTCTTGTCCTTGGCCACCGCGCCGATCTTTTCCCCGACCTGGTCATGGGGGATCAACACCGCCCCCTCCACGTGGCCGTTGTTCCATTCCGCCTCGGTCCGCACGTCGAGAATCAGCGGCGCACCGCCGTCGGCCCCCACGCAGGGCAGGACCATACCCGCGACGAGCGCGAGCATCGTGATCGATAGAGCCCAGTTCTTCATACCCTTCCGCCTTTGTGCTGGTGTATCCGTTACAGGACCAGTGGTATAGATAAGGATTGCAGGCCTCCCTGTCAAGGATCGTGCCTCGTTTTCCCCGGGAATACCGCCGGGCCGTCCTGCGCAGCGGGGTCCCGATCGGCCTCTCGCCGGCGATGAATCCGGTTTGCAGGGGGGGCGATGTCTGGTACAATGCACCTCCGCAGCGCACCACCGGGGGATTCCCGGGCCGCGTGCGCACAGCAGGCAACGGCTGCGAAGGAGGCTCCCGATGGAAGAGCTGGTACGGACCACCGTCGGCGACCTGGTCGATCGGGTCGCCTCCCGCTTCCCCGACCGGGAAGCGCTCGTGGATATCCCCGCAGGCAGGAGGTACACCTACCGGGAACTGGTCCGGACCGTCGATGCCCTGGCCGGAGGACTGCTGAAGATCGGCGTCGAGCGGGGCGAACACCTGGCCCTCTGGACGCCCAACCTCGCCGAATACATCATCACCGAGTTTGCCGCCGCGAAGATCGGCGCGGTCCTGGTGAGCGTGGACCCCAATGCCCGGCCCGAGCAGCTCGAATACCTCCTCCGGCAGTCCGACTCCCAGACCCTCGTCCTGCCGGGAGGGGAGGGCTCTTTGCAGCTCGAGACCTTCCGCCGGCTCTGTCCCGAGGCCGGCAACCCCGGGACGGGCGGGCAGCCATGCGCCGCACTGCCGGAGCTGAAGCGGCTGATCGTCATCGCAGGGCGGCCCCTTCCCGGGATGATCGCCTGGGAGGACCTCCGGGAAGCGGGACGGGACCTTCCCGCCGGCCGGCTGGCCGAGCGGCAGGCCGCCTGCCGGCCCGACGACGTGGTGACGCTCCTGTACACCTCCGGGACGACGGGGGCCCCCAAGGGGGTGATGTCGACCCACTTCGGGATCATCAACACCACCCTGGCCAGCGCCCGAAACCAGCGCCTGACCGCGGAGGACCGGCTCTGCCTTTCGGTCCCGCTGGCCCACATGTTCGGGTGCGTCTGCGTCACCCTGGCCGCGGCGGCTACAGGGGCCGCCGTGGTCATCCCGGCGCCCGCCTTCGACGCCCCCAAGGTCCTCGCGGCGATCGCCGCCGAGCGGTGCACCGCCCTGTACGGCTCGCCCGCCTCCTTCATCGCCCTGATGGAGGCCCCCGACTACCGGCGGTTCGACCTCCGCTCCCTCAGGACCGGGATCATGGGGGGCGCCCAGTGTCCGCTGGAGGTGATGAAGCGGGTCGTCGAAGAGATGGGGGTGCGGGAGATCGTCATCGGGTATGGCCAGACCGAGGCCTCCTCCTGGGTCACGATGACCCGGCCGGACGACCCGCTCGAGCTTAGGGTATCCACCGTGGGCAGGCCGCTGGCGAACGTCGCGGTGAAGCTGATCGACCCTGCGACCGGCCGGGAGGTCTCCACCGGCGAGGCGGGCGAGGTCTGCGTCCGCGGCCTCAACATGAAAGGCTACTACAAGATGCCCGCTGCAACAGCGGCTGCGATCGACGCGCAGGGATGGCTCCATACCGGCGACCTGGCCACGATGGACCGGGACGGGTACGTGCGGACCACGGGACGGCTGAAGGAGGCGATCCTCCGCGGCGGGGAGACGATCTATCCCGCCGAGGTCGAGGAGGTGCTGTTCAGCCACCCGCAGATCTCCCACGTCCAGGTGTTCGGCGTCCCGGACAGGGCCGCAGGGGAGGAGATCGCGGCCTGGATCAAACTGGAGGAGGGGGCCTCGGCCACGGAAGAGGAGCTGCGCCGGTTCTGCCGGGAGAACCTCCCCGAGCGCCATCAGCCCCGGTACATCAAGTTCGTCACCGAGTTCCCGATGACCCCCCTGGGCAAGGTCCAGAAGTTCCGGCTCCGGGAGATGGCGATCGAGGAATACGGACTGGCATAGTGCAGCCCTCCGGCCGGCGGCAGGAGACCCTCTCGCCGACCCTCTGCGAGGCGCGGCCGCTCCGGGCAAAGGGCGTCCCCGCCCGCGGATCAGTCGATACGGGCGATCCCGTCGTCATCGGCCAGCGGCCGGTAGAGCGGCAGGGCCCCCGATTCCGTGATCACGTACGTGTCGGCGATGCACACCGCCGCGTGTCCCGCCTGCGCCGTGGGATGGACCGAAACCACCATGCCGGCCCGCAGGACCGCCGGCTCGTCCCGGCGCAGCACCGGCCGCTCCCCCAGGTCGAGCCCCTGGCCGTGCCCCGCCATCCGGGACTCGGGCGGAAAACCGTTGCGCGCCAGAAACCGGTCGCTGGCCTCAAGCGCGGCCCTCGGCGTGCCGCCGGGTTTGAGCTGCGCCGCCATGATCGCCCGCGCCTCACGGGCGATTGCATGGGCCCGCCGGAGCTCCGGCGGCGGCGCGCCGATGCAGAGGAACCGCCGCAGGTCGTAAAAGTAGCCGCCCGCGGCGCTCGACTCGACCAGCAGGTTGACCACGTCGCCCTCGCGGAGGGTACGGCGCAGCCGGGTGTTGCCCCAGTTGTGCTGCGACTGGGGCGCGCTGCCCCAGGGGCCGAAGGCGAGCGAAATCTGCTGCTCCTCGCTCCCTGCCAGGACCTGGGCGTGGCGGATATCCTCGATCGCCTCCGCGGCGGTGCGGCCCGGCCGGATCGCCCTTCTGGCCGCCGCGTAGCTCATCTCGTGCAGCTCCGCCGAGGCCCTCAGCAGCCTGAGCTCCTCTTCGCTCTTGACCATCCGCACCTCGTCGACCAGGTCGCTGGCGTTGACGACGTCCACCCCCCTGAGCCCCGCCAGGAGGTTCGCGTACAGCGCCCCCGACATGTTGCCCAGGCCGACGACGCCGACTGCCTTCGGTTTCCTGCGCATCATCACGGCTACTGCCTGCTCGGCATTCCAGCCGTCCTCCCACCAGACATTCGGCATGGCCGGCGTGTTGATCCGCTCCCGTACCCCCCGGAGGGCCCAGCCCGGCGGGTTCCCCGGGGGGGCGGGCGCCTCCGGCCCGTGCGCGATGATCGTCATCTCCTCTGCGCGGGAAAACACGGCGCTGATGGGGAAATTGGCGGCCGGGATGTCCGTAAACCAGCGGAAGTAGCCGCCGGCGAACCGCTGCTGGCTCTGGACGACCAGAAAGTCGAGCCCCCGGAGGGCCATCCGCTCGCGCACCGCCTTCCACCGGCGCTCGAGTTCGTGGGTGGGGAGGCAATACGCCCGCCGGTCCGCCCGATTCAGAACCTCTTCCATTCCCCTCTCCTTTCCCGTTGCCGGAACATCCCCGCCGGTCGAATCCGCCCTGCCGGAGAACCTTAATGAACCTGCCGGGCCGCTGTCAACGCAAAATGACGGACCGCTGCCGATCCTGCCCGGCCGCGGAACCCGGGCCGTTTCCCGGGCCGAAGGCGCCGGCGCGAAAGCAGGGGACGGGCAACCGCTGCGGTTACCAGTTGAAGGGGGTGAAGGTCTTGAGCGAGGTGAGGAGGGTTTCCGGCTTCAGCACCGACAGGACATGGGAGTACCCGTCGGTCCAGGGCCGCACCGTCCCCGCGGCCGGCTGGCGGGGGTCCTTCCGCCAGAGGGCGGCGAGGGCCGCATGGGTATCGGGGTCCCACGTCAGGGCCACCCACTCGGAGGACAGCAGGACGTCGCTCTCATGCGGGTTCACGTAGGACAGGGCGAGGGCGCCGACGCTCCGCGCATTGCTCACCAGGACCGGCTCCAGGGTGAGGTACCTGTTGCTCACATGGAACAGGAGCATCCCCGGGCCCTTGATGCGTTCCCGGTATTCCCCGATCGCCTCCGTCGTCAGCAGGTGGGTGGGGACCGAATCGCCGCTGAAGGCATCGATGATCAGGATATCGTAGATCCCGCGGGGGGTCTGCCGCAGGGCGATCCGGGCGTCCTGGTAGGTGATGGTCAGCTTCGCCTGCGCATTCCGCAGATAGTCGAACGGCTCGGTGAGGAACGCCAGATCGGGGTCCAGCTCGAAGAAGTCGATCCTGTCCCCCCGTTTCCCGTAAGCGCTGAGCGTGCCGATCCCGAGCCCGACGACGCCGACCCGGCGGGCGGGAAACCGGTCGCTGTCGAGCACCTTCCCCACCCCCGTGTTGCGGTGGTAGTAGGTCAGGGGTTCCCTCTTCGCCCGGTCGTCGTTGAGGTACTGGGCCCCGTGCAGGGTCGTGCCGTTCAGCAGGGACAGCACCGGCCAGCGGAGGTTAACCTTGTAGATTCCGTAGTAGTTCCGGTGGGTGCCGATCGACGTGCCGTCGCGGTTCCAATTCCGGTCGCTGAAGGGGGTGAGGACCAGGACCACCAGCAGGGCCGTGCTCAGTGCGCTCGCCCGGGGGCTCAATGCCCGGAAGATGAGCCCGAAGCTCACCAGGATCAGCGCCACGCCGAACAGGTTGTACTGTTTGAACACGAGCGGCCAGGCGATCAGGAAGACGGCGAGGTAGGCGATCAGGCGCCAATCGACAAAGGCCGGACGGACGCCGCCCTGCCGCACAAGCTGCGCCAGGCCGATCACGAACAGCCCCACGAGAAATTCGATGGGCGCCGTGAACAGCAGGGGCGCCAGCCAGGCCACGAAGAAGCTCCCCGCAAACCCGCCGAAGGAGACCCAGAGGTAGAAACCGGTGAGGTCCGCCTTTCCCTCCGGCCGGCTCCGGTACAGCTCATACTGGCAGAACATGCACAGGACGAACAGGGCGCCGATGAAGGCGATCAGGAACGGCGATACGGGCAGCACCCGCGCCTGGGCGAAGTAGTAGAGCACGACGCTCAACCCCAGCACCACGGGGAGCTTGTCCCCGATCCACCGGGGATACAGCGGCCGGTCCCGGAAGGTCAGCGCGAACGAGCCCAGATAGATGCACAGGGGGATGATCCACAGAAGCGGGCCGGGGGTGATTTCGTAGGTAATGACGTTGGTGACGGCCAGAAAGATGATGCACCCCCCCGCGGACAGCAGCAGCCAGTACAGCCTGAGCCGCACCGACTCGTCGGCGAGACGGTAATGCCTGCGAAAGCGGGACTTGTCGAAGAAGGTGAACCCGGCAACGCTCCGGTCGGCAAACCGGATCGTCGCCAGGGCCAGCAGATAGAACAGCAGAAACAGGAAATACAGGATCCTCCAGAGGGTAAGCTGGGTTTCGAGGTCGAAATACAGCTCGAACAGGAAGGGGTAGCTCAAGAGCCCCAGAAACGACCCGACATTGGAAACGGCATACAGCATGTAGGGGTTGCGCTGTTCGGGCAGGTCGCTGTGGGCGAGCCAGCTCTGGGTGACGATGCTGATCGTGGAAAGGACAAAGAAGGCCGGCCCGATGGTAAGCGTCAGCTGGAGAAACACGTCGATCACCAGCGGAATGGAGCCGTGGGCCGTGATCTCCGGCAGCGACCGCCCCGGGAAGGAGAGCAGGGGAAGCGCCATGATCAAGAGGTGGAGAAAGCTGTACCGGTACATCCCGAACTTCTTGATTGCAACATGGGAATACCAGTACCCCCCCAGCAGGGCGAACTGGAAAAAAACCAGACAGGCGCCCCAGACCAGGTAACTGCCGCCGAACTTGGGCAGGAATATCTTGGCGATGATCAGCTCGATCTGGAAGAGCAGAAAGGCTGCAAGGAAGCTGAGTGCGTAGAGAAGAGAGACTTTCTTCATTGGACGGCACTATACCACAGCCCGTTTCTCCTTACAACGTCCAATGGCGGCAGCCCCGCTCCCCGGGCCGCGCCCCGGGGGGTCCGGGGGCAGCGGAAATTTCCGGTTGACAGCCGCGGGAAAAGTTGCTACAAGGGGTCACCTTTTTTTCGGAAACGAATGGAATGACCGTGCAGAAGCTCAGCGTACGCAGAAACTGGTGGTGGTGGAACGACACGACGGAGGGGTCTATCCACTGCTGATCAGATGAACTGAACGATACGAGCCGTGGGGACCCCTTCCGGGACCCCACGGCTTTTTTGTTTGCCAAAAGGCCGTGACGATTCACGGCCTTTTTTTCGCTCAACAACCGACGAGGGATGGACCATGCATACACCGGATTTCGAGACGTTTACCAGGCTGGCGGCGCAGGGAAACCTGATCCCCGTGTACCGGGAGATCATCGCCGACACGGAAACCCCGGTCACGGCCCTGATGAAGCTCAGCCAGGCGCCCAATCTCTTCCTCCTGGAGAGTGTGGAGGGGGGAGAAAAATGGGCGCGGTACAGCTTCCTCGGGGCGGACCTCCGGGCAACGGTCCGGGTGCGCGGCGAGGAGGTCCTGATCGAGGAGCAGGGCGAGCTGCGGCGTCAGCGCCACGGGGGGGACCCGCTCGCTATCCTGAAGGAATTCCTCGGCCGCTACCGGCCCGTCCACCTGGAGGGACTCCCGCGGTTCTTCGGGGGGGCCGTGGGATACCTCGGCTACGGCATGGTGCGGTACTTCGAGCGGATCCCGGCCGCGGCCGGCAACGGCGTCCCGGCCGACGATGCGGTCTTCCTGATCACCGAAACGCTCGTCATCTTCGACAACGTCCGCCACACGATCAAGATCGTTGCCTGCGCGTTCACGGACGGCGGGGAGGGGCTGCGGGCCGCCTACGATCGGGCGCTGGAGAGGATCGAGGCGCTGACGGCCCTGCTCACGGCCCCGCGGCCCGCGCAGCCTGCGGCCCCGGCAGGGCAGGCCGCGGAGCCCTTTCGCTCCAACATGACCCCCGAGGAGTTCCGGGCGATGGTCGTCAAGGCGAAGGAGTACATCCTCCAGGGGGACATCATCCAGGTGGTCCTCTCCCAGCGGTTCCAACGGGATTCCGCCGCCGATCCGGTCGACCTGTACCGGGCGCTCCGCCACGTCAACCCTTCGCCCTATCTTTTCTTCCTCCGCCTCGGCGGGATGCACCTGATCGGCTCCTCGCCGGAGGTCATGGTCCGTCTCGAGGGGGGGATCGCAGAACTCAAACCGATCGCCGGGACGCGGCGGCGGGGGGCAGGCGAGCAGGAGGACCGGCGGCTGGCGGACGAGCTGCTCGAAGATCCCAAGGAACGGGCCGAGCACGTGATGCTCGTCGACCTGGGCAGGAACGACCTCGGCCGGATCGCCCGGATCGGGAGCGTCCAGGTGGGACAGCTGATGGCGGTGGAGCGTTACTCCCACGTGATGCACCTCGTCTCGGACGTCCGGGCGCAGCTCATGCCGGGCAAGGACTGCTTCGACGTGATCAAGGCCACCTTTCCCGCAGGGACCCTCTCGGGGGCGCCCAAGGTCCGGGCGATGGAGATCATCGCCGAGCTGGAGCCCTCCCGCCGGGGCCCCTACGGCGGCGCCGTGGGGTACTTCGGGTTCGACGGCAACATGGATTTCTGCATCACGATCCGGACGATGCTGATCGCCGACGGGAAGATCACCGTCCAGGCCGGCGCCGGCATCGTGGCCGATTCCGACCCGGAAGCGGAGTACCGGGAAACGCTCGGCAAGGCGGAGGGAATGGTCCAGGCGGTCCGCCTCGCCGAGGGCGGATTCGAACTAGAGAAGGAGTAACGCCATGATACTGATGATCGACAACTACGATTCCTTCACCTACAACCTGGTCCAGTACCTGGGCCAGCTCGGGGAGGAGGTGGTGGTCCGCCGGAACGACGAGGTGACCCTGGTGGAAATCGAGGCGATGAAGCCGGAGGCGATCTTCCTCTCTCCGGGCCCCTGTTCGCCCGAGCAGGCCGGGATCACCTGCGACGTGGTCAGGACCTTCCACGCCCGGATCCCGATCATGGGGGTCTGCCTGGGCCACCAGGCGATCGGCCACGCCTTCGGCGGCCGGGTCGTCCGGGCGGACAGGATCATGCACGGGAAGACCTCGCCGATCCTCCACGACGGCAGGACGATCTTCGCGGGGCTCCCCTCCCCCTTTCCCGCCGGCCGCTACCATTCGCTCCTCGTGGAGCGGGAGAGCCTGCCCGCCTGCCTCGAGATCAGCGCGGAGACTGCCGAAGGGGAGATCATGGGGTTTCGGCACAAACGGTGGCCGGTGGAGGGGATCCAGTTCCATCCCGAGTCGATCCTGACGCCGGCCGGAAAACGGATCATCAGGAATTTTCTCAAACTGATCGACAGACACAAGGGGGCTGACGTATGATCAAGGAAGCGATTGCCCGGGTCGTCCGGGCGGAGGACCTGCGGGAAGCGGAGATGATGGCCGTCATGACCGAGGTGATGGAAGGCCAGGCGACACCGGCCCAGATCGCCGCCTTCATCACGGCGCTGAGGATCAAGGGGGAGACGGTCGAGGAGACGACCGGCGCGGCCCGGATCATGCGGCAGAAGGCGACCCGGATCGACGCCCGCTCGTCGGTCGTGGTGGACACCTGCGGGACCGGGGGAGACGGGAGCAACACCTTCAACATCTCCACGACCACCGCCTTCGTCGTGGCCGCGGCGGGGCTGACCGTGGCCAAGCACGGCAACCGGGCGGTCTCCAGCAGCTGCGGAAGCGCGGACGTCCTGGAGGCCCTCGGGGTCAAGATCGACGCCGACCCGGAGGTGGTGGAGGAGTGTCTCCAGGAGATCGGCATCGGGTTCCTGTTCGCCCCCCGGCTGCACGGGGCGATGAAGTACGCGATCGGCCCGCGCCGGGAGATCGGGATCCGGACGATCTTCAACATGCTCGGCCCGCTCACCAACCCCGCCGGCGCCACCTCCCAGCTGATCGGGGTGTACGACCCGAAGCTGACGGAGATGTTCGCCGGGGTCCTGAAGAACCTGGGGACGCGCCGCGCCTTCGTGGTCCACGGGTCCGACGGCCTCGACGAGGCGACGGTCACCGGCAAGACCCGGGTCGCCGAATTGAAAGACGGCCTGATCTCCACCTACAACCTCGACCCGCTGGAGCTGTTCGGCGAGGCATACCCGGCCGCGGACCTCAAGGGCGGGGATGCCGAGGCCAATGCCCGGATCACCACGGAGGTGCTCAGCGGCAGCAGACAGGGGGCCTGCCGCCAGATCGTGCTCCTCAACGCGGCGCTGGCCATCATGGCCGGGGGGAAGGCCGAAACGGTCGGGGAGGGGCTGGCGGCGGCGGCCGAGCTGATCGACAGCGGCGCAGCCCTGAAGAAGCTCCGGGCCTTGATCGAGAGGAGCAACAGTTGACGCGGGCGGCTCCGGAAAAGGTCCGGATGCGGCGTTGCGCTTCGGCCCTCGTCATTGCGGCGTACGTCAAAGTACGCCTCACTCCTCAAGCCTCGCGCGCCCTGCCTGCGGACTTTTTGCAGAGCCGCTGTCACGCGATTGCTTCGCAGTCCCCGACGGGGAGCAAATCAAGGGGATCGACGAAGTGATTAAGCGGCAAGGATGCGGGAAGGACAAATGATTTCGCGGGATCTGTACAGAGTTCTTCGAGTGAGGGGAATAGCGGCATGATTCTGGATGAGATTATCGCGGTCAAGCGCCGCGAGGTGGCCGAAGGAAAACGGGAGACCCCGCTTGCCGCGCTGGAGGCCCGCATCGCCGGGTTGCCGCCGACCCGCGATTTCCGGCAGGCCCTGGCCGGCGCACCGGGCGCGATCATCGCCGAGGTGAAGCGGCGCTCCCCCTCCCGCGGGGTGATCCGCGCGGATTTCGATCCCGTCCGGATCGCGGAAGCGTATCAGGCAAACGGCGCGGCAGCCGTCTCCGTCCTGACCGACGCCTCCTTCTTCGGCGGGAGCAACGGGGACCTGACCGCCGTGAAAGCGGCGGTCTCGCTTCCGGTCCTCAGGAAGGAGTTCATCATCGACCCCTGGCAGGTCCACGAGACGCGGGCGATCGGCGCGGACGCGCTGCTGCTGATCGCCGCCGTCCTGAGCGAATGCGCGCTGGCCGAGTATCGCGAACTGGCCGCCTCGCTGGGGCTCGCCTCGCTGGTGGAAGTCCACGATCGCCGGGAGCTGGATGCGGCGCTGGCGTCCGGGGCCGAAATCGTCGGGATCAACAACCGGGACCTCAGGACCTTCGTCACCGACATCGGGACTTCGGCGGCCCTCGCCCCGCTCGTCCCCGCGGACAGGATCGTGGTCAGCGAAAGCGGGATCAGGTCGCGGCAGGAGATCGAGACCCTGATGCGGACCGGGGTCCGGGCCTTCCTGATCGGCGAGACGCTGGTCGCGGCGCCGGACAGCGGGGCTGCACTGCGGGGGCTGCTCGAGCGATGACCGAGATCAAGATCTGCGGGATCACTCGCCGCGAAGACGCCCTCTGCGCCGCCGAGAGCGGGGCCGACGCCCTGGGGTTCATCTTCCACCGGCCGAGCCCTCGCTCTGTGACGGCGGAGCAGGCCCGGGCGATCATCGCGGAGCTTCCCCGGGGGATCGTCACGGTGGGGGTGTTCGTCAACCGGCCGGCAGAGGAGGTGGAACGGATCGTCGCGACCTGCGGGATCGACCTGATCCAGCTCCATGGCGACGAATCCCCCGACTACTGCCGCCGCTTTCCGGCGGAACGGATCATCAAGGCCGTCTCCCCCAAAACGGCCGAAGAGCTCCGGAGGCTCGAAGAGTATGCCGTACGGGCCTTTCTCGCCGACGCCCGCGATGCCGGCCGCTACGGCGGGACCGGGAAGCGGGCCGACTGGGAGCTGGCGGCGCGGATCGGGGAGCGGCACCCGCTCATCCTCGCGGGGGGGCTCGACGCCGAAAGCATCGGCCCGGCGCTGGCGGCCGTTGCCCCCTGCGCCGTGGACATCAACAGCGGCTGCGAACGCAGCCCGGGGATCAAGGATCATGGCATGATGCAGCACATCGTCGGGATGGTTCGGGATATGCCCCTGGGGAAGATCCATGCACGCGGGATGCCCGGGCCGAGCATCATCTTCGCCAAATCCGCAACAAGAAGCGTTTCCCCTCCCTGGGCGGGAGGGGATTAAGGCGAGGGGGACGGAAGTCTAGACTTTTTCGCCACTGGGCGTCTTGGGAAAGGAACACCATGACACGAACACAACCGGACAGTCGCGGCCATTTCGGGATCTTCGGCGGCAGGTACGCGGCCGAGACGCTGATGCCCGCCCTCCTGGAACTGGAGGCGGCCTACCGCGCCGCCAGCCGGGACGCCGCCTTCAGGAAGGAGTTCGCCTTCCATCTCCGCGAATACGCGGGCAGGGAGACGCCGCTGTACGAGGCGCGGCGGCTCACCGAAACGCTCGGCGGCGCGAAGATCTACCTGAAACGGGAGGACATGAACCACACGGGCTCGCACAAGATCAACAACACCCTCGGCCAATGCCTCCTGGCGCGGCGGATGGGAAAGAAGAAGGTGATCGCCGAGACCGGGGCGGGCCAGCACGGCGTGGCGACCGCCACGGCGGCGGCGCTGTTCGGGATGGAGTGCCGGATCTTCATGGGCGAGGAGGACATCCGGCGGCAGGCCCACAACGTCCACCGGATGCGGATCCTCGGGGCCGAGATCGTCCCGGTCGCGGCCGGAACGGCGACCCTCAAGGACGCGATGAACGAGGCGATGCGCTATTGGGTCGCGGCGGTCCGGGACACCTTCTACGTCATCGGCACCGTGGCCGGCCCCCACCCCTACCCGGTGATGGTCCGCGACTTCCAGAGCGTCATCGGCCGGGAGGCGAAGCGGCAGATCCTGAAGCGGGAGGGGCGCCTCCCCGACGGCCTGGTCGCCTGCGTGGGCGGGGGGAGCAATGCCCTGGGGCTGTTCTCCCCCTTCATCGGCGACGCCGGCGTCGCCATGACCGGCGTCGAGGCGGCGGGGAAAGGACTCGCCACCGATCTCCATTCGGCAAGCATCACCGCCGGCAGGGTCGGGGTGCTCCACGGGAACAAGACCTATCTCCTGCAGGACCCGGAGGGGCAGGTCCGGGACGCCTACGCGATCGCCGCCGGCCTCGACTACCCCGGCGTGGGGCCGGAGCATGCCTGGCTCAACGACACCGGCCGCGCCCGGTACGTGGCCGTGACCGACGCGGAGGCGGTGGAGGCCTTTATCGCCCTCTCGCGCCTGGAGGGGATCATCCCCGCGCTGGAGAGCGCCCACGCCGTGGCGCACGTGCTCAAGGCCGCGCCCGCCATGGCAAAGGACCGGATCCTGATCGTCAACCTCTCCGGCCGGGGGGACAAGGACGCCGAGACGATCGCGGCCAGGAAAGAAGGGGGCGAGTGATGGGAAGGATCGAAGCGCGATTCGCGGCACTGAAAAAGGAGGGGCGCAGGGCCTTCGTCGCCTACCTGACCGCGGGCGACCCGGACCTGGAGACAACGGCACGGCTGATCCCCGCGCTCGAGGCCGCCGGGGTGGACGTGGTGGAGGTCGGGATCCCCTTTTCCGACCCCACGGCGGACGGTCCGGTCATCCAGGCCGCCTCGCAGCGCGCCTTGAAGAACGGGGCAACCCCGGCGAAGATCCTCGCCATGGTCACGGCCCTGCGCATGAAATGTTCGGTCCCGATCGTCCTGTTCGGCTACTTCAACCCGATCTTGAGCTACGGCCCGGAGCGGTTCGCCGCGGACGCGGCAGCCGCCGGCGCGGACGGGCTCCTCGTCGTCGATCTCCCCCCCGAGGAGGCAGCAGAGCTGCGCCGGTACACGGACCCGGCCGGGCTGGCCTTCATCACCCTGGTCGCCCCCACGACCGACCCGAGCCGGGCGCGGAAGATCCTCCGGGGCGCGGCGGGGTTCGTCTACTACATCTCGGTGACCGGCGTCACCGGGACGGCCGTCCCGAAACCGGAGAACATCCGGGCCGACGTGGAGCGGCTCCGCGGCCTGACGCGCCTTCCCATCGCCGTGGGGTTCGGGATCTCGACCCCGGAGCAGGCCGCGGCGATCGCGCCTGCGGCCGACGGCGTGGTCATCGGCAGCGCCCTGGTCCGCCTGATCGCCGAGAAGAGCGGCGGCGCCGACCTCATCCCGGCAGCCGCCGCCTACGCGGCTGCGATTCGACGGGCCATCGATACTGCGGGTGAGAAAAGCGGAGGAAATGCGGTGTAGTGAATTTGTCGGGGTGGCAAGAATGCCGTCACCCCGGCGAGCCACCCGATGAATATCGGGGCGGGAGCCGGTTACAGATACTTTTTCAACTCCTCTTCAGGGATTTCGACCTCTCTTAAGATGCGTTTCAACGTCCAGCGGTCGAACTCCTTGTGATCCTCGCGCTCTTGAAATAGCTTGCTTGCGGAACCAGGGTCAGCGCAGCGCGAGGTCCAGCTCCGACTTGACATGGTTGCGGCCGAACTGCTTGGCCAGGGCGAGGGCCGCATCGGCGCGCTCGACCACCGATTCGACGGTGTCGCCGCTGCGCACCTGTGACAGTCCGAGGCTTATGCTGAGCTTCGGTAGCAGTTCCCCCGTATTCTTCAGCTTGAGCTTCTTCTCGGAGACCACCTTTCTGAGATTCTCGGCCACCACGGCGCCGCTGTACAGCGGCGTCAAGGGGAGCAGGATGATGAATTCATCACCACCGTAGCGCGCGGTGAAGTCTTTCCCCTTCGTGTTCTCCCGTACCGAACCGCTCACGATCTGCAGGGCTTCATCGCCGATCCGGTGCCCGTATTGGTCGTTGAACTCCTTGAACAGATCGATGTCGAACATGATGACGGAGAACACGGAGCCGTTCTTCTGGAATTCGTCGTAGAACTCGCACAGTTTCTTGTCCAGCGCCCGGCGGTTGTACAGGTCCGTCAGGTGATCTTTCAGCAGCTCCTCCTCTTTCTGCTCGACCAGTTTCTTCAGGTTGGCGGATTCCTCGGCGATCACTGCGAACTTTGCCCGGAGCAGGGCGTTCGATTCCTCGAGCTTCACGGTAACCCTGATGATCCCCACGACGATGCGCTTCACGTCCGCAGCGCCGCGCGCCTCGCGCAGGTCCCGGGAATACTGCTGCAGCTCTTGGGTATACTCCGTCGTGGCGGCGAGCCCGGCCAGCGCCGTTTCGACGATCTCCTGCAGAATTCTGGCCGCCTCGGTCTGCACCAGGCCGATGATCCGCTGCTTCTCCTTGTCGCCGAAATACCGGGCATACAACTCCTCGGTCACTTCCTGATTGAAGGGCGCGTTTCGGCGTTCCCTCTCCCGGATGTCCCGCGTCAGCTCCTCGTTGCTGCCGTAGCGGTATGTAAACCACACCGTGTAGTAGTTCGGCGTGACCGGGATCCTGTTCTGCACCATGAAAGACAGGACACTGCGGGCAATGTCCGATGTCCGGTGAAAGAGATCCTGTTCCGCTTCCATATTCCTTCCGTTCTTCCCGTTCCGGGCTTCCCGCTTACCTGGCACCGCCGAGCTGGAACTTGTTCACCATCCGGGAGAGCTTCAGGGTTTCCTGTTCGAGGGCCTTTGCCGCGGCGGCGGACTCGCGGGCGCTCTCGGCGTTCTGCCGCGTCACCTCGTTGATCTGCGCGACGGCGCCGCTGATCTCGTCGAGCCGGCTGGCCTGTTCCCGGCTGCCGAGAGTGATCTCCTCGGTCAACCGGCTGATCGACTCCCCCCCCTGTACGGCCACGGCGAGCTGGCCGTCGATCTCCTGGGAGAGGGACTCCCCCTTGCGGGCATTCTCGACGGAGCACCGGATCAGCTCCCCGGTCTTCTTGGCGGCGGTGGTCGCGCGCAGGGCGAGCTGGCGGATCTGCTCGGTCAACCCCTCGAAACTGTCCCCCGCCACTTCCACGTGGGCCGCCTCGGTGGCGGCATTCAGGCCGAGGTAATGCGAGACCAGGGCCACGTTGCTGAGGTCCCCGATGATGGCGGCAAACTCCTTCTTCATCGCTTCGAGGGCCTCCAGTCCGTTCTCCTGGGAGCCGGTGTGGAACCGCCCCCCGAAGTCGTCCAGCCTCTTGGCCGCCTCCCGGGACCGGGCCGAGAGCTTGCGGATCTCGCCCGCCACCACCGCAAATCCGCCCGCCGAAGAGCGGATCTTCACCGCCTTGTCGCCGGCGCTCGACGACAGCAGTTCGGTCTCCTTGGCGATCGCGTCGATCTCCTGGACGATGGTCACGGTGTTGTCCGCGGCGGAGCGGATCTCCAGCATCGCGGCGAGCATCCGCTCCATCGTCTCCTTGCCGGTCGTGATCGATTCGACGGAGCTTTGGGCGCTGCGCTGGGCGTCTGCCGTATTCTCCGCCATCCGGGCGGAGCTCTCGGTGATGATGCTCAGGTTGTTCGAGGCCTCGGAGATCTGGCGGTCCTGTTCGGTGGCCCCCTGCTCGACCGCCCGGCTGCTCCGGGCGATGCGGTTGCCGACCTCGGTCACGCTGCCCACCGATTCGGCGACCTGGGCGATTGCCGCATGGAGCGATTCTGCGGTCCCGTTCATGGCCTTCTTGATCACCGCATGCTCGCCCCGGTATTTGCCCCGCATGCGGGCCTGCAGGTCGTAGCTCGCCAGGCGGCTCAGGACCGTGCTGGCCTCGTTCACGGGATCGATGACCGCGTCCAGAGTTCCGTTCACCCCGCCGATCAGGTCCCGCCAGATACCGTCGAAGTCCCAATCGTTGCCCCGCGTGCGGAGCTTGCCCTCGGTGATGCTGGTGATCAGATTCTGCGTCTCGTTGTGCATCCCGTACAGCGTGGCCAAAAGGACGTTCAGGTTCCGTTTGAGGTCGTTGTACTCGCCCCGGTAATCGTCGACGACGAACGCCGGGATCATCCCGCGGGAGATCTGTTCGATGGCGCCGGCGGCCAGGCGGAGCGGGCTCACGAGCGAGTCGAGCATCCCGTTGACCAAGCCGATCAGCTTCGCATCTTCCGCGGCGAACCGGGCCGGGTCGCCCCGTTCGTCGAGACGGCCGTTCATCATCGCCTCGGCGAGCCGGGCGATCTCTTCGGTCGCCGTCACCGATGCCTGCGCAGACTCCCTGTCATGCCGTACCGTATCCATCTGACTGCACCTCATGCGTGGTAATCAGTTGCCGGACCGCCTCCGCGGCCCCGTCGGCCGCCGCTGCGGTCGCCGGAGTCATCGCCGCGCGCATCCGGTCGAAACACCGTCCCTCGACGCCGACCAGCCGGATTACCGGCGGGATCAGCTCGGGGTAGAGGATCCTGCCGATTTCTACCGTCTCCCGAAGCCCGATGCCGTGCACCGATACGGCGCAGGCCGCGGCCGCGGGGAGCTCGTCCCAGGAGAGGCGGTGGATCGTCCCGGCGGCGGCCCCCAGCTGGACTGCATCGACCGTGACGAGCAGCCGTTCGTCGCCTTTCAGAAGATCCAGAAGCGCCAGCCCCCCCACCCCGACAAACTCGACCCGGGTCTCGCCGGGCAGCGCCATCCGCCGGAGGCGCTGATACACCTCGTAGCCGATCGCGTCGTCGGCGACGAGCTCGTTCCCGATGCAGGCCACGAGCGCCGCGGCCCGGGCGCCGGGGTCTACTGGACTTTCACGCTGGTTCGGCATTGCCCCCCGCAGGCGATGATCTCCGATTTTACCGGCCGGCTGATCAGCTCGTTGACGATCCCGTCGAAATAGGCATGGAACAGCCTGCACATCGCCCCCCCCGGCGGGATACCCCGCAGTTCGCAGACATCCCGCAGGATGCAACGGTCGAAGCGGATGGTCGCGTCTGCCCCCTCACCCTCGAGGGCCAGGGCAAACCCCGCCTGCATGCGGCGGGCGATCACCTCCAGGGCCTCGGCGAGCGACGGGTTCTCCAGGTGGAGCGGATACTTCTTCGCCGTATCGCGTCCCGCCATGCGCCCGACCGATGCCGTCGATCCCCCCATGATCGTGTCGATCGTGGAGGTGAAGATGTCGATCAGGAAGGCGACCTCCGTGAACGCCTTCTGATGATCCTCGCTGGTCAGCCCCAGGGCCGTTTCCTGCGTCATAGAAATTTCTCCATCTTCTGCGAAAAGTCCAAGTCGCGGTAGAAGTTCTTCACGACGTGGTAGTTCCCATGGGTGAGGGCGCCCGAGGGGCACAGGTAGGCGCAGCTCAGACAGGCGATGCAGTCTTCGGCGTGGCGGATCACCGCCTTGGCCTGGGCCGCGTCGTACTCGAACACCTTCGTCGGGCAGATGTCGACGCAGAGCTGGCAGCCCCGGCAGGATTGGTCGTGGATCTCGATCTCGATCATTGCTCGTTCCTCCGTACGGTCCGCAGGGGCCTGCCGCCGCGGGTGACGACCACCTCGAGCGGCATGGCGCCGAGGGCGTGGGTCGCGCAGGAGAGGCAGGGATCGTAGCAGCGGATCCCGAATTCGACGGCGTTGAGCAGGGCCGCGTCGTCCCCCTTACCGATGACGTGCGATGCCGCAGCCTGGGCGATCGTCCGGTTGATGGAGACGTAGTTCTGCTGCGTTGCCACGATCAGGTTCGCGGACCGGACGATCCCGTTCTCGTCGATCTCGTAGTCGTGGATCAGCGTCCCCCGCGGGGCCTCCACGTGGCCGACCCCCCTCCCCCCGCGGAACCGGACCGGGACCCGGGCCGGACCGAGGATGGCCTGGTCGGCGACGATCTCTTGGGCCCGTTCGACCGCGTACAGCAGCTCGATCACCCGGGCGTAGGTGTTGAACACCGTGACGTGGCAGGGGCGCCCCCCGAGCCCGCGCAGCGCCGCGAGTTCGGCGTCAGCGGCGGGGGTGCCGAACCCGTCGGCGCAGTTCACCCGGGCCAGCGGGCCCACGCGGTAGTCGTAGCGTTCCCCCTCGTGGCTGATCCGGACCTCCTTCATGTAGGACCAGTCGACGACGGACTCTGCCAGGCGCTCGGCGTACTCGGTGACGGGGAACTCGGCGCGCAGGGCGCCCGTCTCGTCGACGGCGCAAAGCTGCCCCTCGAGCAGCGATACCCGGCCGTCCTTGACGGTCCCGAGGTTCCAGAGGGGAGCGACCCAGTCCTGCATCAGCGACGGGTGGAGTTCGAGCTGCTTCAGGAGCAGCCCCTTGGCGGCGGCGGCAAGCTCGGGGGCCAGCGCGGCCAGCTCGGCGCTCCATTCCGCGAGGATGCGCCGCTTCTCGGCGTCGAGGACGAAGGCGATCCCGCCGGCCACGGAGGTGACCGGGTGCACCCCCCTGCCGCCGACGAGCTCGTTGATCTTCTGGCCGAGGGTCCGGCAGCGGAGGGCCTTCTTCGCCAGCTCGGGGTTTGCCTTGACGATCCCCACGACGTTGCGCGCCGCGGGATCGGCGTCGAGCCCCAGCGCCAGGTCGGGCCCCTGCAGGACGAACAGCGACAGGGCGTGGGAATGGATGATATGCCCCATGTACAGAAGCTCGCGGAGCAGCTTGCCCGCCGGGGGCACCTCCACGCCCGCCGCGTTGTCCAGGGCGTGCGAGGCGGCCAGGTGGTGGGCGGCCGGGCAGACCCCGCAGATCCGGGCGGTGATCAGGGGCATCCGGTCGGCCTCCATGCCGACGAGGATCCGTTCGAACCCCCTGAGCTCGTTCACCACCAGGCCCGCCGAGGCGAGCGACCCGTCCTCGGCGAGGTTGAGGAAGACCCGGGCGTGCCCCTCGATCCGGGTGACCGGATCGATCGTGATCGTTCTATTCATAAGTTGCCTCCGCGTCTGCGAGCCATTTCCTGATCAGGAAGGTCGGTTTCTCCCCGATCATCGAAGTGGCCATGGTGTAGGAATAGTGCGACTTCGCCGTCCGCTCGATCTCCCTGACCACGGCGTCGCGGGGAATGGCGGTGAGCCGCGACATCCGCTCGGCGATCTCCGTGCGGATGTCCCGGTTGGGCTCGGTGAGGATCTGCATGGTGGCCCCGGCGCACCCCGTGCATACCACCCCGTTGGTGGGACAGGGGGACAGGCAGCGGTCGAGCGTCGTCGACCCCATGCAGATGTATCCCTGGCTCAGGAAGCACTTCTCGGGGTCCGGGATCCCCTCGGATGCGGATCTGATCCGGTCGACGTCCGTCTTTTCCATCCTGCGGGTGCAGCGGCTGCACACCGTCTTCTTGGTCGCCTTCGGGGTCCGTCCCTCGACCAGAGCGATCAGGGCGTCGAACACGAAGGCCGGGTGGGGGGGACAGCCGGGAAGGTACAGGTCCACGTCGATCACCCGGTCGAGCGGCAGGACGCTCTGCTCGAAAGGCGAGACGCGGCTCGTCGGATCGGCGTGGGTCAGGGTCGTCTTGTTGTTCCCGTACACCGTGTCGAAGATCTCCCGGCGGCTGTGGACGATCCCGGCGCCGACGATCCCTCCGTAGACCGCGCAGGAGCCCCAGGCGATGATCAGTTCGCAGCTCTTGCGCATCTCTTCGGCTGCATGGCGGTCATGCTCGGTGCGGATCGCCCCGGACACCAGGCCGACGCGGGCCGGCGGATACCCCTTCTGATCGGTCAGCACCGGGCAGCGCTGGATCGAGACCGATTGCAGGACCTGGAGGATCTTCTCGTGCAGGTCGACGATCGCCACGTGGCATCCCCCACAGTCGCTCAACCATTCTATGTTCACGGTGACGGCGTTGTTCGGAGCGGCGTTTTCCATCGCTTATCCCCTTTCCGGCAGGGAGGTGTCGGCCGAGACGGTCCGCCCGACGGTCAGTTTCTTGTAACAGCCGTTCTCCCCGGCGTGGAGGATCTCGAGGGTGGAATCGCGCCGCATGATGTTCAACAGCGCGCCGGAGAAGAACCCGTACATCATGTTGCAGAGGGACCCCTTCTGGTGGTGGCCGAACCTGAACAGCGACTGCCGGATCATGCAGTCCCTAAACACCAGCAGGACCTGGTCCCCCGCGTCGGTCGTCTCGACAAGGGCGGGGCGGTCATGGGGCTGAAACGGCTCGAACTGCCACAGGCAGTTGTTCTTCTGCAGGATCTCCGTGACCGACCGCAGCGCCTGTTCGATGTCGCCGGTCCGCGGGGCGTCCTCGGAGAAGGCCATCCCCAGGTGCTTCCCGGCGAGGTAGGAGATACTGTTGGCCGATTCGCCGATCGCCTGTTCGATGCCGCTGGCGAGGGCCCCGAGAAATACCATCGCCTCCTGCAGCGAGGCACGCGTTTCCAGAAGAGTGGGCACGATGCGGTGGCTCCTTTCTTTCAGCTTCGGGAGGAGGCCTGCAAAGGACGCGACAGAGGTGGGCGAGGTGCCCTACCGATGCCGCCATGACAGACCGTCAATCTTATGCCTATCGATGCTCCCGAATGTCAACTTTCAGACATCGTACGGCATACCTGGGGCGGGGAGAGAGAGGGGCAGCGAGTCACAAGCAGCGTTCATTCCGCGCTACGGGCCTATTCCCCGCGCCGAAGTATCCCGCCCTGTGCAGTATCCGCGGTGCAACCGGTCCACTCCCGGTACAATCCTGATGTCGTCACCAGGAATGATACAAAGGTCGTGCCAATCGCCCTTGGGAGAGGCGGCATTCTTTCCCAACAGGGAAAGTCTCTATCATACCGATGGATACGCAGCACGGAAGGGCTGGGGGGGGGCAGGACATCCGGCCCGGGCGCCAGGGGATTCTGTCCGCTCAGGTCGGATTCTGTCCGCTCAGGCCGGATTATGTCCGGAAGGGGCGGACGGCGGGGCTTCGGCGGCGAGCCGGCGGCTCCGGAGCTCATTCGCCAGGTCGTACCAGCGCTGGAGGCGGTTTTCGAGACGGTAATAGTGGATGAGGTATGCCGCCGCCAGGATGAGCAGCAACCCCGTCAGGGAAAAACCGGCGAGGCTCGGGTTGATGACGGTGAACCCCAGGGTGAGCAGCGCGAACAGGCAGACGAACAGCGTCACGATGAGGTGGACGAGCCGTTCATGCTGCATCCACCGGATCTGGGCAGCGTGATGGTCGAGCAGCTCTCCCCATGCCCCGGCGGAAAGGTCTTTTCCCCGCACCTCGTTCAGCGCGCGTTCGTGTCGCTACATGTATCCGATCATCGTCTCACCCCCCTGTGCAACTCCCCGCGGCGTGCCGCCGGGAGTCTTCGCTCCCCTCCCGCCCCGCAACCCGGCGAAAGAACTGTTTGACGCCGTCGGCCCCGCCGGATATGATGCAGCCATGCCGCACTGAATTGCAGCGAGGCCCGGCTTGTTCGCTGCGGCCGCGGCGCGCCGCAGTTCACCGCCGCAGGCAGGCCTGCGGCACGGGTTGTGTCACGCGATTATCCGGGGGCGGGCTCCGCCCTATCCACACCGATGAAAGGAGAAACAGCACATGGCCAAGGCGAACAAGGTAAAGCAGCTCAGTTTTTCCCTCCCCAGCAAGATCGGGTTACTGTCGGAGGTGGCGTCGTTCATCACGGCGGCAAAGGTCAACATCGAGGCCATCTGCGCCTATGAGATGGGCGAACAGGGATTCTTCATGCTCATCACCGACAACAACGCCAAGGCGAAAAAGATCCTCGCCGCCCTGGGGGCCGACATCGCCGCGGACGAGGTCATCACCGTAGAGATGCCCAACAAGCTCGGCGAACTGCAGAAGGTCGCCAAGAAGATATCGGACGCGGGAGTCGATATCACCTACATCTACGGAAGCCCGGTCAAGGGCAAGATGACCGTCGTGGTCAAGACCGCCGACGACAGGAAGGCCCTCAAAGCCCTCGCTAAGTAGCTGCCGCCCGCGGGGATCGAACCCCGGCGCCCCGGCGCAGAGGGTTTCTCATTTCCGCTGCGCCGGGCCGTCGTACTCCCAGTCGACGGGGTGGATGGAGCGCCGGGGGCGCATGCGCGCCTGCTCCTCGCAGGCGTGGGCCATGACCCCCACCGAGCGCGACAGGAGGAACAGGGCGTTGGCGAGCTCGGGCCGGAACCCGACTTCGCAGAGGATCGCGGCGTAG
Organism: uncultured Syntrophobacterales bacterium; assembly: GCA_903928915.1. Lineage (GTDB taxonomy): Bacteria > Desulfobacterota > Syntrophia > Syntrophales > UBA5619 > JAKAFS01. The sequence continues at coordinate 4,771 of CAIYSL010000061.1, read as the reverse complement.
GCGCCGTCGATGTTCATCGGGAGCTTCCTGCCGGCCTTCGCCTCCAGCGCCCGCTCCACCGCCCGGGCGAGCTCCGGGTAACCGCCGGCGAACCCCGCCTCCCGGGTGATCCGAAACAGCGTCTCCGCGCGGGGGTCGATCTCCTTGTGGACCCGGGAGCCGAAGCCTGCCAGACGCTCGCGGCGGGCAAGCCGGGCCTCGACCGCAACCCGGCAGGCTTCCTCCAGCGAGGCAGAACCGGAGCGCACCTCCGTACGGATGGCGATCAGCTGACGCATCGCCCCCTCCACGGCGCCGCCGTGGTACTTGCCGATCGTAAGCGCGCCGGCGGCCATGGCCGTGGTGACCGGGACGCCGCAGGAGGCGACGGTGCGCGCCGCAAGGACGCAATGGGATTGCGCCCCGGCTTCCACCGCCGAGACCAGCACCGCATCCAGAACGCGCCCGACCTCCGGGGACGGCCGCTCCCCCATGGTCACCAGCCACAGCATCTCGGCGAAGGTCGCGCGGCCGATCAGATCGGCCAGGTCGTACCCCCGGATCAGGATCCTTCCGGAGCTAACTTCGCTGATCGCCGTCTTCCAGTGGAGCTCTGCATCGGGATTGTGCTGCCCTCGCGAGTCTGCGCCCCTATCCATCGCCTGCCGTTCCTCCGTGTGGTCAGTTCTCTCCCGACCGGCCGCCGCGGCCGTTTCGGCGGCACTGCCGGCCGCGATCATCCGTCGAGAATCAGCGGCTCCCGGCCGGCGCGCCGCCGCAGTGCGTTGATCGCCCCGAGCACTGCGGGTCGGGAGACGGCCCACCGTTCGAGGCGGTATTTGCCCGGCATGTCGGCCAGGATGATCCCCAGGAGGATCGTCAGCACCCCCTGGCCGGGGAGGGCCAGCATGACGATCCCGGCCAGGATCAGCAGGTAGCCGAGCAGGTTCTTGCCGATCAGAAATGCCGCATGCACGAGCGGATGCCGGCGGGGCGCCTCCTGCCGGGGCCGCCGGCCCTGGGCGAAATAATCCACCGGGATGCGCAGGACCAGCCAGGGGATGGCGATCAGGGTCGCGATGAAGGCAAAAAGCGACATGCCCGCTATCCACATGATCAGCCCCATATGGGCTCCAACCTCAGCACCCATGCGGATAACCTCTTATCAAGCCCCCCTGCCCGCACCTTCGCGAATCCCCGCCGCACCCGCAGACCCTCAGGGCTCCCGGGTGAAGCGGATCCGGTAGTGGGGCCAGATCACCGCCTCCGGGATCTCGTCCATCGTGTCGCAGAGGAGGGCGGGTGACTGCAGCGTCATCGACAGGAGCGTGGGCTCGGGAGCGGCGGGGACAAAGGGCAGGTCCACATCGCGCTGGACCACCCAGCGGTAGTGGTCCATGCTGCCGAAGAAATAATCCTTGAACGCCGCCCTCTCGGCCGCGGTCAGCTCCGGGAGGTAGTTGGCAATCTGCGCCACCGAGGTGTCGACCGGTATCCACCCGTAGTTCGGCAGGTAGAACTCGGCCCAGAAATGGCCTCCCTCCATCCCCGGGAACAGCTGGTACCCGCCCGTCGTCCGCGCGGGTATCCCCAGGCTGCGGCAGAGCGCGGCGAAGTACATGCTCTGCGCCCCGCAGTCGCCGTACTGGCGCTCGTGGACCCAGTTCGACTCCGGGGTGTTCAGCGCCCCCAGCGCGCCGTGCGGGGTGTGGCTGTACGTCAGGCCGTCCACGATGTAGTCATAGATCCTCCGGGCGGCGCGGTAGGGGTTCTGTTCCCCCGCTGCCACATCCCGGGCCTTGGCGGCGATCTCCGGGGTGACGGCGGTGTTCTTCCCGGAGGCGGTGTAGGTCCGGTACAGCTCGCCGCCCCGGTCGTAGGTCCCCACGTCGCCGGGATCGATCATGGTGAATCGCTGCTCGAAGTGCCGGAAGCGGAACGTGACCTCGATCTTCAGATCGGCCGCCAACTCCTCCAGCGGCACTTCCAGGTAGAGGTCTCCCAGCCCGCCCTCCAGCGAGGCGGGGTTCTTCGCATACTGCGGTGGGGAGACCGAGACGATCGTCACGTCGGTCTGACAGTCGGTGCGGATCGGAACCGGCTGCCAGATCTTCAGGGTGCCGGTGGCGGGAAGGAGGTTGCGCGGGACGTCGTAGGTCGCCGTGGCCGTGTAGGTGCGGGGATTCCGGAACGGCGCACCCGCGGCAGGCCCCGGCTGCTCGACGAACGGCTTCAACAGCGCATACCCCGCCCGGTTCCGTTCCATCTCCTCGGGCAGCCGCTGCATCAGCGAAAGGTCGAGATGGATCACCGTGTTGATAAAATCCTGGTAGTACTGCCGGCTCCCCTCGATCTGGCGCGAATCGATCCGCGCCAGGAGCCTGCCGAGCGTGATTTCGGAGATGCCCGGGAAGGTCCGGCCGAGGGTATCCCGTACGTCCCGCTCGGTGGCGGCGTAGCTGTCGAGGATGAGGCTCAGCCGCTTGATCGCCCGGCGGCAGTCCCCGAGGAGCGCCGTATTGCCCTCCCGGCGCAGGAGCGGCTGCGCCTGCGTGTACAGGTCGAGCGCGGTCCGGTGCGCCCCGGCCCCGTCCTGGGCCTGCGCCCGCAGGTACAGTCCCTCTCCGGACACGCGGTCAGTGGAACAGCCCGCCAGCAGCAGAACGATACCCAGCGCTGCCGCGACAACGGCTCTCTTCATCCTTCCCCCTGTGCCCTTGGCGGGCCAGCGGCCTTCAACCGCCGGACCAGAAAGCGGTCCAGTTGGTTGCTGAAGGCCTGACAGTCCTTCCTGCTGAACTTCGCCGGACCGCCCGTCGTCATGCCGCCGTCCCTGAGTTCGCTCAGCAGGTCCCGCAGGGCCAGCCTGTCTTTGATGTTGGTCTCCGTGTACAGCGTGCCCCGCGGGTCGAGGGCGAACGCCCCCTTGGTGACTACCCGGTCCGCAAGGGGGACATCGGCCGTGACCACCAGGTCCCCCGGCTCCGCCATCTCGACGATGCGGTCATCGGCGACGTCGGGCCCCTCCGGGACGACGATGCTCGTAACGACGGCCGACGGTTCGCACCGGATCCGCCTGTTGGCCACAAAGATCAGGGGCACCTGGAAGCGCAGCGCGGCCCTGGTCGCCAGCTCTTTGGCGGCGCCCGGAAGCCCGTCCGCATCGGCCAAGATCCGCATGCATCCCCTTTGCAGCCACCGCCGTGGTCTTGCCCCGGACGGCAAACCCTACGCCCGCGTGCCGCCCGGGAAGGTCCCGTTCTCAGATGGCCAGATTCTTGTGCATGTTCCTGACGATCTCGGTGGCCTCGTTCATGATCCGGTCCACGAGTTCCTGGACCGGGGGCAGGTCGTTCACCCGCTGGGCGCATTCCCCCCCCGCCATCATCGCATTCTCCCGGTCGCCCGTGCAGACCGCCTCGATCCCCTTCCGCTCGTAGTCGATCAACTCCAGCGGGACGGTGGTCCAGTCATCGGGGACGCCGGTGAACACGCCGGGAGACTTGACCACGGTGTTGCGGAGATGGATCACGCTGGAGGGGGTCTTCAGCCACCGGGCCGGCCCCACGATGCCCCGGGCCACGATCGTCCCGCGATCCTCGGTCTTGACGACCTGCTCCTTCCACAGCGGATGGAAGTCGCTCTCCTGGGTCGCCAGAAAGCGCGTCCCGATCTGCACCCCGGCCGCCCCCATCGCGATGGCCGCGGCCAGGGTCTTGCCGTCGCAGAACCCGCCCGCCCCCACGACCGGGTAGTTGGCATCCGCGATGGCGTCGATCACCGCGGGGAGCAGCACCATCGTGTGGAGCGGCTCCCAGGCGATGTGGAACCCCCCTTCGTGGCCCGAGGCGACGACACAATCGACCCCCGCCTTCTTGCAGCGCAGGGCGCCCTTGACCGACGGCACGACATGGAGCCAGGTGAACCCCGCACCCTTGATCGCGTCGCGCCAGGGGACGGGATCGCCCGCCGAGGTGAAGATCACCTTGAAATGCTCCTTCATCGCGGGATTCTCTTCCCGAACCCGGATCGCGGTCTCGAGAAGGATCTTCGATTTGTCGAGCACCTCCGTCGACACCATCACGTTGATGCCGAAGATTCCGCCCTTGTCCTTGGTCAGCCGGTAGGTCCGCTTCAGGATCTTTTCGAGAACCGTTGCCATGTCGTCGTCCATCGACGCCTCGCCGCTCTCCACAAAGGCTTTGTAGATCCAGGGCTGTCCTTCCTTGTCAAACAGTCCGGCCGTGGACAGGAGCCCGAGAACGCCCGCATTCGCCGTGGCGACGCAGAGGTTGTTGTTGCTGAACGGGCCCATGCCGGCCTGGATGATTGGGTGTTTGATCCCGAGTAGTTCGGTAAGTCTGGTTTTCAGCATCTTCTTCTCCCTTCGATTCTTCATGGCTCCGGCGATAAAACAGATAACCTGTCATGCCGGACCCGATCCTGCATCCAGTCTCTCGTGCCGGTTCCCGGCTTTCGCCGGAATGACTACTTTGACGTATATTGCTGTCAGAGCAATACTCTTCCGGCACACAATCGCCCGCGGAATACGCGGCATCAGTTGAACGTCTTCCCCTCCCCGGCGAGTTTCGCCAGAAGGGGCGCGGGCTTCCAGAACTGGCCGTAGCGCCCTTTGGCGTACAGCTCCATCGCAGCGACCACCGGGGAAAGCCCGACGGTATCGGCATAGAACATCGGACCACCTCGGTGCAGCGGGAACCCATACCCGGTGATGTAGATGATGTCGATGTCCGAGGCACGCTGTGCGATCTTTTCTTCGAGGATGTAGGCG
>CAIYSL010000060.1 GCA_903928915.1 uncultured Syntrophobacterales bacterium | reverse complement strand
TGTAGAACAGCCGCGTCCGCGTATCCACGGCCCGGTAGTCCTGGGCCCCGGAGTCGCTCCCGGTGAAATCCTTCTGCGTGTAGGCCCGGGTACGCCAGAACCCGCCGAACTCGTTGTCGATTGCCGCCGCCGGCAGGGTCAGGGTCAGTACCAGACCTACCGCAAGAAAACTTATCAACAGTCGCTTCATACCGCCTCCTCAATTATGTTTTCTCAGAATCACCTTCCTATGGGCCTGTTCCTCAATGTCGCTGGTACTGCAAACCCTGCACTCACTTCCCACCCCCCTTCGTCGAAGATCTGTGGAAACGCGCCCCGGAAATGTTAGCCGGTCGCTGTCGGTCGCTGCATCCGCAACCGCAATGATCCGAACGGTGGCTCCCCGAGCTGCTTTTCCCCGATGCCGTTTATTACGTCAAGATGTTCCCTTGTGGCTGCTTTCGTGTTTCGGCCCGTTTCCGGATAGCCCGGATCCCTGCCAGCGAAACGGTCACGACATGTTCGGCATAGGCCTCGATATCTACGATGTGCCACAGGTTGTCCCGTTTTTCCCTGCTTACCGCGAGCTTGTGCGGAACCACCATCGGATTCACGCACTGACTGACGATGTACACCTCACAAAACAGCGCCTCCTGTTCCGTCACCTGCGGCCCCAGGAGATCGCGGATTGCCTTCGCAGTTTCCGCATGTAACCGTCCGATAATGTCCCGGAACGACTTCCCCAGCAGACCCGTCGGGTTTGAAATCTCCCGGTGAATGAACCAGATCTCACGGTTCTTCTTGTCGGCCATGCGATGGATCAGTGCCACGATCTGTCCGCCCAGACGTTCTTCCGGCAGGGCATCGGCGGCGATCCCGCCGTCAGGAGGGTGGGCCTGTATCGATTGCTGGAAGGCATGCTTCCACGACTCGCGGTAGAGGTTTTCTTTGCTGCCGAAGTGATAGTTGACGGCGGCTATGTTCACGCCTGCCTTCCCGCAGATCGCGGCGATCGTCGCCTCGCGGAACCCCATCTCCGCAAAGATCTCGCCCGCCGCCGCCAACAGGTTCTCGCGGGTCTTCTGGGATCGTGTCTGCGTGCTTTTCATCGCTGGGCCCAGGTTAATCGGAGTTCTTTGATTATTAAAATGGTTATTTCAATTTGTCAATAGAAAGTGGGAAGCATCTTCTGGCGGATGGCCTAGTCGTCTGTTCTTGGCATGAATGACGCAGAGGATGACGTCGGCTGGGTATTTCTTCCGCTGTCTGCCCCGCAGGGCATTGCTGTACCAGCCGTAATACCGGGCCAGCTGTTCCCCGTGGTTCGGGATAGGGGAGCACATGGCGGCGAGCCATTCGCCGGCTGCGAATACCTTCCGACCGTTCCCGTCTTTGGCCGTAGAGACGGCGGTCCCTTCACGGGCGAGATACCGCATCCGTTCTTGAGGGAAGGAGGCCCGGATGATATACCGGACGGGGTTCTCCAAACCCATCTGAAATCGAGGTTGGCAAGCCGGAATGATCGCCCGCCCGGGCATCTTCCCCCGGGCGGAGCGACCGGAATGGTTATCAGAACGAGAAGGTGAATGATTTGTCCACGCCCGCCTTCTTGAGCATCGCCACGGTATGCCTGAAGTCATCCGCAGTGGTCTTCTTGAATCCCTGAATCTGCATCTTGGCCAGAACCGCCTTGGCTTCGGGCGATGGATCCTCCTTGACGGACAGTAGCGCGGCGGCGACCTTGGCAGCCGTCTTCTGGTCGGCCTTCTTGGAGGCGATCATGGTGTTGTCCGGGTTCTCACCGCTGTCTTCGCCGACGAGGGCCACATCGGGAAACTTGGCCTTCTGCTTTTCCCAGATCCCATTTTTTACGATCGCGACGTCGGCGCCGCCTTTCGCCAGGATCTCGATCGCGGCTCCGTGAGAGGCAGCCTTGACAATGGAACGGCGAAAGAATAACGCCGGGGGCGTTAAACTCGTGAAGTCCTAGATAATGGGCGCTCAGGATATGCCGGCGGCAGCAGTGCCCTTCGAACTCGGCACAGAAATGACGATGGTTGACGTGCCCGAACCGGCTTGGATCGGGCGGCATGCCCCGTGAAACAGAAGAAGCCTAGCCCTTCGTCGAGACGTTCAGCCGGGTGAGTGCCCGGATGAGGGCCAAATGGGCCCGCTCGAATTCCGAATCCTCCTTCCGCAGCTTTGCCAGCTTCTCCTCGGCGCGCTGCTTGGCCCGGGTCGCCCGTTCCCGGTCGATCTCATCAGCCCGCTCCGCGCTTTCCACCAGGATGGTCACCCGCGAGGCGGAGACCTCCGCATACCCGGAGTGGACCGCAAAGCGGGTCTTGGTGTGGTCCCTCAGGAAGCTCAGCTCGCCGCAATCCACCGAGGCCAACAGCGGGGCGTGCCCCCTGAGGACGCCGAACTCCCCCTCCGTCCCCGGGATGGTCACCTCGTCCACAGTCCCCCGGTAGGTCACCCGCTCCGGAGTCACGATTTCCAGTGTCAATTCTCCAGCCATCGCATCCTCCGGCTATTCGGCGAGCCTCTTCGCCTTTTCCACGACCTCTTCGATCCCGCCGACCATGTAAAAGGCCTGCTCGGGCAGGTCGTCGTGCTTCCCTTCGAGGATCTCCTTGAACCCCCGGACCGTGTCGGCGACGGTGACGAATTTTCCTTCGGTCCCGGTGAACTGTGCGGCCACGAAGAAGGGCTGGGAGAGGAACCGCTGGATCTTCCGGGCCCGGCTGACGGTGATCTTGTCCTCCTCGGAGAGTTCGTCCATGCCGAGGATGGCGATGATGTCCTGCAGGTCCTTGTATTTCTGGAGCGTCACCTGGACCTGACGCGCCACCTGGTAGTGCTCCTTGCCCAGGACCACCGGGTCCAGGATGCGGGAGGTGGAGTCGAGCGGGTCCACGGCCGGGTAGATCCCGAGCTCCGCGATCGGCCGGGAGAGGACGACGGTCCCATCGAGGTGGGCGAAGGTCGTCGCCGGCGCCGGGTCGGTCAGGTCGTCGGCCGGGACGTAGACACACTGGACGGCCGTGATCGACCCTTTGTTGGTGGAGGTGATCCGCTCCTGGAGTTCCCCGAGGTCGGTAGCCAGGGTCGGCTGGTACCCGACCGCCGAGGGCATGCGTCCCAAGAGGGCCGAGACCTCGGAGCCCGCCTGGGTGAACCGGAAGATGTTGTCGATGAACAGCAGCACGTCCTGCCCCTCCACGTCCCGGAAATACTCCGCCGCCGCCAGGGCCGTGAGCGCCACGCGCGCGCGCGCACCGGGCGGCTCGGTCATCTGGCCGTAGATCAGGGCGGCCTGCTTGATCACCCCCGAGGCCTTCATTTCGAGGTACAGGTCGTTCCCCTCGCGGGTCCGTTCGCCCACGCCGGCGAACACCGAGATCCCGCCGTGGTGCATGGCGATGTTGTGGATCATCTCCATCATCACGACGGTCTTTCCCACCCCGGCGCCGCCGAACATCCCCATCTTGCCGCCCCGGGGGAACGGGACCAGCAGGTCGATCACCTTGACCCCGGTTTCGAGCACATGGACCGACGTGTCCTGTTCGAGGAAGGTGGGCGCCTCGCGGTGGATCGGCATGGTCTGCTTCGCGGTGATCGGCCCCAGGCCGTCGACGGGGCGGCCGACGACGTTGAGGATCCGGCCGAGACATTCCTGGCCGACGGGCACGCTGATCGGTCCGCCCAGGTCCTTGGCCTTCATCCCGCGAACCAGGCCGTCGGTGATGTCCATGGCGATGCAGCGGACCACGTTGTCGCCCAGGTGCTGGGCGACCTCGACGATCAGGTTGTCCGCCTGGTCGTTGATGGTGGGGTTGGTGATGGCGATGGCGTTCATGATGCTGGGGAGCTGCCCCTCCGCGAACGACAAATCGACGACCGGCCCGATGACTTGCACAATCTTCCCGATGTTCATACCCGTCTCCTCATGATGATCGAATCGGCGCGCGGCCCGCGGCCGCGCGCCCGGTGTCTCCGTTCTAACCCTTGGCCAGCGCCTCGGTCCCGCCCACGATGTCCATCAGTTCGGCGGTGATCGCCGATTGCCGTACCTTGTTGTACTTGAGGGTGAGCGACTGAATCATCTCCTCGCAGTTCCGCGTGGCATTATCCATCGCGGCCATGCGGGCGCCGTTCTCCCCGGCGGAGGTCTCCACAAGCGCCCGGTAGATCAGGACGTGGACGTACAGGGGAAGCAGCTTTTCCAGCAGGGCCTCCGCGGAGGGTTCGTAGATGATGTCCCGCAGCCGGTCCGCACCGCCCGCATCCCCGTTCCCGGGCGAGAGGAGGGGAAACAGCCGCACCACCGTGGGCCGGTGAACGGCCACGTTGACGAACTCGTTGTACAGGATGTACAGCTCGTCGTACGCGGCCTCGACGAAGGGGGGGATGACGTCCCCGGCGATGTCCGCTGCCAGCGTCATGTCGAACCGGCTGAGCACGTCGGCGCGGCCGTCGATCAGCGTTGCCTTCTTCCGGAAATAGTCGCGTCCCTTCCTGCCGATCGGGATGAGCGACACCTCCCGGCCTTCGCGGAGCTTCTCGGCCATGAACCGTTCGGTGGCCTTGATCAGGTTGGTGTTGAACCCGCCGCAGAGCCCCCGGTCGGAGGTCATGCAGATGACGCGGATCCGCTGCGGTTCCCGCACGGCCAGCAGCGGGTGCGTTTCGGCATCCAGGCGGGGGGCGAGGCCGACCAGCACCTCCATGAACTTGGCCGCGTAGGGACGGAAGTTCTCCATCCGCGTCTGCGCGGCCTTGAACTTCGAGGCGGCCACCATGTTCATCGCCCGGGTGATCTGCCGCGTCTTCTGAACGGCGGTGATCTTTCGCTTAATGTCCTTGAGTGCGGCCATTCGCTGTTACTCCTGATAACATCATTCGGCCACGTAGACCGAGTCGAACTCCGTGAGCACCGCGCGCATCTTCTTGTCGAGTTCGGGGCTGATGACCTTCTTGTCGTCGATCTCCGTGAAGATCTCCGGATATTTCTCCGCGACGAAGCTAAGCAGCTGCGGCTCGTAGCTCTTCAGTTTATCCACCGGGTACTTGTCCAGAAATCCCCGGGTGCCGGCGAACAGGATGACCACCTCCTGGCCGAGCGACATCGGGGCGAACTGGGGCTGCTTCAGGATCTCGACGAGCCGGACGCCGCGCTCGAGTTGGGCCTGGGTGGCCTTGTCCAGGTCGGAGCCGAACTGGGCGAAGGCGGCCAGCTCCCGGTACTGGGCGAGGTCGAGCTTCAGGGTGCCGGCGACCTGCTTCATCGCCTTCACCTGGGCCGCGCCGCCGACGCGGGAGACCGACAGCCCCACGTTGATCGCCGGACGGATGCCGGAGAAGAACAGCGAGGGCTCCAGGTAGACCTGGCCGTCGGTGATCGAGATGACGTTCGTCGGGATGTAGGCGGAGACGTCGCCGGCCTGCGTTTCGATGATCGGCAGCGCCGTCAGCGATCCGCCGCCGAGTTCCTTGCTGACGCGGGCGGCCCGTTCCAGAAGCCGCGAGTGGTTGTAGAAGATGTCGCCGGGGTAGGCCTCGCGTCCCGGGGGGCGGCGAAGCAAGAGCGAGATCTGGCGGTAGGCCACGGCCTGCTTGGAGAGGTCGTCGTAGACGATCAGTGCGTCCTGGGCCTTGTCCCGGAAGTATTCGCCGATGCTGCAGCCGGCGTACGCGGCGATGTACTGGAGCGTCGCCGGGTCGCTGGCGCAGGCCGAGACGACGCAGGTATAGGACATGGCGTCGTTTTTCCGCAGGTGTTCCACCACCTGGGCGACGGTGGACTTCTTCTGGCCGATGGCCACGTAGACGCACTTCACGCCCGTGCCCTTCTGGCGGATGATCGCATCGATGCCGATGGCGGTCTTGCCGATCTGGCGGTCGCCGATGATCAGCTCGCGCTGGCCCCGGCCGATCGGGGTCATCGCGTCGATCGCCTTGAGGCCCGTGTACATCGGTTCGTTCACGGGCTGGCGGAAGACCACCCCGGGGGCGATCATCTCGATCCGGCGGAATTCCGTGGTTTCGATCGGACCTTTGCCGTCCAGGGGGGCGCCCGTGGCATCGATGACACGGCCGAGCACCGCTTCGCCCACGGGGATCTGGGCGATCTTTCCGGTCCGCTTCACGATGTCCCCTTCCTTGATGTGGGTCACTTCGCCGAGGACGGCCACCCCGACGTTGTCCGTCTCGAGGTTGAGGACCATGCCGAGGATCCCGCCGGGGAATTCGAGCAGCTCCATGGCCATGGCGTTTTGGACGCCGTAGACCCTGGCGATACCGTCACCGACGGAGAGGACCGTGCCCGTTTCGCTGATATCCAGTTTCTTCTCATACTCCTTGATCTGCCTGGATATGATCTCGCTGATTTCCTCTGCCCTGATGGTTTCCATGCGCTATTGTTCCTCCCCCAAGAGATTCCTGATGTTGTTCAGTTGCGTCCTGATGCTGCCGTCGTACAGCGTATCTCCGACCCGCACGACGATCCCCCCGAGGAGGGCTGCATCCTCGCGGACGTTCATTTCGACCTCCCGGCCGGTCAGCTCCTCCAGCCGCGCCCGCAGCCGGGCGGCAAGTTCAGCGGTCAGCGGAAACGGGGTCGTCACGGTTACCCTGACCCTGTTCAGGGCCTCGTCCATCAATTCCCGGTAGGAGCCTTCGATGTCGGGGAGAATGCCGATGCGGCGCTTGTCGACGAGCAGTTTCAGGAAGTTGGCGGTAAGCGGGGAGACGGCGACCCGCGCGAGGATCTGCTCCAGGACCGCTTTCTTGTCGGTTCGATCGAACATGGGGTTGGCCAGGAAGTCGCGCAGATTCCCGTTTTCCTTCAGGACGGCGGAAAACCGGCCCAACTCATGGGAGAACTCCTCGTAGCGCTTCTCCTCCGCCGCGATCGTGAAGAATGCCCGGGCGTACCGTTTTGCGATGTCGCTGCTGATCACTGTCTGTTCACCACCTTCTCGATGTACGCGTTGACCATCGCTTCGTGATCCTCCGGCCGGATCTGCTTTCTGAGCAGCGCTTCGGCCATCTCGGTGGAAAGGCGGGCGGCCTCGCCCCGGAGCTGGCGAACGGCCGCGGTGAATTCCTGTTCCATGCGCGCCCGGGTGTCGTCCTTCATTTTTTCTGCCGCCTTCCGGGCCTCGGCGACGATCCGCGCCTTTTCGGCTGTCCCCTGGGATTTGATCATCTCGCCGATCTGATCGATCTCCACCGTCGCCTTATCCAGTTTCGCGGAGTACTCCGCAAACTGCTTCTGGGCTGTTTCGCGGGAGGCCGCAGCGTCGGCCAGGGCGGTGCGGATCCCCTCGCGCCTGCCGGTGAAAAACTCCCGCACCTTCTTTGCCATCAGCCAGTAGCAGAGCCCCGCGAGAACGAGGAAATTGAGCGATCGCCAGAAAAAATTGCCCCAGTTGGGGCCCGCATGGCCGCCCGCTTCCGTGCCCCCCGCGGCGTGGGCTGCGGCCAGCCAGATGAGCACTCCCGCACAGGCCGCCAGAACGGCGCCGATCCCGCGTACGGCCCGTCCCCTGGCGGGGGTACCTTTCTGCATCACGAAACGACGATCGCGTCGGCGTACCACCCTCATCGGAGACTCCTTCCCAGGACCTTTTCGGCAATCTCGACGGACAGCTTCTGCGACTGGTTCGTCAGGACGCTCTTCGCTTCGCCGATTTCCCGCTCCATGCGGGCCTGGAACTGCTCCATCATCCCGGGGATCTCAGCACGGGCGGCGTCGATCATCGCCTTGGCCTCCTCGGCCCCCTGGCGGATGAGCTCGTTTTTCGCTTCGCCGGCGTCGACCTTGGCCTGGCGCAGCTGTTCTTCGTACGCCGCCATCTTCTGGTCCACCGTTTCCCTGAGACGCGCGATCTCGGCCTCCGACTCCGCGAACTGCTGTTTCCGCTTGTCGATCATGCCGAGAAGCGGTTTGTACAGCAGGCGGTTCAGGATAACGATCAGGAGGATGAAATTGACGATCTGGATTGCCAGTGAGTAATCTATGCTGACCACTGCCCGTCACCTCGTATGGTGTGAAGCCGCCCGCGCCCCCCCCCGCGACGTACGGGAGAAAACGCGCAAGCGGATAGGTTCATACAGCCAGAGGATCGAACAGCCTCGGCACCCGCCAAGGGTGCTTCAGGCAGAAAAATGCCGGGGGGAATGGGGCGCATGAGGTCTGGGCGTCAGCCCCAGCCGGGTGTCCCTGCGCAACGTCCCTGCATCCATCCCAACCTCCCGGAGCGCGTAATGGAAGTGTGGAACTCCTGCGGTGAGATCCTTGTCGGATGTCGATCCAGATGCGACCCGGCTGGGTACTGAGGGACAACGCACCGCTCCGGCGCATGTCCGTTCGGCACTTCATTCCGGGACGTTGCCGTTCGGTCTTCTGCTTTGTTCTTAACCCTTCCGGCTCCGGAGGAGGCAGGAAACGGCGGTCAGCATCTGCGAAAGGGTCACCTCGTATGCGCTCAAGTTTCTATGCTATTCTGTCGTGGCTGTCAAGGGAAAAGAAGATGCGTTCATGGCCCGTTCCATCCGCCGGAGAGAGTGATAATGTCCACAACTCTGGGTGGTTAACCGGGTGGACCGCGCTGCGGATCAGCGCTTTTCCCCTCCTGCGGCCCGTTCAAGGGGGAGCGGATGGACCTCGGCCTCGCTGCGGACCATGTGGCAGCTCCCTTCAAAAAACGCCCCCTCCTCGATCGAAAAGACGGGTGTATTCACATCGCCGACCAGTCTTCCCGGTGCATATATTTTGACACTCTTCTTGACGTCGAGCTGTCCCCGCACCTCCCCGCTGACCAGGACGTTGTCCACGTGGATGTCGGCCTCTACCTCGGCCCCCTCGCCGATCACGAGCGTACCGTTGCCGAAGATGTCGCCCTTGAAATCCCCGTCGATCCGCACCGAACCGTTGAACATCAGCTTGCCGGTGAATTCTGCCCCTTTTCCCAAAAAGGCCCTGACCTCTTCCTCGTCCTTTCGTTTCAGTCCCAGCATGTTGCACCTCCTCGGGCAGCGGTTTCCTACGACTGCAGAATGAATCTTCGCACGCTTATGTTCATGAGCAGACCGATGGCCGTCATCAGCACCACCATCGACGACCCGCCGTAGCTCAGAAAGGGCAGGGGGATGCCCACCACCGGCAGTATTCCCAGCACCATCCCCACGTTGATGAAGACCTCCCAGAAGATCAGCATCGTGATCCCGAAGGCGACAAGCGCCCCCAGGTAGTCTTTGGAATGGAGGCAGATCTTCAGACCCCACAGGATCAGCGACAGAAACATCACGATCAGGATCATCCCGCCGACAAACCCCCACTCCTCCGCAAACACGGAGAAGACGAAATCGGTCTGCTGTTCCGGCAGGAACTTCAGCTGGGTCTGGGATCCCTTCAGGAACCCCTTTCCGAAGAGCCCCCCCGAACCCACGGCGATCATCGACTGGATGATATGGTAGCCCGATCCCAGGGGGTCCCGCTCCGGGTCGAAGAAGGTCAGGATCCGCTCCTTCTGGTAATCCTTCAGGAGGTACCAACCTATGGGCGCCAGAACGATGCCGGCGGTGGCGGCGGTCAGGACCGATCGCCAGTCGATCCCCACAAAGAAGACCAGGGACAGAAATAGGATCAGGACGATCAGGCCGGTGCCGAGGTCGGGCTGTTTGAGAATAAGCAGAAACGGGGCCAGGACGATCAGAAACGGAGCGATCAGGTCCTTGAGGCCGTAATTCCGCCCGAGCTGGTGGCGGTCGAAGTACTTGGCCAGGGCCAGGATGATCGTCAGCTTGACGAGCTCCGACGGCTGGAAGGTGAAGCCTCCCAGGACGATCCACCGCTGGGAGCCCCGCGTCGCATACCCCGTCGCATGAACGATCAGCAGCATAAGCACCGACAGGCCGTATGCGGTGTAGGCATGGCGGCCGAGAAACCGGTAATCCACAAAGAAGGCGACCGCCATCCCGGTGACGCCGATCAGGATCCACTGGATCTGCTTGATGTACAGCGGTGTGCGCTGAAAATCGGTCAGGCTGAATCCGGTGCTGTAGATGTTGACGAGACCGATGCCGCTCAGCAGCAGGACCAGGCTGAGCAGGGTCCAGTCGAAATTGAGGATCAGCCGGCGATCGAGTTTGATCATGGTTCACTCTTCTTTCCGCTGCCGGAGTCGCTCTCCTGCGGCCGGGTTTGCGCCGCCTTTTTCTGGGCGAAGTAGGTATCGATGATCTTCCTCGCCACCGGGGCGGCGGCGGAACCTCCGTGGCCGGCGTTCTCCAGGATGACCGCGACCGCGATTTCCGGGTTGTCGTAGGGGGCGAAGCAGGCGAAGAGCGCATGATCCCGGTAGTCGGCGGACACGCGTTTTGCCTTGCGGGCCTTCTGATCCTGGGGCAGGCCGATGACCTGGGCGGTCCCCGTTTTCCCGGCCACATCGGCCTCTTTTCGTTTCAGGACATACCCCGTCCCCCCCCGTTCGTTTACCACCCCCCAGAGGGCCTGATTGATCAGTTGGAGGGTCTTCGGGTCGAACGGCAGGGTGCCCAGTTTTTCCGGTTCGTATACCTTTATGACATGTCGGTCGGAGGATTCAAGCTGTTTTATCAGCCGGGGCCGGTACAGGGTGCCGCCGTTGCCCAGCGTCGCGTAGAGGTTGGCCAGCTGGAGCGGTGTGACGAGGTTGAACCCCTGGCCGATCGAGATGGAGATGGTCTCCCCGGGTTGCCAGGGTTCCCTGAGGCGGCTGAGTTTCCACTGCTTGGTGGGGATCAGCCCCCCCTTCTCCCGGCTGAGATCGATCCCGAGAGGGGCGCCCAGCCCGAAGGCGCGGGCGGCGGCTGCGATCTTGTCCACCCCGAGCAGTTTGCCCAGGTTGTAGAAATAGACGTCGCAGGACTCCACGATGGCCCGGTGGAGGCTGACGTGGCCGTGCCCCTTCTCCTGCCAGCAGCGGAAGATCCGGTTGCCCATGTCGAAGGTGCCGTTGCAGTAGAAGGTTTTCTCCGGGGTGATCAGCCCCTCTTCGAGTGCGGCGGCGGCGACGACGGGCTTGTAGGTGGAGCCCGGCGGGTACTGTCCGGAGATCGACCGGTTTTCCATGGGGTGCCGGGGATCGGTCGCGAGTGCTTCCCAATCTTCGGGTGCGATCCCGCTGTTGAAGAGGTTCGGGTCGAAGGAGGGAGAGCTGACCAGGGCGAGGACCGCGCCGTTGCGGGGGTCCAGGGCCACCACCGCGCCCGACCGGTTGCCGACGGCCTTCCAGGCCGTCTCCTGGAGCACCGCATCGATCGTCAGGACGACGTTGTCTCCCGGTGCCGACGCGATCCTGCCGAGCGAACGGACCGCCTTGCCGGCCACATTGACCTCGACCTGCTCGGCCCCGCTTTTCCCCCGCAGGTGTGCGTCGAGGAACTTCTCGATGCCAAATTTTCCGATGATGTCGCCCGGGGTCAGCCCCTCCGTGCCGGTCCGGTCCAGTTCCTCCCGGCTGACCTCTCCCGTGAAGCCGATGACCTGGGCGGTCATCTCCCCGTTCAGGTACTGCCGGACGGGCGTCACCTCGGCGACCACGCCGGGAAGCTCCAGCGCGTGGGTCTCGACTACGGCGAGTTTCTGCAGGCTGATATTCCGTTCGAATATCACCGGGACGAGGGGCTTCATCTTCCCGGTCAGCGTACTGAACGACGGTTGCGTCAGGGATCGCTCCGCGTACAGGGACTTGATGGTGTCCATGACCCTGTTGATCTCTTTGGTCCGGTTGGGGATGAACACCAGGTCGAAGGAGGGCTGGTTGTCGACGAGGACCCTGCGCTCGGCATCCATGATCAGCCCGCGCATCGGCTTAAGCTTCCGGAGGCGGACGCTGTTGTTCTCCGACCGCTGCCGGAGTTCATCCCCCTTGATGACCTGCAGGTACCACAGCCGCATCACGATGAGGGTGAGTGCGATCGAAACGATGGTAAAAAACAGCCGGAATTTGTCCTTGAACTGCCCCGACTCATACCCGTCGAGCCGGTCGTGTATCTTCTGCATGGAGCAAACCCTCGAAACGGTCGAAGAAGCGGAACACCAGGGGGCTGAGGAGCGCCAGCACCAAGGCCTGCGGGATGAAGATCCGGAGGAGCGCAGCGAGGATGTCGGCCCCGAACAGGAAACGGTACAAAAGGACGATCACCAGCCCTTCCAGGATCGTGCAGAGCGCGGTGAACGCGGCGATCAGCGCGGGGTTCCCCGCATACACCCTCCCCGCGACCACCATGGAGAGGAAGAAGATGAGACAGTACAGAAACTGGTAGAGGCCGAAAATCGCGCTGGTCAGGCAGTCGAGGAAGAACCCGAGGACGAGGGAGAGGATCCCCCCGCGCAGCGCGTCGAGGTGGAATCCGGCGTAGATGACCACGATCAGGGAGATCTCCATGCTGATCCATCCCAGGGTGAAGATGTCCAAGACGGCGATTTGGGCGATCACCAGCATCAGCAGAAGCACGGGGAGCAGGAGGTAATAGATCATCGTCCGGGTCCCGCCTCCGTGATAACCGCCAAGACCTCCTCCAGCTTGCCGAAATCGACGGCAGGGGCTACGTCGATCTTCTGGAAGAGGCCTCCCTCCTTGCGGGAGACCGCGGTGACGGTACCGAGGAGCAACCCCTTGGGAAACACGCCGGATAGGCCGGAGGAGAGCACTACGTCGCCCGGCAGGACCTCCTCCGTCCGGGAGATGTACTTCAGATTGCCGCCGGCAGCGCCCGCGCCCTGAAGGATCCCCTGGGCGCGGCTCCGCTGGATGAGGGCGTCGATGTTGCTGTTTTCGTCGATCATCAGCAGAACGCGCGAAGCGTGCCAGGAGGTTTCGATGATCCTGCCCACCACACCCTGGGCCGACAGAACCGCGAGGCCGACCCGCAGCCCGTCGGATGTCCCCTTGTTGATGAGCAAGGTCTTGAACAGGGAGGAGCGATCGCTGTCGATCACCCGGGCGGCCACAGTCCGGTACGGGAACCCCTCCCGCAGGGCGAGGAGGCCCCGGAGGCGCATCCCCTCCAGGTATCCCTCCCGGTACTGGTTGAGCCGTTCTTCCCGGAGGGCGCTCTCGCGCCGGAGCTGCCGGTTTTCCTCTTCCAGGCCGACCAGGAAGAGGTACCGTTTCCAGACATCGTGCAGACCCTGGAGCGAGATGTTGATCGCCCGTTCGATCGGCGCGGCCATCTCCAGCACCACCTTCCGCAGAAATCCGGTTTCAGACAGCCGTACGGCGCTGTACGAGAGGATGGTGAGGGAGACGATCAGCAGAACGGCTGCCACCGCGATGGATTGGTATTTCCGGGGGATTAACATGCATCCCTATACCTGAAAGGTTACCTCTTTCAGCACGTCCAACTGATCAAGGGCGATTCCGGCGCCGCGGGCAACAGTGGACAGGGGGTCGTCCGCGATGGTGATCGGCAGGCCGGTCTCCTCACGGATCAGGAGATCGATGTTCTTCAGGAGCGCGCCGCCGCCGGTCAGGACGATACCCCGATCGACGATGTCCCCGGCCAATTCGGGGGGGGTATTCTCCAGGGCGTCCTTGATCGCATCGATGATGATGCTGATCGGTTCCATGATCGCCTCCCGGATCTCGTCGGAATTGATCTCGACGATCTTCGGAATCCCGGAGATCAGGTCCCTGCCCTTCACTTCCATCGTGCGGATCTCCTGGCCGGGTTCGGGAAAGGCGTTGCCGATCGTCATCTTGATCAGCTCTCCCGACCGTTCCCCGATCAGGAGGCTGTACTTTCGCTTCAGATACTGGACGATCTCGTCGTCGATCTTGTCGCCGGCCACGCGGACCGACTTCGAATAGACGATCCCCGCCAGCGAGATCACGGCCACCTCCGTCGTCCCCCCGCCGATGTCGACGATCATCGAACTGATCGGTTCGGTGATCGGCAGCCCCGCGCCGATCGCCGCCGCCATCGGCTCTTCGATCAGGTAGATCTCCCGTGCGCCCGCCGATTCCACCGTTTCCCGGACGGCCCTCCGCTCCACCTGGGTGATCCCCGAGGGGATGGAGACGATGATCCGGGGCCGCACCAGGGCGCGCCGGTTGTGGACGCTGAGGATGAAGTGCCGGAGCATCGCCTCGGTGATGTCGAAGTCGGCGATCACGCCGTCGCGCATGGGGCGGATGGCGACGATGTTGCCCGGGGTCCGGCCGAGCATGTTCTTCGCTTCTGCGCCGACGGCCAGGACCTTCTTTTCTCCCTTGGCGTTCTTGTGGACGGCCACGACGGAGGGTTCGTTGAGCACGATCCCTTTCCCCCGGACGTAGACAAGGGTGTTTGCCGTTCCCAGATCGATGGCCAGGTCGTTGGAAAATTTCCCCAGAATGAAATCGAAAAGCAAGGTCGTTTCCTCCTCCGCATGCGGTAAAATGGTATACACAATCGCAACATACTTATGCTTAAGCATGTCCCTATATCGTATTTCCCTGCCCTTATCAATGCATTTTTCCAAAAAATCATTGCATTTTAGGGGTGACTATATTACTTACCCGGACGAAACTGGGACACGTGGCGGGAGGACCGAAGGAGGGCCCCCGGGTGCTCCCGGATGCGGACCGCGGTTCGCAGGCTTCACAAATCACCGGCGGGAGAAGATTCAATGCTCGACCTCATGAGAAAACATGCCAGAAACTGGCTGATGAAGACCATTTTAGGGATCATCATCGTCGTGTTCATCTTCTATTTCGGTTCGATGGGCGGCAGGGAGCGGGCGCAGCGGATCGCCATGGTCGACGGGAAGCCGATCGTCTATGCCGATTTTCAGCGCGAGTACCAACAACTGCTCGATTCGTACCGCCAGCGGTTCGGCCAGGGGCTGACGGAAGAGATGATCAAGAGCCTGAATCTCAAGCAGCAGGCGGTGGACAACCTGGTCAACCAGGCCGTCGTCATGCTGAAGGCAGAAGAGATGGACGTCCGGGCCTCCGATGAGGAAGTACGGACGGCGATCCTCGCCTATCAGCCCTTCCAGCGAAACGGTGTCTTCGATCAGCGGCTGTACGAGCAGATGCTGCGGGCGAACAAGATGACCGCAGAGGAGTTCGAAACGGTACAGAAGAAGATGCTGATCAGCATGCGGGTGGAGGACCTGATCCGGAGCGCCGTGCGGGTGTCCGATCAGGAGGTCCACGACCTCTACCGGATGCAGAACGAAAAGATCAATGTGGATTATATCCAGGTGTCCCCCAAGGCCTTTACCGGCGGGATTAAGGCGGCCCCGGCCGACCTGGAGGCCTTTCTCAAGGCCCGGGAAGCGCAGTTCCGCGTTCCCGAGCAGGTGCAGGTCAAGTATCTGGCGTTTTTAGGCCAGGAGTATGCACCGGCCGTCCAGGTGTCCGATGCCGACGTGGCCGATTACTACGAGCGGAACAAGGGACAGTGGATGAAGAAGGCTGGCACCATTCGCAACAGCGACGGCACCGAACGTCCAGCGCAGGCGCTGCAGCCGCTTTCCGAGGTCAGGGAGCGGATCGTGGCCGAGATGACCCGCGCCCGCGGGATGTACCTGGCGGCCGACGAGGCAAAGAAGGCCCACGACAGGATCTACCAGGAGGAGAACTTCGACGCCTACGCCGGCCAGAAGAAGCTCGCGGTCCGGACTACGGGGCTGTTCCGCATCACCGACCCGCCCGCCGAGTTCCGGGCGATCGCAGATTTCGGGAAGATCCTGACCGGCCTGCAGAAGAACGAGATGAGTCGGGTGATCCAGTCGGAGAAGGGATATTATCTTCTGGTGGTTACCGACCGGAAGGCTGCCTACCTGCCTTCGCTCAAGGAGATCGAGCCTGAGGTGGAGAAGCAGTACCGGGAGGAGGAGGCGAAAAAGGCGGCCCAGAAGGGGGCCGAGGCGCTCATCGCCCGGCTGAAGAAAGGCGATTCCCTGGAGACGGTGGCCCGGGAGCAGGGGGTGAAGATCATGGAAACGGGGCTCTTCCAGCTCGGCGGGGCCATTCCGAAGCTGGGTTCCTCGCCGGAGCTGAACGAAGCCCTGTACCAGGTCTCGGAGAAGAAACCCTATCCGGAGAAGGCCTTTTTTCTCGACGGGGGCTACGTGATCGTCCGGTTCCGGGAGCGGGGAAAACTCGACGAAGCGGGGTTCGCCTCCCAGAAGGATTCGATCACGCAATACGCCAGACGGATGAAGGAAGGAGAGGTCGTCAAGGCCTGGATCGAGGGGAGCAAGGCCGCGCTGGTCAAGGACGGCCGGTTGCAGTTCACCCGGGACGTAAAAGATCTGTAGCGGGTGTTCGGAATCCGCAGAATTCGGGGGGTGATCGGCTGCGGTCACCCCCTTTTCCGTTTGCGGGCGGAACGCAGGACACGATGGACCTCCGGAGACACTCCCGTTACCTGAAGACGCTGTTTTTCCTCTCCTTCGTGGGGTTGGGGGTCGGTTCCCCCTTTGCCGGCATCTTCTACAAGCACGTCATCGTCAACCCCGACGGGACGCCGGCGATCGGCCTGATCGGGCTGATCTTCTTCGTCATGCCCCTGGTGAGCCTTGTCGCCGGCATCCCCGCCGGGATCGTTGCCGATAAATTCCACGCGGGGAAACATCTGCTCACCCTGTTGTGCGCCGGCGTCGCCCTCTTCTCGATCCTGGTGGGCCTGGCCGGCGAGGGGTTCGCGGGGCGGTGGGGGATGAACGAACGATTCCTGTTCATCTTCGCCGTGCTGGTCTGTCTGCACTTCTGCCTCTCGCCGATCAACCCCATGATCGATGCGGAGACCCTGCTGTTCCTCAACGCCCATTCCCGGCGGGAGTACTACGGCGTCTACCGGTTGTGGGGCACCTACGGGTGGAGCGTCTCCACGATCCTGACGGGGGCCCTGCTGTTTCGCTTCCGCCATGACTCGCTGATCTTCTACGGCCTGGCGCTGGCCTATGCCCTGCTCGGAGCGGCCGCCCGGTCCGGGATCACGGTCCGGCCGGCCGGCCAGCCGATCATCATTCCCTGGCCGTATCTGAGGAAGGACCGTCTGTTCCAGCGGTTCCTCCTGTTCATGTTTCTGGTCGGGGTGGTCTCCAACGCCTCGTACATCTACATCGGCTACTTCTTCGACGATGTGATGCAGACGCCCCTGGAAATCGGCGCAGTGCTGGGCACCTGGACGATCTTCGAGGTGCCGGTCATGCTGTATTCCCGGCGGCTGATCGAACTGTTCGGCAACCGCTGGCTGATCGTCGCGGGTCTGCTGGTGAACGGCGTCCGGCTGCTCGTCTTCTCGCTGTTCACCCGGGAGATGCCCTTTGCCTGGAAATGGGCGGCGGCGCTGCTGCAGGGCCCGGGGTTCGGTCTGACGCACCTGGGGGCGATCGATTTCGTCGACCGGCAGGCGCACCCGAACATGCGCGCCACCTACCTCAGCATCATGAACGTGGCGCGCATGTCGCTGGCGTCCGCCTTGGGGGGGATCCTGGGGAGTTGGCTGATCAAGCAGTGGGGCGGCGCCTTCTTGATGCAATTCTGCGGCTGGGGGGCGATCGGCCTGATTCTCTTCTTTCTGCTCTTGGGAAGGCAGCGGGAGCCGCGCGAAGAGGATTCCCCGCCCGGCTGAACGGGAGCGCGGCAGGATCGCGACGGGGAGCGCCGCCCCGCCGGAACCGGCAGGCGTTACCGCTGCGCCCCTTCCTGTGCCGCGGGATCGGCGGAGTTGACGTAATAGGTGATCCGCTTTCGCGGCGAGAGGTAATCGAAGATCGGCTGCGGAAGGGCGGCCGGCCGAATCGACTGGGTGATCTTGAGATCCAGGTCGCTCTGCATATCGATGATCAGGGCGTCCTGCGGGGGGATCTCCGGGTCGTACAGCAGAACGTTCGGGTGGAGCTGATCCTGGGGGTTGACGGCGATCACCATGCCGATGGCGCCGTTGTTGAGCTGCACGACGGTCCCCGGCGGATAGATCCCCAGGCATTTGATGAACGCGGCCAGCAGTTTCTCATCCAGGGCATCCCGTTGCTTGGTGAATATGAACGAGAGGGCCTCGTAGGGGGTCAGCGAGTCGGCGGGGTTCCGCTTGTTGCAGTGGTTGTCGTAGACGTTGGCGATGGAGACGAGCCTGCTCAGCAGATGGATCTGCGCTCCCCGGACCCCTTTGGGGTAGCCCGATCCGTCCACGGCCTCGTGGTGCTGATAGATGACCAGCAGCGCAAGCTTGGGGAAGCTCTCCGCGAACGCCAGGAGGTCGACCCCGTATTTGGGATGCATCCGCAGGAAGTCCAGCTCCGCCTTGTTCAGCCTCCCCTCCTTGACGAGGACCTTCCGGTCGATCCTGCTCTTCCCCACGTCATGGAACAGCGCCCCCTGACAGAGGATATTCAACTCCTCGGCCCCGACGCCGGCCTCCTTGCCGAGCATCATCGCCAGGACGGCCACGTTCAGCGAGTGGTAGTAGATATTCTCATCCTGCGGGGAAAACCGCATCAGGTGGAGGGTCGATTCGGCGTCCTGCAGGAAATGCGCGGAGAAGCTTTCGGCAAAATCGGCGACGTCCTCCACGGAGTTCGCGTCCGCCGCCGCGATCCCGGTCATGATCTCGCAGATGCGCTGCTGCGAGGCGAGGTAGCTCTTCTCACACCGGGCGATCAGATCCTTCTGACGCTTCAGCCGCTCGGCCCGCTCCTGCTTGATCCGCCAAAGCTCGTCGACGGCGGACTTGGTCGCGGCGGTGCCCTCCGGGACGGCGGACGGAGGGGATGCATCCCAAGGCGGACAATCGCTCTTGCCCGGCACGCAGATCACCTCTTTGATCCCCAGCTCCCGGAGGGTGCTGATCTGATCTTCCGCCGTGATCTTGAAATTCTTGAACAGGAAGGGATGTTCATGCCATTTCAGTCCTTCGAGGCGGATGAACACCCCGACCCGGAGACGGTCCGTGGCGATGCGATATTCGGGGATGACAAATTCGGACATGGCGCGGACTATCGCAAAGCCTCCCCCGGTCTGTCAATACTAGTTTATCCACCCAGTACGGAGCGCGACGTGGTTGCCGCCGGCCGGGCTGTGCATACCGTGTGCTTCCGCAATCGGCTGTTGCCAGGCAGGGGAAGATTTGTTACCGTGCATACACAGCCGGGGGCCGTTCGGTGCGTCCTGGACGGGGGAAGCGAACCCTCTGCCCGCGGCGGCGGGGACGGAACGGCGCAGCAAAGCGGGTGCCGGACCCGCCCCGGCCCGGACGCAACAGGATACCGGGAAGTGTTACAGGAGGAGACGATGACAAAGGTGTTCAAGAAAGAGGCGGAAGTGGCGTGGGAAAACCATTTCATGGTGGACGGGGCAAAGCTCCAGTGGCTGTACACGAAGGAGAAGGACGACTCCCCGATTACGGTGATGAAGGTGCTCCTCAAGAAGGGGGTCACCCTTCCCGATCACCGGCACCCCGATCAGCCCGACCTGATCTATCCGCTGGCGGGGAAGGCGACGATGTTCATCGAGGGGGAAGGGGAGTTCCCGCTCGAGCCGGGGATGGTCGTCCAGGTTCCGCAGAACGCCCTGCACGCCATCCGCCGGGTTGAGGAAGAACTGCTGTTGTACAACGTCTTTGCCCCCGGAACGCCGTACCGGCCGGGGAAACCGTAGGGGGCCGTCCGTTCCGCACCGCCGTTCGGCCCGGGGGGGAGGCCCCGTGCCTCCCCCCGGGCCGAACGCCAACTGTCAGTATCCGAGGGATTTCAAGGACGGCATCACCGACTCGCCGCCCTGGTAGCCGACGACGCTGAAGAGGTCCCAGGGATTTTTCTGCTCCCGCGGCCCTTTCCCCTTGACCAGAAACGTGGCGTACTTGTAGACGGCCTGATGGTCCTCGCGCCATTGCGCCGGCCCCTTCATCGTCATGAATTCCCGTTTCTCCCCCAGGATCGCCGCGGCGATCTTCAGCGGATCGAAGGTTTTGGCCGCCTCGAAGGCCCGGAACATCTCCATGTACGCCACGTAGCCGATGGCGGTGTAGGCGTCGGGGGGCTTGTTGTACTTCGCCTGGTACATCTCGGTGAAGGCCTTGGCGCTCTTGGCAACCTCCGCGTCCCCCAGTGCGCTCAGGTCATAGTAAAAATAACTCAACGCGTACACCCCCTCCAGCGCCTCCGGCGGGAGCCCCTTGGCCACCACGTTGGTGATGAAGGCGTTGAAGATCGTCATCTCCTTGTTGAGCCCCATCTGGTGGCACTGCTTCAGCAGCGCGATGGCGTCGCCGCCGAACTGGGCGGAGATGAACACATCCGGTTTGGCGGCCTTCACCTTCTGCAGGATCGTCGTGAAGTCATTGGTCCCCATCGAGACCTCTTCGTAGCCCACGATCTGGCCGCCGAGCTCCTTGGCCGCCGTGTACAGGCCGTCGCGGATGTCCCAGCCCCAGCTGTCGGCGCGGGCGAGGAAGAAGATCTTCTTCTTCCCCAGCGTCTTGATCGCGGCTGCGCCGTCCATGTACCCGATCGACCAGGGGGTGTTCAACACGGCGAAGGTGGAGGGGGCGAGCTTCCCCTTCATGAACCCCTCCTTGGGGATGACGCTGATCGGGAAGTAGGCCATCGGCTCTTTCGACACGATGGCGTTGATCGCAAATGCCAGCGGCGCCCAGGTTTGTCCGCCGACCCCCTTGACCCCTTCGGAAACCATGTAGCGGTACCGCCGCACCCCCACGTCCTGCTTGGCCTCGTCATCGCCGACGACGGCCTCGACCTTGACCTTCCCCCAGGGCATGTTCAGGCCGCCCCGCTGGTTGACCACGTCCACCGCCAGGAGTGCGCCCTCCTTCTGGGTTTCCGCCACCGCCGCGAAGGTCCCGGTGAGCGGCAGCAGGATGCCGACCTTGATCTTGTCGGGGTTGGCCGCGCCGGCGTTAAGAGGGATGAGCGCAACGCACCACATGCAGACCGTAAACAGCAACAGACTCCTTTTCATACGTACCTCCTCCTGACCGCGTTAAGATGTTCCCAGCTTGCCGATCTTCTCCAGATCTTCGGCTGCATATCCCAGGCCGAGCCGGACCAGGGCCTCCCGGGTGGGAAAACTCGTGCTCTTGTCCCAGCCGTGCAGATCGTAATACTCGTCGAGCATCCGGTTGTACTTCGCCGCATCGATTTTCCAGCCTGCCATGGGGCCGGTAGGGATCGCCTCCGCCAGATCCCGGGGCGTCGGCAGGTCGTCGGCGCGGGCGAAGTCCGTGAACCGGAGGTTGAGGCACTTCTCCAGGGCAAGCTGCCGCTCCGCCGCCTGCTGCAAATCCGCAACCGTAGTCGGCCAGCCCGTTGCCGCCGAGTACAGCTCGGCCAGCTGGGGAAGGTCGATCAGGTCGAGGTTCGCCCAGATCGTGTTGAAATGGCAGATGCCCAGGCAGTTGTTGATGCGGTGCAGGGCTTCCATGTACACGACCATCTTGGCCTTGCCCTCGTATTCCAGGACCTTGTCCGGATTGTCCACGCCGTAGATCGCCCGCATCTTCGCAAAATCCATCCCCGGGAGGGTTTCCACCGCGCCGGTCGTGTGGCCCCCGCCGCGCGTGGAGGTGGTCGTCCCCAGTGCCCAGGCCAGATTCCCCCGGCAGGGTTCGTACAGGTCCTGACCCTTCAGGTGCATGGCGTAATACCCGCTGTCCCGCCCGATGAGGTCCGCCGCCCCCGCAGCGCCTTCGGCCAGGATATCCCCGAACCCTTCCCGGCGGGCGATCTTCTCCACCAGTTCCAGAACCGCTTCCGCATTTCCCCAGGTCAGGTTCAGGCCGTCCGTATCCCCTGCGGTGAGGATCCCGCGCTGGGTGCACTCCATGGCCCACCCGATGGCGCCGCCGGCGGCGTCCACGTCGAGACCGAGCTGGTTGCACAGGGCGTTCACCTTGAACATGAAGGTGGGCTCCTCGATCCCTAATCTCCCCTGCAGCGTGGAAACCACCTCCCACTGGTTGGCCTCCGTGACGAGGCCGGCATAGGGGCCTGCGGTGATCCGGAGATGGCGTCCGCATCCGATCGGACACCCGGGGAAGTTCTGCCGCGCCACCATGTATTTGTCGATGGATGTCTTGGGTTCGATGGCCCGGACCATTGCGTCGGGAAACTGCACCTCTTGAAAATTCCGGTAATTGACCCCGGCCACGGCCTGCTTCTGCGCCAGGAGCTTGAGCGTTCCGTATTTGCGGAACTCGTCCACCCCGCGGGCCCGGTCGAACATCTCCCGGACCTGGCGGACTGCGGCCATGAACCGTTCCGGTTGGGCGACCCTGACCGCCCCGGTCCCCCTGGCGACGATGGCCTTGAGGTTCTTTGAACCCATCACGGCCCCGGTGCCGCACCGTCCGAAGGCCCGCGCCCGGTCCTGGACGATGCAGGCGCCGCGGACGATGTTCTCGCCGGCGGGTCCGATCGACAGGCAGTGCAGCGCCGGATCCCGGAGGTCATCCCGGATGATGTCGAGGGTTTCCCAGGTGTTCTTCCCCCAGAGGTGCGCGGCGTCGCGAAGCTCGACGGCGTCGTCGTGGATCCACAGGTACACGGGCGCGCGCGCTCTGCCTTCGATCACGACCGTGTCGTAGCCGGCGCACTTCAACTCGCCTCCCACATAGCTGTCGCACAACCCGCTGGCCCACCCCCCGGTCCGCGGACCCAGGGTGCTGGCGCTCATCTTGCACGCCCCGGGCGCGGGCGTTCCCATCAGGGCGCCCGTGCCGAAGACGATCCTGTTGGCGGGATCGTAGGGGCTCATCCAGGGCTTCAATTCGTCGTAGAGGATCTTGATGGCGATGCCCGTTGAACCGAGCCACTGGCGGGCATGGGCGAGCGTGGGTTCCTTCCTTATCTCGCCGCTTCCCAGGTTGATCCGCAGCGTCGAACCGGCATAGCAGGCAGGCGCTTCCCCTCCGGTCATGGCATACCCCCACGCTTCCGGGATGCCGGAGCGCCTTCCTTCCTGCCGGTCTGCGCGCCGAATTCCTGGAGGATCTGGGAGAGGTCGTCGCGCTCCCGGCAGTACAGAACGCACAGCGGGACCTCCCGGCCCTCGCAGCCGTTGCAGGCGAGGTTCTTCCCCTCTTCAGTCTCCCGGAGGAGGACGTCGTACCCGGGGCTCTCCGTCTTTTCGACGATGGTGAGGCTGGAGACGGCGGGCATGAATTCGCCCGTGTGGTGAAAGGAACAGGCCAGTTCACAGGTCCGGCAGCCGCCGCAGGAGGGCATGGTGAATTTCATCGCTGCTGGCCCCCCTACACGTTCACCACGACACGCAGGGCGTCGCCGGGTCGCTTGTCCACCAGGTCGAGGGCGTCCTTGACCTGACTGAGAGCGAACCGGTGCGTAATGAGGTGGTGCAGGTCCATCTTGCCGCCCGCCACTACCTTGATGCCCGTGTGGAAATCCTTCGGGACCATCCCCTTGCTGCCGATGAGCTTGATCTCCTTGTAGTACATGGCGTACCCGTTGAAGTTGTCCATGGCCGCCGGGGCGATCCCGAACAGCAGCACCGTCCCGCCGGGGCGGACCATGTCCATGGCCTGGCGCAGGGTGGCGCTGGAGCCGACGCTTTCGATGGCCAAATCGACGCCGATACCGCCGGTGGCCTCCCGCACGGCGGCAACCGGATCGACTGCGCCGGCGTTGATGATCGTTGCACCGTAGGTCTTTGCGATGTCGAGCTTCCATTGGCTGCGGGTGATGGCGAAGACGGGCTCGGCGCCGCTGATCACGGAAAGCCTGGTCTGCAGCAGGCCGGCCGCCCCCTGGCCGATGACGGCAACGGTCTCGCCGGGGGTGATCCGGATCTTTTCATGGGACCGAAACACGGTGGCCAGCGCGATCAGCGAAGTCCCGTCCTCGTAGGAGATGGTGTCCGGGATCTTGATGCAGCTGTAATCGGGCACGCTGACGTACTCGGCGAACGTCCCGTCCACCTCCCTGCCCATCAGGCCGCCGCTGGGGCAGAGGTTGACCTTGCCGGTGTAGCAGTAAGCGCAGTGGCGGCAGAAGATCAGGGAGTTCAGGACGACCCGGTCTCCGACCCGATAATCGGTGACGCCTCGTCCCACCTCTACGATCTCGCCGGTGGATTCATGCCCCTGGATAACGGGCAGCCGGGGTACGGCGATTTTTCCCGTGTAGATGCCCACGTCCGTACCGCAGATGGCCGTGGCCTTCACATTCACCACTACGTGGCCGGGGGCCGCCTGGGGGCGGGGAACCTCTTCCACACGGAGATCGTAGGGTTTGCGGAGCAGCGCTGCTTTCATGATGATTCCTTTACCGCTTCAGAGTGAATAGGCGCCCGACTGTCCCGCTGCAATACCCTCCCTCGGCAACCGAAAGGGTGCGGATGATTCCCGGTGCGTTATATATCCTTTTTCGGCCCGGGTTTTCAATCGGACAATGCATCCGGCGAAATTAATACGATAACCCGATCCGTCCGGTTCTGCGGCCGTTCCCTCACCGATTTGAGGGACCGATGGATTTGCCCTCTTCCTGCGCGCCTGCATCGCCCGCTTTCGGTGAAGAACCCGGACGCTCTTCGCGGGGGGGCGCCATCGGCGGGAGCCCCCCGTCCCGCCAGCCCGGGAATGGACCCCGGCCCATCCCGGGAGGTCCCATTCGCCCTCGGTGCCGTTCAGCCTCGAAGGTCTGTACCTTGGCCTGCTGCTCAGGCGTCAGCAACCGCAATACCTCCAGGCGGTAGACGGCCAGCTTCTCCAGCAGCTGGCCGCGAAGGTCATGCACCTCGCGCTGGAGGGCCATGATCTGTTGCTGGTCGGGGCTTCTTGCCAGCCAGAGTTCCCTGAGCCGCCGGCTCTTGCCCATGAGCTGCTCCTGAAGCGGCCTGATATCCCTCCGGTGAGCTGCGCGCAGGGCATCGATCCGCTCGGTCTGATCGGGAGAAAGGTTGAGGTCCGGGGTGCCGGCGATATCCGCGACGTTGCCGGGTCCGCTGCCGTACCCTCCCCGCCATTCCCGGTTGGCCATTGCCGGGGAAGCCGCGACCGAAGCCATGACGAGAACCGCGACCGTTATCAGCCCTTGCTTCAGCATGATGATCTCCTTGCGGGAAGCTCCGCCCTGTGGGCGGGGAACCCTCTTCCCAATTTTCGTTGCACCGGCGGATGCCTTTTTACAACAATAACACCGATACCCCTATCCCGGCAATCACCAGATAGATCAGGCGGACATTAAAGATCAGGCCCGCCAAGGCGCCGGCGGCCAGAATGACGCGCACGGCGTCCCAGGGAACGGTCAGTGAAAAACGTATTGTCACGGAAACGAGAAGCCCGACAAAGGAGTAGAGGATCCCGCGCAGCGCGCGGTTGAACCAGGAGGACGAACGGAGCCGGTCGTAATAGGGGACCGTTCCGGCGATCATCAGGAAGGAGGGCAGAAAGATGGCCACGGTGGCGATCACGCTGCCGATCAACCCGTATTGCAGATAGCCGATGAAGGTTGCGGTGATGACGATCGGCCCCGGCGTTACCTGGCCGAGGGCGATGCCGTCCAGAAAGGTCAGGCTGTCCATCCAGGCGCGGACGTGGACCACCTCGTTGAACATCAGCGGAAGTGAGGAGAATCCGCCCCCGAAGGCAAACAGATCTACCTTCGCCATGAGGAGGGCAAGCTCGAAGAATCGCCGCTGAAAAAGAAACAGCAGGACGAACAGGAGTGCAGCAACGACCAGGATCGCGGGCAATGACCCCAGGGAATAGATGCTGCCGCTGTCGGTGTGTTCGGAGGCCGGGAAGGTTTGCCGGTGGTACAATCCGAGACCGCAGAGGCCCGCGATCAGGATGACGCCGATGGGAGGGAAGCTGAAACCGAACATCACCGCCGCGGCCAGGGCGATCACCGGTCCTTTCCAGTCCGTCAGCAGGTTCTTCCCGAAGGTGAACGCCGCGTGGGCAACGAGGGCGACCACCACGACTTGCAGTCCGCCAAACGCCGAGACAACGGCAGGCAGGGCGTGTGCCCGGTCATACAGTGCCGAGAGGATCAACATGATCAGAAAGGCCGGCAGGCCGAAGGCGGTGAAGGCGACGGCGCCGCCCCCTATCCCCCGCGTTCGCAGGCCTACGTACGCGGCAACCTGCATGGCCGTTGCTCCAGGAATCATCTGGCAGAGCGCCACCCCGTCGCGAAACGATGCATCGGAGAGCCACTCCTTCTTGCCCACGGCCGTCTTGCGGATGTGGGCCACCATCGCCGGCCCTCCGAAGGCCGTCGACCCCAGGCGAAAAAAGGATGAGAATAATTCTCTCAGCGGATGCATTCTGCCCATGAACCTCTCCCTCGCAAACGTCAAGGCGTGGATTGCACAATCCGGCTACTTCTTTTTCGGTTCTTCCGTGCAGGGGTGGTTCTGGTCACCGTGGCACTCTTTGATCTGCTCCAGGGTGCACTCCCCGGGTTTCCCTTTCAGCTTCTTGGGCTGTTGACATTTGCAGTCACACATTTTGGCTTCCTCCTGATAGCAATCGATCTTGTTGTTCATTTTCTTGATGCAGACGCCCTCCGGGCAGGACGGAAGCTCCATCAACCCCCGCAGGAGCTCCGCCAGCTCGTACAACTTCTCTCTTTCGACCGTGTAGTGGGTCCAGTATCCCCGCTTCTCCCCCTTGACCAGGCCCGCTTCCCTGAGCTGCTTCAGGTGCTGGGAAACGGCCGCCTCCGATACGGCCAGGCGTTTTGCCAGGGCGCCGACGCAGAGGTCGTGGGTCAACAGCAGCTTGACCAGGTTCAGCCGCGTTTCATCCGCCAGGGTCTTGAGGGTTTGAACCAGTTCCGACATGTTCCGGGATCCATATTCGCTTTTTGCAAACTGTTTTAGTGTCTGCTAAATTGAATGTCAAGCTTTTTAGCCATGGATCCCGATGCTTCCGACCGGCGCCATGGACATGGGTACTATCTATCCAGTTGGATACAAAACTGCATCAACAGTATCCAGTTTTAGGGGCAGGCAGATATCTCTGAGGCCTTCAATGGAGGAATCATAGAATATAGTCTTTAAAATACCAGCTGTTGCATATCTTCTTTTCCTCTGGCATCAATTTTGCTAATCACTGTCCCCACGAGGAGCTTTTCATGTTTCACCGGCAAAGACTATTGATCATTATCCCGACGCTTCTGCTTATCCCCCTGCTGGTGGGAATGGTCCCCCTGAAGCTGGCCAACAAGCTGGCGCATGGCGGAACCTACGCGCACTGTCAAGGCACGCAGGCCGGCCAGAGGAGTTGTCCCGCCCATTCCC
Organism: uncultured Syntrophobacterales bacterium; assembly: GCA_903928915.1. GTDB lineage: Bacteria > Desulfobacterota > Syntrophia > Syntrophales > UBA5619 > JAKAFS01. Next base: position 2,838 of record CAIYSL010000060.1, on the reverse strand, counting down.
TCATCTCGCAGAGCCAGTTTGATGCAGCAACGGCCAATTCGGCATCTCCGGATCAGGGGCACTCTCCTTGCCGGGAGGCGCTCTGCGCGGTCTCTGAATCCTTCCCTCTCAAGAACCAGAGCGTTCCCGTCCCTCTCCGCTGCTGATCCGCACCTCTTCAAACCGGTTTTTTAAAAATAGGCACGCGCGGATTCGTCTTCGCGAAGAATCCTGTCGGCTCCCTTATCCCGGTCGGGCAAGAATACACACCGGGGATGCTCAGACCAAAACGAAAGGAGGATGAACCATGAAAAAGACAATCGTGATACTATCGGCGCTCCTCCTTCTGACGCAGGGAACGGCCATGGCTGCCCCTGCGGGACGGGACCGCAGCGAGCGGGGAATGATGGGCTATGGAAAACACTATGACTGTGCGAGTATAATGGTCAATCCTCATTTGAAACTGACGCCGGAGCAGGCCGCCCGGCTCCGCGCCCTGGATGATAAGTACCGGCGGGAGATTGAACCGATTCGCGTGCAGCTCAGCGACAAGGGACGGGAATTGAAAGCCGAATGGCTGCAAACCGAGCCCGACCGCGGCAGGATCGCTCTCCTCAGGGACGACGTGGCCAAGCTGCAGGAGCGGCTGCGGGCGGCGTTGTCCGCCCAGCGGGCGGAGGCCCTCACGGTCCTGACCCCGGAACAACGGATGCAGGTGCCCGACGACGGACCCGGGCGCCGCTTCCCCATACCCACCGGTTTCGGCCGGCAATAAAAAAGGGAGGTCGACATGAGCTTATTGATTGCCGAAGAGGTCGGCAAGAATTATCAGGTGGGGGAGGTGGTCATCCCGGCCCTCCGAGGGGTCAGCTTCGCGATCGATCCCGCCTCTTTCGTATCCTTCATCGGCCCTTCCGGGAGCGGCAAGACGACGCTCCTGAACCTGATCGGCTGCCTGGATATGCCCACCTCCGGCCGGCTCACCGTGGCCGGGGCCGACGTGGGGACGCTGGACCGCAAGCAAAGCGCCTCCTTCCGGGGCGCCAACATCGGGTTCATCTTCCAGGACTTCAACCTCCTGCCGGTGCTGACGGTCTCCGAGAACATCGAGTATCCGCTCCTGATGGTCCAGAAGGTCCCGCCGGGGGAACGGCGGCGGAGGGTCACCGCCCTTCTGGAGGCCGTGGGCATGGTGGATCAGCAGGACAAATACCCCGACCAGATCTCGGGCGGGCAGAAGCAGCGGGTGGCGGTGGCCCGGGCGCTGGTTACCAATCCCAAGCTCGTCCTGGCGGACGAACCCACCGCCAACCTGGATCATCAGACCGCCTACATGGTCTTGAACCTGATGAAGAAGATGCGGGACGAATTCAAGACCACCTTCATCTTTTCGACCCACGACCAGAAGATCGTCGGCGAGGCGGAGATCATCTACCTGCTCGAGGACGGCGAGTTGAAAGGTAAGGAAGTCAAAGGAGGGAAGAACAATGGCTAATCTCTTCAAAATCGCAGTCAGGAACCTCCTCAGGTACAAACGTAGGACACTGCTGACGGCATCGCTGATCACGGTGGGGGTCGTCTTCGTCCTGGTCTTCGTCGCCGTGGCCGGCTCATTCAAGAACATGATGATCGGCCAGATCACGGATTCGATGATCGGCCACGTGCAGGTGCACCGGAAGGGCTTCGTCGCCTCGATCGAGACACTGCCCCTGAACCTCAACCTCAAGGGGGGCGCCATCGCCAGGCTGGAGAAGATCCTCGACGCCCAGCCGGAGGTCGAAGCCTACTCGCCGCGGGTGAAGTTCGGCGGCATGTTCAGCAACTTCACCGAGACCTCGAGCATCCGGCTGACGGCGATCGATCCGGAGAGGGAGTTCAAGACGGTGCCGCTCCTTCCCGGCAGGGTAACGGCCGGCAGCAAGGAGCTGAAGACCGGCGGGATCCTGATCCCCGAGCTCCTGGCACGGGGGATGAAGGTCAAGCCGGGCGACCCGGTCGTCATCGTGGCCACCAATGCGGACGGCTCGGTCAACGGCAAGCAGTTCACCGTGACGGGGGTGATGGAGAGCGCCACCGGACCCGGCGGCCGCGACGGCTACATCCACCTGGGCGACGCCCGGGAACTCCTGCGCATGGAGGACCGGCAGGTGAGCGAGTATGCCGTCCGGCTCAAGAAATTTGGGAATCTCGCCGCCTTCAGCGCAAAGCTGGAGGGCATCCTCGCAGGGGAGCTCAACCAGCAGGGCAAACCCCTCTTTGAGGTCCACGCATGGGAGAAGCTCTCCCCCTTCTTCAACATCGCCCGGATGATCGACCTGATGACCCTGTTCATCAAACTGATGCTCATCGCCATCGTGCTGATCAGCATCATGAACGTGATGATCATGGCCGTGTACGAGCGGATCCGGGAGATCGGGACGATCGCGGCCATCGGCACCCAGCCCGGCAAGATCCTCAGCATGTTCGTGATCGAGGGGTTCTGCATGGGGGTCGCGGGGGCGCTGATCGGCAACAGCGTGGGGATCGGCATCGTCCAGCTCCTGAACATCTTGAAGATACGCTACGACTTCGGCCAGCAGCAGGGGATCGTCCTCCAGGCAGGTATCTCTCCGGCCGATATCCTCGTGATCTCGGCCACGGTCATCGTCGTTTCGGTCATCGCCAGTCTCCAGCCCGCCTTCAAGGCGTCGCGCATGGAGCCGATCAAGGCGCTCAGACACGTATAGGAGGTTTTCATGTTTAACGCATTGATGGTTTTTTTGTCGCTGCTGGTCGCCGCTCCGCTCTATGCTCTGGACGGCACGGCGCTTCTCAAGCAGGTTGACCGGAACCTGAGCCCCGACTCCTACGAGTCCTACC
>CAIYSL010000059.1 GCA_903928915.1 uncultured Syntrophobacterales bacterium | reverse complement strand
TACCCCGGCTCCTTGCGCGACATCAGGAACTCCCGGATCGGCAGGAAGGCCGTGTTCTCGCCGTTGGTCATCGTCGCCATCCCCTGGATGAAGAAGGGGTGGCAGGCGTAGATGTTGATCGCGTAGTTGGTGTTCTGCCTGCCCTGCGCCAGGATCGTCCGGGCCTGGAGCTCCTTGCGGTTCAGCCCCAGGTAATCGGCCACGGTCATCGGATCGCCGACCTCCTTGATCATGATCACGTCCGGCCAGAAGCTGAACACCAGCATCGAATCGTCCTGCCGGCCCATCTCCTGGAGCTGGAGGCGACACATCATCAGCCGGCGCTGAATCTCCTCCTCGGGGAGGTTCTCCCAATCGGGCGGGTATTCGTACACGCGGATCAGGTAGTTATCCCGCCGGGGCGTCCCCGCCGGGGGGCGCTTCGTCGGGCGGAACGAAAGCTTGTATTTCGTCATGAAATCCATGTCCATCATGTAGCGGTCGAGGGCCTTGATCCCCGCGTTGGAGAAGATCCCGGAGAGGATCGGCCCCCCCTTGAACTGCTCGAAATCCCCGCCGAGGTCGGTGAGGAACAGCCCCACACCGGAACCGTCGTGTCCCTCCTTCATCACGTCGAGGGCGCGGATCGCGACCATCGGGGAGAGGGGATCCTTGCTCGTGATAGCAAACAATCTGCACATAACCATCAATCCTTTCTGCTTGGTTCGGGCCCGCTCCGTTACGCGGGCCCGGGGGTTTTTGTTTAGCGATAATCATGCCATTCCGGGGAAACGGCGACTGCCAGGGCCGAAAATTAGGCCGGTAAATTCGTCCGGATACGGCCTCCCGTTGTTTTCAGGGGAAGGGCGGGAGTGGCGGCACGACAAAAATGTCCTCTTAGCCAAAAAAAGGAACAAAAATGTCGCATCCCGGCAACGGTTGCCGGGATGCCGGTCTTTCAGTCTTCACCGGTCACGGGCGGCGAGGCAGACGATCGCTTCGCACGGAACTGGCGGGGGTCGATGCCGAGCTTCTGGATCCGGTACTGGATGATCCGCTTGGTCGTACCGAGGAGCTTTGCCGCCCGGGTCTGGTTTCCGCCGGTCTCCTTGAGTGCCCCCAGGATCAGGGTCCGTTCCTGGGCCTCGACGACCGTATTGAGTTTCCCCTGCTCCTTCCGTTCATCGACGCGGGCGAGGGTCTGCAGGGAGGGGGGCAGGTGGACGGTTTCGATCGTGTCCTGGCTGGCCAGGAGGACCGCCCGTTCCATGCAGTTCTCCAGTTCCCGGACATTCCCCGGCCAGTGGTAGGCCAAGAGGATGTCCGACACCGCCGGCGATATCTTCAGCGGCGGCTTTGCCATCTCGCGGGCGTACTTCAGGACGAAATGGTCGGCCAACAGCAGGATGTCGCTCCCCCGGTCGCGCAGCGGCGGCAGATAGATGGGGAAGACGTTCAGGCGGTAGAAGAGGTCGGCACGGAACCGCCCGGTGGCCAGGTCCTGTTCGAGGATCCGGTTCGTGGCGGCGATCACCCGGACGTCGACCTTGACGATCCGGGCGGAGCCGAGGGGCTGGAACTGTTTCTCCTGGAGCACGCGCAGCAGCTTGGCCTGCGCCGCGGCGGACAGCTCGCCCACCTCGTCGAGGAAGATCGTCCCGCCGTGGGCCTCTTCGAACCGTCCGCGCCGGTTGTGGAGGGCGCCGGTGAAGGCCCCGCGCTCATGCCCGAACAGCTCGCTCTCGATCAGGGTGTCCGGAATGGCCGCGCAGTTCACCTGGACGAGGGGGCCCTTGAGACGCGGACTCTTCCGATGGATCGCCCGGGCGATCAGCTCCTTGCCGGTCCCCGTTTCCCCGTGGATCAGGACCGTGGTGTTGGAGTCGGCCACCTGGGCCACGAGGCCGAACACATCCTGCATCACGCTGGAATGGCCGACGATATCCGACGCGGGGGTCCGGCGGCCGACGAGCTGCCGGAGGCGGCGGTTGTCCTCTTCGATCGCCCGGCTGTGGACCGCCTTGGCGAGCAGTTCGGCGACCGAGGAGAGCAAGGCCAGTTCGCGGTCCAGGTCCTCCACCTGTCGCGCCACCTTGTCCGCCGACAGAACACCGACCACCCGGTCGTCGTAGACGATCGGCACGCACAGGAAGGCGAGCTCCGTCCGGTTCAGGTTGCGCCTGGCGCCCGTGCGGTCGAGGAAATGGGCTTCCTGGCCGAGGTTCGCGCAGGCCATCGGCCTGCCCGTCTGGGCCACCTTTCCCGTTATCCCCTCGCCGGGCTTGTAAGTCACGTCCAGCCCCGCGATATCGACGCCGCGGGCCACGTCGAGCAGGACCGCACCGGTCTCACGGTCCCGCAGCGAGATCATCCCCCGCTCCATCCCCAGGCGGTCGCTCATCTCCTGGAGGGCCTGCTCGAGCTGCTCCCGAAGCTCCCGGGGCTGGGCCAGGATCCGGGCGACTGCGTGCAGCGCGGCGAGTTCCTCGTAGTTGTGGATGCTGAGCTCTTTTGTCTCGGGGGCGCCGACCCGCGACGGTCGCCAATTCGACGGCGTCATAAGCGAACCTATTCTCATCGACTGTCGATGTACATTCCTCCGTCCCCGCGCGTCCTTCCGGTCCGGGGACACCCCCCGGCGGGAGACGGCACATTGCCGCCGCTCAGGCAGGCGGACCCTCGGAAGAGGGGAAACGGTTTACCTTTTTGCTGAACTGATGTAGGATGAATGTACACATTATTACGCGAAAAAGCAATGAATCTCCGTCGTCGATGTGGCCTCCGGCCGGAAAATGACACATTTATGTTCTGTCAGCGAGGGTAAGCACGGGATGATCACGCAGGAGGAACAGACGCGGTACCACAGGCAGCTCCTGATGCTCGGCCGGGAGGGGCAGGAGCGGCTCAAGGCCTCGCGGGTCCTGATCGCCGGCGCGGGGGGGCTCGGCACGGTAATCGCCACGTACCTGGCCGCAGCCGGAATCGGAACCCTGCGGATCGCCGACTGTGATGTGGTGGAGCCGACCAACCTGAACCGCCAGATCCTCCACTGGGGAAAGGACCTCGGCCAGCCGAAGACCGCCTCCGCGGCGGAGAAGCTCTCCGCACTCAACTCGCTGATCTGCGTGGAAGAGATCGTCGGGAGGATCGACGAGGCAAGCAGCGAAGCGATAGCCGCGGACTGCGACCTGATCGTCGACGCGCTGGACAACTTACCGACGCGGCACCTCCTCAACCGGACTGCCCTCAGGAAGGGCATCCCCTTCATCCACGGCGCCGTGCGCGGGCTGCAGGGCCAGGCAACAACGGTGCTCCCCGGAAAGACCCCTTGTCTCAGGTGCCTCTTCCCCCAGGCCCCGCCCGCGGAGCTGTTCCCGATCGTCGGGGCGACCTGCGGCGTCATCGGTTCGATCGAGGCGACCGAGGCGGTGAAGCTCCTCACCGGGCAGGGAGAGCCGCTGGCGGGCCGCCTGCTGATCTGGGACGGCCTGGCGGCCTGCGCTCACATCCTCCGCATCGAACGCAGCCCCGCCTGCCCCGATTGCGGCCCTGCGGGCCAGGCCGCAAATTAGAATTTTTAGGGGACAGCCGATTGCTACGCACTTGCGAAAACCTTTCTTCCTTCCCACTCGCCAGGTTGTTATTTTCGATACAGATACTGGACTTCAATCGGAAATGGTGCTAAGAGGGACGCTCACATAGTAAGATCAGTTGAATGTTCCATCCCGTGTGACAATGCTGGAGGGGAATATGGACTGGCAGAAAAGACCCCGTTTCCCAATGGCAGGAACGGGGTTTTTGTTTTGCCCGCATGAGCGCCACCGAACCGTCGGG
>CAIYSL010000058.1 GCA_903928915.1 uncultured Syntrophobacterales bacterium | reverse complement strand
TGGCGGCGGGCGCGGCCGCCCATTCGGACCACGGGCACGACATCGTCAACACGCTGCTGCAAACGGCAAAGGGCACCGCCCTCGGGTACGCGATCAAGAGCCCCGAGCGCCTCTTCGAGCTCGCCGCGGAGTGGGGGGTTTCCACCGAAAAAAAGAGCGTGGAAGAGGTAGCCTGTGAGATGGCCGAACTCGCGCTCAAGGAGTTCAACAGCCAGGAGGGCGAGATCCGGTATCCCGAACTGCGGGCGCCGAAGGCCACCGTGGAGCGGTGGAGGCGGCTCGGGATCGTCCCCGTGGGCGTGGAGCACGAGATCGTCGAAACCCTCCACCGGACCCACGAAGGGGTCGACGCCGACTACAAGAACCTGATCCACCACGGCCTCAGGACCTCGCTGGGCGACGGCTGGGCCGGCGCCATGCTGGCCACGGACTTCGGCGACGTCCTGTTCGGGACGCCGGAGCCGGTGCGGAGCCAGGTCAACCTCGGCGTCCTGAAGAAGGACGAGGTGAACATCGTCGTCCACGGCCACGAGCCGACCCTCTCGGAGATGGTCGTCGAGGCGAGCCGCGACCCCGAGCTGATCAAGCTGGCGAAGGAGAAGGGGGCCAAGGGGATCCTCGTGGGCGGGATCTGCTGCACGGCGAACGAGATCCTGATGCGCCAGGGGGCGCCCGTGGTGGGGAACTTCCTCCACCAGGAGCTTGCCGTGGCCACCGGCGCGGTGGACGTGATGCTCGTGGACGTGCAGTGCATCATGCCGGCCCTGGTCGAGCATGCCAAACGGTTCCACACCAAGGTGATCACCACCAGCAAGAAGGCCAAGATCCCCGGCGCCGAGCACATCCAGTTCGACGAACACACCGCCCTGGATACGGCCAAGGAGATCGTCCGGCGGGCGATCGAAAACTTCCCCAGCCGCGGACCCGTCGACATCCCCAAGGCGAAGACGGACCTGGTCGCGGGGTTCACCGTGCGCAACACCTTCACCCACCTGGGAGGCCGGTACCGCTCCTCCTTCCGGCCGCTGAACGATGCGATCATCTCCGGCCGGCTGCGCGGGGTGGCAGCGGTCATCGGCTGCAACACCGTCAAGAAGACCCAGGACGAAAGCCACCTGAAGATGGTGCGCGAGCTTCTGGCCAACGACGTCCTGGTGGTGATGACCGGCTGCGCGGCCACGGCCTGCGCCAAGGAAGGGCTGCTGCAGCCCGAGGCGGCGGCCAAGTGGGCGGGCAAAGGGCTGCAGGAGATCTGCGAGGCCGTCGGGATCCCCCCGGTCCTCCACCTGGGCTCCTGCGTCGACAACAGCCGGATCCTGGTGGCCCTGTGCGAGATGATCAACGAAGGCGGACTCGGCCAGGAGCTGGCGGACCTCCCCATTGCCGGCGCCGCGCCCGAGGCGATGTGCGAGAAGGCGATCGCGATCGGGTTTTACTGCGTGGCCAGCGGCGCCTACGTGAACTTCAGCCCGGCGATGCGCGTCCTGGGAAGCGCCGAGGTGACCCAATACCTCACCGAAGGGATCGAGGAGGACACGGGCGGAAAGTTCTCCTTCGAGGCGGACCCGGTGAAGGCGGCGCGGCAGATGATCGCCCACATGGACAAGAAGCGGGCGGCATTGAAACTCCGGCCGATGCTGTACGCCCCGGTGGAAACGGAAACCGAGTAAAGGGAAAGCTGCCATGAAAGGTATCATCGTTGTAAAGGTCGACAAGTGCCTGGGATGCAAGTCCTGCGAGATCGCCTGCGCCGTCGAACGGTCGGCGTCGAAGTCGCTCGCCGAGGCCATCCACGAACAGCCGGCCCCGGAGATCGGCATTTCCGTGGAGAAGGGCGGTCAATTTGCGACCCCCCTCCAGTGCCGCCAGTGCGAGGACGCCCCCTGCATGGCCATCTGTCCCACCCACGCCCTCCACCGGGCCGACCGGCAGAGCCCCGTGGTGATCGACGGCGATCTCTGCGTGGGGTGCCAACTCTGCGTCCTGGCCTGCCCCTTCGGGGTCATCCGGATGGACGAGGACACGCACGCCATCGTCAAGTGTGACCAGTGCGAGAGGCGGCTCAAGGCGGGCGACGTCCCGGCCTGCGTCGAATCGTGCCTGACCGGGGCGCTCGAATTCAAGAATATGAAAGAGCTGCTCGATCAAAAGCGGGAGGCCTACCTGCTGACGATCGAGCGCTCCGCGGAAGCAAGGGAACTATGAGCACCGACTCCGAACTCCAGATCGACGCCCTCCTCGACGAGGCCGTCGCGCAGCACGGCTGCCGGCCCGACTCCCTGATCGCGGTGATGCAGACCGTAAACGGCGGGCTCGGGTTTCTGCCCCGCGAGGCGCTCACCCGGATCTCGCAGCGACTGAGCGTCCCGGACGCCGAGGTGTACCACGTGGCGACCTTCTACAACGCCTTCAGCCTGACGCCCAAGGGGAAGCATACCGTCAAGGTCTGTCTCGGCACCGCCTGCCACGTCCGGGGGGCGCCGCGGATCCTCGACGAAATCCGCCGCTGCCTCGGGGTCGAGGCGGGCGAGACGACCGCGGACAGGGAGTACACCCTCGAAACGGTCAACTGCATCGGCGCCTGCGCCCTCGGCCCCGTTGTCGTCATCGATCAGCGCTACTTCAGGGCCGAGCCGGGAAAGGTGGACCGGCTGTTCAAGGCCCCGGCCGAGGGCGAGGCCCTGGAGGCCGTCCGGGCCGCCTGCGAGATCCCGGCGGAGGAGGTCCGGCAAAGCCGGTTCGCCAGCGGAAAGGTCTCCGTGACCGTCTGCGGCGGGACGGGCTGCCAGGCCTACGGCTGTGAGGCCGTAGCCCAGGCCTTCGAGGCGGAGCTCGAACGGATCGGGGTCAAGGACACGGTCCGGTTCATCCAGACCGGGTGCCGCGGGTTCTGCGAAAAGGGTCCGATCGTCGTGGTCCAGCCGGAGAACCTCTTCTACCAGCAGGTCGCCCTCGGCGACGTCTGCGAGATCGTCGAAAAGAGCATCGTCGGGGGGCAAGCAGTGGAGCGGCTCCTGTACCGTCTGCCCGGCACGGAGGCGGCCGTCCTGCACGAGGAAGAGATCCCCTTCTACGCAAACCAGGACCGCATCGTCTTCGGCGACAACGGCCGCATCTCGCCCCGGAACATCGACGACTACCTGGAGCACTGCAGCGGCTACGAAGCGCTGAGGAAGGCCCTCACCATGCAGCCCGAGAGCATCGTCGAGGCAATCACCCGTTCGGGGCTCCGCGGCCGCGGCGGCGGCGGCTTTCCCACCGGGCTCAAGTGGAGCACCTGCCGCAAGGCCCACGGCACGCCGAAGTACGTGATCTGCAACGCCGACGAAGGCGACCCCGGGGCGTACATGGACCGGAGTCTCCTGGAGGGGAACCCGCACCGCGTCCTGGAGGGGATGATCATCGGCGCCTTTGCGATCGGATCGAATGAAGGGTATGTCTATGTCCGCGACGAATACCCGCTGGCCGTGAAGCACATCGGCATCGCCATCGACCAGGCGCGCGAGCGGGGATTCCTGGGGAAGAACATCCTGGGAAGCGGGTTCGCCTTCGACGTGCGGATCGCCCGCGGCGGCGGCGCCTTCGTCTGCGGCGAGTCGACGGCGCTGATGGCCTCGCTCGAAGGAAAGGCCGGCGAACCGCGCGCCAAGTACATCCACACCGTGGACAGCGGGCTCTGGGGCAAACCCTCGAACCTCAACAACGTGGAGACTTGGGCCAACGTCCCGATCATCATCAACCGGGGCGCCGACTGGTACGCCTCGATCGGCACCGAGGGGTCCAAGGGGACGAAGATCTTCTCGCTCGTGGGCAAGGTGGTCAACACCGGCCTCGTCGAGGTCCCGATGGGCGTGACCCTGCGGAAGCTGATCTACGACATCGGCGGGGGGATCCCCGGGGGGAAGCGGTTCAAGGCGGTCCAGACGGGCGGCCCGTCGGGCGGGTGCCTCCCCGAGTCGCTCCTCGACCTGAAGATCGACTTCGACGAACTCACCCAGGCGGGCTCGATGATGGGCTCCGGCGGTCTGATCGTCATGGACGAGACCTCCTGCATGGTCGACGTTTCCAAGTACTTCCTGAACTTCCTGTCCGACGAATCTTGCGGGAAGTGCGTCCCCTGCCGCGAGGGGATCGTGGCCATGGCCAACATCCTGACCGATATCTGCGAGGGCCGGGGGACCGCAGCGCACATCCCGCTCCTCAAGGACCTCGCCGAGGCCACCGCGGAGGGGTCGCTCTGCGCCCTGGGCGGTTCGTCGGCAAACCCGGTGTTGAGCACGCTCAGGTACTTCATGGAGGAGTACCGGGCCCATATCGAGGAGCACCGCTGCCCGGCCAAGGTGTGCAAGGCGCTGATCACCTACCGGATCCTTCCGGACGCCTGCACCGGCTGCACGGCCTGCGTACGGAAGTGCCCCCAGGGGGTGATCTCCGGGGAGAAGAAGAAGGCGCACGCGATCGACCAGGCGGGCTGCATAAAGTGCGGCGTCTGCCTCGACACGTGCCGGTTCGACGCGATCGAAGTTGTTTAGTTAGAGAGACGATATGAGCGAAGCAAATACCAGCACCACCAGGATGATCACGATCGACGGCCGCGAGGCCGAGGCTCTCCCCGACGAGACGGTGCTCGGCGTTGCCCGGCGCCTCGGCATCGCGATCCCCGCGCTCTGCTACCATCCGGCCATCACCTCCTACGGGGCGTGCCGGATCTGCGTCGTGGAGGTCAAGAAGGGCAAGCGGTCCCGGATGGTCACGTCCTGCATCTACATCCCCGCCGCCGGCGACGTGGTGGAGACG
>CAIYSL010000057.1 GCA_903928915.1 uncultured Syntrophobacterales bacterium | reverse complement strand
GAAGTTCCGGGCCCTGGAGCGGGCCGGCGTCGCCGTCGAGAAGAACCCCGCCGAGATCGGCCGGCGCGTCCGGGAGATCCTTCGACTGGGCCCAAGCGGGTTCTCTTCTGCGCCGGCCCTTACGCCGGAGGTCTGCCGCGCAGACCCCTGAAGGAACGGAAGACGCGGACAAATCATCTGCTCTCGGCATCAGCTAAAGCAGGAGGTCAAAACGGATCATGTCTCGGTTTAGAGAATGAACAGGGAAACGGGCGTATTGCAGTTCTTGAACAGGATTCCAGCGGCCAGGAATCCCAACTGGATAGAGATTGTGGACTTTCCCTGAGAACGGATTTCGGCCACGGAAAACCTTCCGAAGCAGTTGAGGCGTCGGGGGATCGCTCCCGCGCGACGTTTTTTATCAATCTCACCAACGAGGAGTTGTCGATGCAACAGAACCAGGAGCCCTTCAGTGTGGTGGTGACGAGCGACCGGATTTCGCCTGCGGCAGTGGAGCTGCTGTCGGAGAAGTGCCGGGTCTCCTATACCGGATCCTATGCGAAGCCTGCCGATATCGCGCGGGTCATCGCTGAGCGGCAGACGGACGGGTTGATCGTGCGGACGAGCAAAGTCACGCGCGAGGCCATCCAGGCCTCCCCGCGGCTTCGGGTGATCGCCAAGCATGGGATCGGCGTGGACAACATCGACGTGGCCGCGGCGACGGAGATGAAGATTCCGGTCCTGATCAGCGCCTCGGCGAACTACCGGTCCGTGGCCGAACACGCCCTGGGCCTGATGCTCTCGCTGGCCAAGGATATCCCCTTCCTCGACGGCCGGGTACGGGCGGGGCAGTGGGATAAGGCGACCTACCAGGGGGTCGAACTGTTCCGGAAGACGCTGGGGCTGGTCGGGTTCGGCAGGATCGGCCGGCGTCTCGCGGAGCTGGTGGCGCCCTTCGAGATGAAGGTGTTCGTGTTCGACCCCTTCCTGACCGGCGAGGCCCCGTCCGGGGTTACCCGGGTCGCCGAGATCGGACCGCTGCTGAAGGCCGCCGACATCGTCAGCTTGCACCTCCCGCTGACCGAAGGCACGCGGCACTTGATCGGGGCCGCGGAGCTGGGGATGATGAAGAAGACGGCCTGGCTGATCAACACGGCGCGGGGCGGCGTGGTGGACGAGAAGGCACTGATCGACGCGCTGCAGACGGGGGCGATCGCCGGGGCCGGACTCGACACCTTCGCCCAGGAGCCCCCCGGAAATCTGGAGAAACTGATGACTGCCGGGAAGGTGGTGCTGACCCCGCATGTCGGCGCGGCCACGGCCGAGTCTATCGTGCGCATGGGCGTCGAAGCGGCACAGAATGTCCTGACGGTTCTGGGAGGGAGCCGCCCCGACCGGGGGGTCATGGTCAATCCGGAGATCTACGCCTGACGCCGTCTACACCGCGGGCGCCGAGCGTCTGTCGTGAACAGCCGGGGAGGAGGCCGGTCAAGGACATCCCGGCCGCACGGCCCGCAAATACAAAGAATGGGCCGTGCAGTGCGAAGGTCATCCGAATCATGGCGCGAAGGGGAATGAATCCTGGGCCGTGAGGCGTAGTTTGCCGGTACGTTGAACGGCGCAGGGTGAGGGATGGGCAGCAGGTGGACTGCTTTCAGCTGCCTCGCGAGAGGAGGAATGCATGCAGAGGATTCATCAGGGTGCGGCGCTGTGCTTCCTGGCCTTTTCGGTCTTTGTCGCCTGGGAAGCCTGGAATCTCGAGTACTACACCCCGCTGGGACCCGGCCCCGGCTTTTTCCCGCTCTGGCTGGGCGCGATCATGGGGGGGCTCTCCGCGGTCTGGTTCGTGCAGACCAGCGGCCGCAGGGGGCGGCCGAAGGAGGGCGCCTTTCTTCCCGAGCGTGAGGGCCTGGTGCGCCTCCTGGCGGTCCTCGGGACCATGGTCGCGGCAACGTTCCTGATGGATTTCCTGGGCTTTCAGCTGGCGATGTTCCTGCTGCTCCTTTACCTGCTGCTGATTCCGGGGCGACAGCCGGTCTGGCTCACACTGTTCATCGCCCTCCTGGGCAGCGTGGGGATCTATCATCTGTTCGGAAGCTACCTGGACGTCCAGCTGCCGAAGGCATCCCTGGCATTCTTGACTGGCCTGGGTCTGTAGGAGGAGTTGCGATATGGAAGCGCTGCAGAACCTGCTCATGGGCTTTACGGTCGCCCTGGCCCCCCAGAACCTCGTCTTTGCCTTCTTGGGATCGGTGCTCGGCACGGCGATCGGCGTGCTCCCCGGGGTCGGCCCCGTGGCCGGCGTGGCGATGCTCATCCCGCTGACTTTCCAGATGTCTCCCACCGGCGCCATCATCATGCTGACCGCGCTCTTCTACGGGACGCAGTACGGCGGGACCATCACCAGCATCCTGCTCAACGTCCCCGGCGAGGCGGCCTCGGCGATCACCTGCCTGGACGGCTACGCGATGGCCAAGCAGGGGCGGGCCGGGGTCGCCTTGTCGATCGCTGCGATCGGGTCGTTCATCGGTGGGACGATCGCCACGATCGCGCTGGTCCTGGCGGCCGGCCCGCTCACCCGGATGGCGCTGCAGTTCGGCCCGGTGGAGTTCTTCGCGCTGATCGTCCTCGGGCTCTCGCTCCTGATGGGGCTGGCGGGAAAATCCATGGTCAAGGCCCTGATGATGGGCATCCTCGGCCTGATCCTGGCCATGGTCGGCATGGACCCGGTCCGGGGGCTCCCCCGCTTCACCTTCGGCCGCATGGAATTCATGGATGGGATCGGTTTCGTCCCGGTGATCATGGGGCTCTTCGGCCTGGCCGAGATCCTGGTGAACACCGAGGAGAAACTCAGCCTGGTGTCCGTTGCTAAGATGAGCTCCCTCATCCCCGGCAAGAAGGAGATCGGGGATTCGGCGGGACCCATCCTGCGGGGCAGCGTCATCGGGACTGCCCTGGGGCTGGTGCCGGGGATGACCGGGTCGGCAGCGTCGTTTCTGTCGTACATCGCCGAAAAGAAGGTCTCGAAGGAGCCCGACCGGTTCGGCACCGGGATGATCGAAGGAGTGGCGGGCCCGGAAACCGCCAACAACGCCCACGCCAACGGCGCGCTCATCCCCCTGTTCACCCTGGGCATTCCCGCCTCCCCCACGGTGGCGGTGATCATGGGGGCCTTCATGATGCACGGGCTCATCCCGGGGCCGTTCCTGTTCAAGGAGCATCCGGACGTGGCCTGGGGGGTGATCGCGAGCTTCTACGTGGGCAACGTGATCCTCCTGATCCTCAACCTGCCCCTGATCGGCATCTGGGTCAAGATCCTGAAGATCCCCTACGGGCTCCTGTTCGCGGTGATCGTGGCCTTCATGATGGTGGGCGCCTACAGCGTGAGCAACAGCACCTTCGACATCCTGGTGATGGTCCTGTTCGGGGTGATCGGTTACCTCCTCCGGAAGCTCGACTTCCCGCTGGCCCCCATCGTCCTGACGCTCATCCTGGGCCCCTTGATGGAGCGGTCGCTCCGCACCGCCCTGGACATGTCCCAGGGGAGCTTCGGCATCATCCTGGAGAGCCCCATCGCCGTCGTCCTGTTGTCGCTGGCGGCTGCTATCCTGATCGCACCGGCGTTTCGATTCTTCCGGAAGAGAAAGGAGATGCTCTCCGGAGAGGAGGGGGCATAGCCGACGCGGAGGGCCGCGTGGAGAAGAGCGGTGTAGACCGCTGGGTCGGGGGGCGGCCGGGAACTGGGCGGACCGGATGCACCGGGGATGCCCCGCAAGGAATTTAGAACATGCAGACGGAAAAGTTTGTTAACTACAGGGACATGAGAAAGGGAGGTAGAGATATGATGCGCTTTGACGGATGCTGTTTCGCAAAGATGCTGGTGCTGGTAGTTTGCGGGCTTGCTCTGGTGGGTTCATCCGCCGCAGGGGCTGCTGATTTCCCCCAGAAGGGCAAGGCCGTCCAGATGCTGGTGGGGTTTGCGGCAGGAGGGACCACCGACGTGGGGGCTCGCCTGATGGCGAGCGGCATGGAAAAGGAGCTCGGTACCTCCGTGGTGGTGGTCAACAAGCCCGGCGCGAGCTCTCAGATCGCCTACACCACGCTGGCCCAGGCCAAACCGGACGGCTATACGATCGGGAATACCAACTTCCCGTCCGCGGTGGTCAGCTACCTGGATCCGGCCCGGAAGGCGACCTACACGCGCAAGAGCTTCGATCTCCTCGCGCTGCATGTGATCGACCCGGGCCTCTTTGCGGTCAAGGCGGACAGCCCCTTCAAGACCCTCAAGGACGTCGTCGATGCCGCCAAGGCGAATCCCAAGAAGGTCAGGATTTCGACGACGGGCATCCAGAGCGACGAGGCCTTCGCCATCCTCCAGTTCCAGAAAATGACCGGCACGCAGTTTGCCATGGTCCACTTCGCCCAGGGCGTCGCATCCGCAATGACCGCCTTTCTGGGCGGCAAGATCGACGTGCTCTGCGCCAACGTGGGGGACCTGCTGTCGCAGTTCAAGAGCGGGGAGGTGCGCATCCTGGGGATCATGGACGATGAGCCGAGCCTCTTTTATCCCGGCGTGAAGACCTTCGAGCAGCAGGGATACAAGCTCTACACCTCCTCCTCCCGCGGGTTCGCCGCTCCGGCAGGCACCCCCAAGGCGATCGTCGATGCCCTGAGCGGCGCGATGAAGCGGGTGACCGCCTCGGACGACCACAAGAAACGGATGGCGGACATGGGGCTGACGCTCCGGTACATGGACCCGGCCCAGTACAACGCCTACTGGAGCGAATACGAAAAGACGCTCATCGAGCTGCTCCCGCTCACGAAGGAGTAACCGCCGGACGGACCGGCCGCGTGCCCCGGACCCGGCTTGGGTCCCGGCATGCGGCCGGGGTTGGAACGAGCTGCGTGCGATCCCGGGAGGGGGGGCCGCGGTGGATCGGTGCGCATGAGGAGGTATCATGGGCGACGTGAGCAGCACCCAAGAGAGAACGGTTCCCTGCGCAGAACTCTGGGAGATCGGCGTGAAGGCCCTGCAGAAGGTGGGAGTGCCCGACGGGGACGCCCGGACCGTCGTCGAGATCCTGCTCCGGGCGGACCTGCGCGGGATCAGCACCCACGGCATCCGGCGGCTCCTGATGTACATCCCGCGGGTGCGGAAAGGGCTGATGAAGGCGCATCCCCGGATCGGGGTTTCCTCGCCGGCGCCGGGGCTCAGGCTCGTCTCCGGGGACGACGGGCTGGGGCCCGTTGTGGGGGCGCGGGGCATGGCCGAGGCGATCGACCTGGCCAGGACCCTGGGTACGGGGTTCGTGGGCTGTCGCGACAGCAACCACTTCAGCGCCGCCTCCCCCTACGTGCTGATGGCCTGCAAGGAGCGGTTGATCGGGATCGCCGGGACCAACGCCTTCCCGACGATGCCGCCCTGGGGCGGTCTCGGAAACATCGTGGGCAACAATCCGCTGGCCATCGGCGTTCCCTGCGAAGGCGAGGCGCCCTTTGTGCTCGATATGGCCATGTCGGTCTCTTCGCGGGGCCGCATGCGGGAGATGGCCGATAGGCACGAGAAGATGCCCGCGGGGTGGGCCGTGGACAGAGCGGGCCGGCCGACCGTTGACCCGCTGGAGGGGCTCAAAGGGTTTGTCCTGCCCGTGGGGCAGCATAAGGGCTACGGCCTGGCCATCGCGCTGGACATCCTCGGTGGTGTGCTGACCGGCAGCGGATTCGCGACCGGCGTGAAATCGATCATCCAGCAGTGGGACGAGCCCCAGCATGTGGGCCACTTCTTCATCGCTATCGACCCGGTGCGGTTTCTGCCCTGGGAGGATTTCTGCGCCCGCTTGAAGGCGCTGTACGCGATCCTCCGGGCGGCCCAACGGGTCGACTCTGAAACGCCGATCCTGATCCCCGGGGAGCACGAAGATCGGCTGGAGCAGAAGCGGCGGGCCGAGGGAATCCCGATCGACGACGCGACCCTGGAGACCCTGCGGGGGTTGACGGCCGGTAAGTACGACTACGAGATCCCCAAGTTCTGAGGGGAGAGGGTTTCCTGACGGATGGGAAGGCGTATGGCGAAGGCAAAGCTGAAGGGACATCTGATCAATCGCGACTGGTGCAAGGGATGCGGGATCTGCGTCCATTTTTGTCCCAAGAAGGTTCTGGAACTGGATGAACACGACAAGGTGGTGGCGGCCAGGCCGCAGGATTGCATCTGCTGCAAGCTCTGCGAGCTGCGCTGCCCGGATTTGGCGATCGAGGTAGCGACGGAGCAGGAGTGATATGGGCGGCAGATTGACGTTTGTCCAGGGAAACGAGGCCTGCGTGGAAGCGGCCCTGTACGCGGGGCTCGACTTCTTCGCAGGGTACCCGATCACCCCCTCGACGGAGATCGCGGAGCTGATGTCGGTGCGCCTCCCCCAGAAGGGGGCGCGGTTCATGCAGATGGAGGACGAGATCGCCTCGATCTGCGCGATCATCGGGGCGTCGCTGACGGGAAGCAAGGTGATGACGGCCACCAGCGGCCCGGGGTTCTCGCTGATG
>CAIYSL010000056.1 GCA_903928915.1 uncultured Syntrophobacterales bacterium | reverse complement strand
GAGCGTGTCCCCTATCATGGCGGAGCGCTGCGGATCAAGGGAGAGTTCAGCCGCGGCCTTGAGGAGAAGTCCCGGCGCGGGTTTACGGCAGTCGCACTCCCTCAGGTAGATCCCCCGGCCTTCCCAGGGGTGGTGGGGGCAGTGGTACACGCCGTCGAGGAAGGCCCCTTCCGCGGCCAGCATCTCCCGGAGCCGGCGGTGGACCTCGCCGACAAAGGCCTCGTCGAACAGCCCCCGGGCCACGCCCGACTGGTTGGTCACGACGACCGCCTTCATCCCGCTTCGGTTGATCAGCCGGACAGCCTCGGCGGCGCCGGGGATCAGGCGCAGCTTGTGGAGGCTGTCGAGGTATCCCACCTCTTCGTTGATCGTCCCGTCGCGGTCCAGGAACACCGCCGCGTACCGTCTATCTTCTCCCATCAATTCTCCCTAGTCTAAACGGGGATGCGGTTTGTTCATACCGCCTCCTCCAGGAGTCGCATTGCCGCGGCGTACACCTCGTCTACGCCGATGGCCTCCATGCAGGCAAAGTCGGTCGGGCAGACCGGCTTCAGGCAGGGGCCGCATTCCACGGGGTGATGGATGACGACGCTCCGCTCCCCTGCGGGCGAGGTGGCGGCGGGGTTGGTCGACCCGAACAGGGCGACCGTGGGAACCCCCAGCGCCCCGGCGATGTGCATCAGCCCGGAGTCGTTCGACAGGAAGAGCCCGCAGCGGGCGATCAGGGCCAGCGCCTCCCGGAGGTCGGTCGTTCCGGCGATGTCGGTCAGGGTATGGCGGGCGCTCCGCGCCACCGCAGTCGTGCTCTCCCTGTCGCCGGCGCTGCCGAACAGCACCGCCTGGCCGCCCGTGGCGTCGAGCAGGCGGTCGGCAACGGCGGCAAAGCGGTCGGGGAACCACTTCTTCGCCGGCCCGTACGCGGCCCCGGGGGCGATGCCGATCAGGGGGCGCCTCCGGGCAAGGCCGTACCGGGTAAACAGCCCCTCCGCCAGCGGCGTATACTCCGGCCCGGGAACGAGGCGGACGCGGCGGTCCTGAGCCGGGCAGCCGAGCGCCGCGACCATGGCGAGATAGTAGTCGATCTGGTGAACGCTGCGGACCTGGCCTGTCCGCCGGACCGAATGGGTGAGGAGCGGCCCGCGGCCGTCGGAGTTGTACCCGGCGCGCAGAGGGATCCCCGCGAGGAAGGCGAGGATCGCCGCCTCGATCGCATTCTGGAGGAGGATCGCACAATCGAAGCGGCATCTCCCGAGTTCCGCCGCCAGGCGCCACTTCCCCGGGATGCCGGCATGGCGCCCCGGTTCCGCGAAGGGGATGATCTCATCCACGTCCGGGGAGAGGCGGTACACCTCGGCTACCCAGGGTTTGGCCAGGATGGAGATCCGCGCCCCCGGCCACCGCCTCCGGACGGCGGCCACGGCAGGGAGCGTCATGACCACGTCCCCGATCCAGTTCGTCCCCCGGATCAAGAGCCGTTCGATTCCCTCTGCGGGGAGCTTTTTTCCCCCCCTGACCTGCAACTGAATCATCGCCGTTTCCAGCCCCCACCAGGTGACGATTCCGCTGGGTCGCTTTGCAGCGACCGATTCGGAGATTCTTCCGGGTTACCCTGGCCCGAGCGGAGCGGCTGCCGGGAAAGCTGTCTGAGCGCGAAGCGCGAGTTCTCTCCGGGCAGCGAAGCGAGGGTGGCCAGGGTCGGAAAAAGATCCTGAGGCACTGCGAAGCGACCTAGCGGAATCATCCCCTCCCTCACCTCCTGCCGATCTGACATCGCTGCGTCTTCCAGCGCTGGTGGATCCAGAGCCACTGTTCGGGGTATCGCCGGACGATCTCCTCGATTACCTTCGTGAACCGCTGGGTGTTCGCGAGGATATCAGCATCGCGGTCGCCGCTGCGGGTGATCTCCACTTCCGGTCCGATCACCAGGCGGTACCGCCCGTCGGGGAGTCGCAGGATGTAGCCGGGAAGGACGGGCGCCCCTGTGTGGAGCGCCAGCAGGGCAAGACCGCTGGTCGTGCAGGCCGGGCGGCCGAAAAAGTCGACGAACACCCCTTCGTTCCAGGCCATGTTCTGGTCGAGCATGATCCCCAGTATCCCGTCCTGTTTGAGGTGCCTGAGTATGGCGCGCATCGCCCGCTCCTTGGGGATGGGGATGTTCCCTGTTGCCGACCGGACGCGCAGGACGATGCGGTCGAGGAGGCCGCTGTCCAGGGGGCGGTAGATTGCGCCCACGGGCTTGACCAGGAGGGACATCGCCACGGCCGATAGTTCCCAATTGCTGAAATGGGCGGTGAAGAACAGTACCCCCCGCCCCTTTTCGAGGGCCCTGCGGCAGTGCTCCAGCCCCTCGGCTTCTACCAGCTCCCCGATGTTCTCCCGCGTGAGCAGGGGGATGGCGAAGAATTCCGCGGCCATGATGCCCAGGTTCCGGTACACCTCCCGGGAGAGCCGCACGATCTCCGCGTCCGATTTTTCCGGGAAGGCGCGCCGGAGGTTGTAGGCGGCGATCAGCCGCTGCCGCGGGACGAAGCGATAGAACAGGCTGAACAGGCCGGTGAACAGGCCCTTGCGCAGCGGGCCGGGAACCCGCTGAAAACAGGTCAGCACCAGGTCGGCAAGCCGCTGTGACCTCACCTCTCGTCCCTCATGGATGTATCTCTCTCCCTCGACCGGTGCGATAAGAAGCCACGGCCGACGGCCGGACCGCCCCCCGCGGCTTACCCGCCTATTACTACCGAATCCGGGAAAAAAGCAACTCGGCAAATGGCTCGGCGGGCGAGACGACCATCGTGATCCTGAGGAGCGAGAGCTCCGCCAGGAAGGCGGGATAATCGGCGAGGCGGACACCGTCCTTCTCGGTGGTGACGATCCCTTCGGCGCCGCTCTGGCAGGCAAGGCGCCTCAGCGCTTCGAGGTCGGACGGGCGGTAGGGGTGGTGGTCGGGAAAGGCCCGGAAGCCGACGAGCTCCGCGCCGAGCTCCGCCAGACTGCTGCGGAACGCCTCGGGCCGGCCGATCCCGGCAAAGGCGCACACCCGCTTCCCCTTGAGCGCGGCGAGCGGCACGCTGCGGCCCGTCGCCGCTTCCACAATCTCCCGCGGTTCATGGACACCGCGGAATGAAGCGAGGGAAGGAGGCCCGGGCAGAGATGCACTCGCCTGTGGATCGCCCGTTCCGATGATCAGGTGGCTGCGACCGAGGGCCCCGGGCGGTTCGCGGAGCGGTCCCCGGGGAAGCAGGAAGCCGTTCCCGAAGGGGTGTGCCGCGTCGAGCATGAGGATGTCGAGGTCGCGGCGGAGCGCCCGGTGCTGGAATGCGTCGTCGAGGATCAGGACATCCGCGCCGTATCGTTCGATGGCGGCGCGGCCGGTGCGGACGCGTTCGGCCCCGGTCAGGACGGGGACGTCCGGCAGGGCCGCCGCGATCAGGAGCGGTTCGTCTCCCGCCTCGCGCCACTCCATCAGGACCCGCCTGCCGTCGGAGACGGTGTTCACCGGGGCGCGGGCGGTGCCGCCGTACCCCCGGCTGAGAACGGCGGGGCGGCGCCCCCCGTCCCTGAGCAGTGCGGCGATCAGGATGACCGCCGGGGTCTTTCCGGTGCCGCCGACGGTCAGGTTGCCGACACTGACCACCGGGCAGGGGAGCCGTACCTGCCGGAGAATCCCCCGGTCGTACAGCCCGTTCCGGGCGGCCACTGCCGCCCCGTAGGGGAGGGAGAGGAGACGCAAAAAAGCCCGGACCGCCCCGGTCGGGTCCGCCGCCTGCCCTTCGTTCCAGAGATTCCGGACCGTCTCCTCAAAGGGCATTGCCTTTCCCCTCGCCGTTTCCCTTGAACTGCATGTTGTACAGGCGGCAGTACTCCCCCTGGCAGGCCAGCAGATAGTCGTGGGTCCCCTCTTCCCGAATCCCGCCGCCGGCCAGGACGACGATCCGGTCGGCGTTCCGGATCGTGGAGAGGCGGTGGGCGATCACGAGCGTCGTCCTGCCCTTCATCAGGTTCTCCAGGGCCTCCTGGACCTCGATTTCCGCCTCCGAGTCGAGCGAGGAGGTGGCCTCGTCGAGGATCAGGATCGGGGCGTCCTTGAGGAGGGCGCGGGCTATGGAGATGCGCTGCCGTTCGCCGCCGGAGAGTTTTGTCCCCTGCTCGCCGATCAGGGTGTCGTACCCCTTGGGCAGGCGCATGATGAACTCGTGGGCGTTGGCGGCCTTGGCAGCGGCGACGATCGCCTCCTCGGTCCGTTCGATGTCGCCGTAGGCGATGTTGTTTCGCACCGTGTCGTTGAACAGGATCGTCTGCTGGGTCACGATGGCGATCTGCCCCCGGAGCGACTCCACGGTGACGGCGCGGATGTCCCGGCCGTCGATCAGGATCGCCCCGCCGGTCACGTCGTAGAACCGGGGGATGAGGTTGACGAGCGTCGTCTTCCCGCCGCCGCTCACCCCCACGAAGGCGACCACCTCGCCGGCCCGGATCGTCAGGTTGATGTTCCTGAGGACCGGCTGCTCCTCGTAGCCGAAGGTGACGTTGCGGACCTCGATCTCCCGGCTGATCCGGGGGAGCGGGCGGGCGTCGGGGGCGTTTTCGATCTCCGGGACCAGGTCGATGATGCCGAACACCCGCTCGGCGCCGGCGATCCCCTGCTGGATCGTGTTGTTGACGTTCGTCAGCCGTTTCACCGGCTCGTACAGCATGATCAGCGCCGTCAGGAAGGAGAAGAAGGTCCCGGGCGTGGAGTGGCCGTGGATGACCTGGTAGCCGCCGTAGAAGATGATCGCCGAGATCCCGAGTCCGCCGAGGAATTCCATGAAGGGGCTGGAGATCGCGGTGATCGACACGGACTTCAGGTACAGGCGGAACAGCCGTTCGTTCTCCACGGCGAACCGCTTGTTTTCGTACTCCTCCATGCTGAAGGCCTTGACGATCCGCGTCCCCGCGATCGTCTCCTGCAGGAGCGCGGTGAGCGAGCCCAGGGTGACCTGGGTCCGGGTGGCCACCTGCCGCATCATCCGGCCGAACTTGGCGATCGGATAGACGGCCAGGGGGAAGACGAACATGGCGATGATCGCCAGCTGCCAGTCCCGGTAGAAGATGACGAAGACCAGGCAGACGAGGGTGAAGGAGTCCTTGAGCAGGGCGGTCACCGCCTCCGAGACCGCCCCCTGGACGTAGGATACGTCGTTGGTGATCCGGGACATCAGCGTCCCCGTCGGGTTTCTGGTGAAGAAGGCCAGCGACTGGGTCTGGATCTGCCGGTACAGCGCCGCGCGGAGGTCGGCCACGACCCGCTGGCCGATGAAGTTCATCAGCACGGTCTGGATGTAGTTGCAGGCCCCTTTCGTGAGGTAGATGCCCACCACGGCCAGCGGGATCCACATCAGCAGCTCGGCGTTCCGCTTCAGGAAGATCTCGTCGAGCGTCGGCTTGACGAGAAAGGCGAGCGCCGAGGTGGTCGCCCCGACGACGAGCATGCAGACCATGGCGACGGTAAACTTGAGCGCATGCGGTCTGGCCAGCCTCAGTAATCGCTTGAATATGTCCAAGGTTCCACTCCCATAATTCCGTTACCGTTTTGCGGGACGTGCGAACAGCATCTTCGCCCGTGCGCGGATCTTTTCCCGACCATGCACGTCCTCGCTCCGCTGCCGGAAAACAAACTCGCGCTTCGCGCTCAGACATGTTTTCCGGCAGCCGCTTCGCTGCGGCGGCATGGTACCCGGAAAAATCTCGAATGCGCCCTGGACGAAGCTGCTGTTCACCCCCCACGTCTTACAGCATGTCGCAGGCGATCCGGGCCGTCCGCGCGGAGGCCCCGGGCGTGCCGAGGCTACCGCGGATCTCCGCGAGCGCGCTCTTCATCTCCCGCACCTTGGCCCGCTGGACGATCAGTTCCCGCACCTCGGCGGCGATCCTCTCCGGACTGGCGTCGTCCTGGATCAGTTCCGGGACGACGGCGCGGCCGGCGATGAGGTTCACCAGGCTGATGTGGTCGACGCTGATGAACCGGCGGCCGATGGCGTAGGAGAGTGCCGAGACCTTGTACACGACCACCATCGGGGTCTCCAGGAGCGCCGTTTCCAGGGTGGCCGTTCCCGAAGCCACGATCGCCACGTCGGAGACGGCGACGACGTCGGACATCTCGTCCCGGATGACGTTGACCTTGAGCGGGAACTGCCGGAGAATATCCCGGACAACGGCGTGCTCGACCGTTTGGGCGAGCGGCAGGAGGAATTGCAGCGGCGAAAGCTTTTCCGTCAGGATCCGGCAGGCCCCGAGCATCTCCGGCAGCAGCCGCGCCACCTCGGACTGGCGGCTGCCGGGGAGGATGGCCACCGTGATCGCCTCGTCCCTGAGGCCGAAGCGCTTTATCGCCTCTGCCCGCGGGTACCGTGTCTTCACCTCATCCAGGAGGGGGTGGCCGACGAAGGTCACATCCACGCCGGCCTGCCGGTAGAACGCCTCCTCGAAGGGGAGGATCACGGCCATCCGGTCCACGGATTTTCGGATCGTGTCGATCCGCCCCTTTCGCCAGGCCCACACCTGCGGGCTGATGTAGTACAGGACCTTGATTCCGCGCTTGCGGGCGGCGCGGGCAAGGGGGAGGTTGAAGTCCGGGTAGTCGATCAGGATCACCAGGTCCGGGCGTTCGCTCGCAAGCGAGGCCTTCAGCCGGCGCATGACCCGCAGGATGGCCGCCAGCTTGAAGACCACCTCGGTCAACCCCACCACGGCCATGTCGGCGGCATCGGCCAGGAGTTCGACCCCTTCCGCCTGCATCCGCCTGCCTCCCACTCCGTAGAAGGAGATGCCCGCATCGATCCGGTGCATCTCCCGGACGAGATTGCCGCCGTGCAGGTCACCGGAGGCCTCCCCGGCGACGATCATGACCTTGCGCCTGTTCACGGTGCCGTTCGGCCTCCCGCGGGGGCCCCCGCCGGGGTGGCGGGGGAGAGGAGCGGGGAGCGCTCCCGGTTTCTGGCGATCGCGTCGTTGATGGCCAGAGCCAGCTCCAGCGCGGCGCGGCCTTCCCTGCCCGATACGGCGGGCGGCAGACCTCCGGCAACGGAGGCGACGAAGGTGCGGACCTCCTCCTCCAGCGGGTCCTGCATCTTGATCTCCACGGGATTCTCGGTGATCGTCACCTGCCCTTCGGGACCGGTTCCCCTGCCCAGCGAAACCAGTTTCCGTTTTCCGTAATCCACGGCATGGTACCCCTCGACCCCGAAGAAGCGGATCTTCTGCATCGTCTTGCCGGTGACCCGGCTCGCGGTGATGTTGGCGACGCAGCCGCTGGCGAAGGTCAGCCGCGCGTTGGCGATGTCGACCTTCTCGGACAGGACCGATACCCCCACCGCGTCGACGGTTTCCACCGGGGAACGGACGAAATGGAGGATGATGTCGAGGTCGTGGACCATCAGGTCGAGGATGACGTCCACGTCGGTGCCCCGTTCGAAAAAGGGGTGGAGACGGTGCGATTCGATGAACAGCGGCCGGTCCATGACCGTCCCGAGGGCCACGACCGCGGGGTTGAACCGCTCGACAAACCCGATCTGGAAGACCAGCCCCTTTGCCTCGGCCAGGGCGATCAGTTCATCCGCCTCGGCAAGCGTTGCGCTGATCGGTTTCTCCAAAAGGACGTGCACCCCCGCCCGCAGAAAGACCGCCGCGGTCTCGTAATGGGCAACTGTGGGCACGGCGATCGAGACGGCGTCCACCATCCCGGCGAGCCGCCGGCAATCCTCCACAACCGGGCAGCCGTACAACTGGGCCGCTTTCCGGGCGCGCTCCTCGATCGGGTCCACGACGCCGACGATCCGGCAGCCCGCGATCTGCCGGTATTTTTGCAGGTGGTACCCGCCGAGATGGCCGATGCCCACCACGCCGACTCTGATCTCGCTGCCGTTCACCGCAGTCCCGCCCCGGCCCTTCCCCGGGCCCTCCCCGCGCAGGGGCATCGGTTGCTCATCGGCAGATCCCCCGTTCCGATTTCCTGATGAAATCCAGGAATTGCCGAACTTCGGGCAGGTCCTCCCCTTCCTCTTCGACCTTCTGGACGGCCGTCGCGAGCAGCAGCGAGGAACGGAACACGATCCGGTAGGCTTTCTTCAGGGCCTGGATGGTCTCCTCGGTGAATCCCCGCCGCTTCAGGCCGATCAGGTTCAGGCCGTACAGCTTGGCGAAATTGCCCGAGGCCGTGACGAAGGGGGGGATGTCCTTGTTGACCGCCGAGGCCCCGCCGATGATGCAGTGCGCGCCGATCCGGGTGAACTGGTGGATGCCCGTCATCCCTCCGATGATGGCGAAGTCCTCGACGTGGATATGGCCGGCGAGGTTCACGCCGTTGGACATGATGACGTGGTTCCCGAGCTTGCAGTTGTGGGCTACGTGGCAGTAGGCCATCAGCAGGTTGTCGTCGCCCAGGATCGTGACGCCGATGTCGGCCGTGGTCGGCCGGTTGATCGTCACGTACTCCTTGATGATGTTGCGGTTGCCGATGACCACCCGCGTCGGTTCCCCCCGGTATTTCAAATCCTGGGGGGGGCCGCCGAGGGAGGCGAACTGGGAGATGCGGCACCCTTCGCCGATGTCGGTCTGAGACTCGATAACCACGTGGGGGCCGATCACGGTGTTCTTGCCGATATGGCAGTCGGGACCGATGATGCTGTACGGTCCGACCGCGACCCCTTCGGCGAGGGTCGCGTCCGGGGCGATGATTGCAGTGGGATGGATGTTCATACCGTTTTTTTCTCGCTTTCCTTTTCCAACTCCGCCACCCGCCGCTCCAGGGCCACGATGGCCGCCCGCATCTCCGGCAGTTTCGGGAGGCAGGCCTCCATTTTCAGCCACTCCCGGTGGGGCAGGTGGGGGGTGCCGGCGACGATCTGATTCGGCGGGATGTCCTTGTGGACGCCCGACCGGGCGGCGACCATGGCGTGCGCTCCGATCTCGATGTGTCCCACGATCCCCGCCTGTCCGCCGACGACGACCCCCGCTCCCAGGCGCGTGCTTCCCGAAATGCCGACCTGGGCGACGATGATCGCACACTCGCCGACCACCACGTTGTGGGCTATCTGGACGAGATTGTCGATCTTGGCCCCCCGCTGGATCCAGGTCCTGCCGAGGGTGCCGCGGTCGATGGTGGTGTTCGCGCCGATCTCCACGTCGTCGTCGATCTGGACGTAGCCCGTCTGGGGGATCTTGATGTTCTGTCTGCCGGGGTTGGCGAACCCGAACCCGTCGCTGCCGACGACGACCCCGGCGTGCAGGACGACCCGCCGGCCGATCAGGGAGCGGCGGTAGAGGGTGACCCGGGGATACAGGACGGAGGCCTCGCCAACGACGCAGTCCCGGCCCACGAACACCCCCGGGTAGAGGACCGCCCCGGCCTCGACCTTCGCCCCGCGGCATACATGGACGCCGGGATACACCACGGCCGTTGCCGAAACATCGGCCCCGGTCTCGACCCGGGCGTCCCGGTGGACCCCCGCCGTCTCCTCTTCCTCGGGGTGGAAGAGATTGAGCAGCCTTCCCATGGCCACATAGGGGTCCTGGACGACGAGGAGGTTTTTCCCGGGGCAGGGCGTCCCCGGGGTGACGAGGATCGCTGCGGCCCCCGTCGTGGCGAGTTTCTTCCGGTACTTCCGGTTTGCCACGAAGGTCAAATCCCCCGCGCCGGCATCGTCTATTCCCCGGATCCGTTCGACCAGGACGTCGCCGTCGCCGATGACCTCGCCGCCCAAGAATGCCGCGATTTCGTTTAGTGTCTTCTTCACCGGTCGCCGTCAGTCCGTTACTTCTTGGGCTTGTACGTCCTGTTGAACTCTTCGATCACCCGCTTCGTCAGGTCGTTCTCCTTGGCGTAGTAGGCCAGGGGAATCTGCCCCATGTCGATGATCATGGTGTACTTTTCCTTCTCGCCGATCGCCTGGACCAGCTTCAGGATGTCGGGGAGCATTTTCTTGGACAGCTCCTGATCCTTCGCCCGGAGTTCCTCTTCGGAATCCTTTATCAGGAGCTGGTAGTCACGGTACTTCTTCTGCAGGACCGAATCCCTCTCCTTGATCACCTCTTCCTTGAGCAAGGGCCGCTGCTTGTCCAGCTCCTCCCGGAGCTTCTTCAATTCATTTTCCTTCTCAACGATTGCCGCCTTCTCCTTTTCGTAGGTCTTCCGAAAATCCTCCGCCGCCTTCTTGCCGGCGTTCGAAGCGACCATGACCTCGCGGATATCCACAAACCCCGTCTTTTCGGCCGCCGCGACCGGGAGCGCCGTCAGAACCAAAGCGAGCATCGTAATCCCCGCGATAATCCACCCCTGTCTTTTCATTTTCCTTTTCCCCTTTCGTCTGTGCAGCATGATTACCCTGAAGCGGAGACCCGTCGGGTCCCCCCGCTTTTTCTACATGAACATCCCGATCGAGAATTCCCAGCGGCTCGGGGATTCGTGGTCCTTCGGGTCGAGGACGTATCCCCATTCGAGGCGCAGGGGGCCGATCGGAGAGTACCACCGGATCCCCACCCCGGCCGTTTTCCGCATATCGTTGAGGTTGTACCCCCGCTCCCAGGTGTTGCCGGTGTCGAAGAAGACGAGCCCCTTCATCCCGGCGTTCTTGATCAGCGGGAAGATGTACTCGAAGTTGAAATTCAGCATCGTCAGCCCGCCGATGACGTCCCCGGTGGCGGGGTCCCGCGGTCCCACCTCCCGCAGCCCCCTCAGGGAGTTGATCCCGCCGAGATAGTACCGCTCGAAGACCGGGATCTCTTTCCCCCCGGTGGCCATCATGTAGCCGATCCTCCCGCGGACGCCGAAGACGGTGTCCAGCGGCAGGCTGGCGAACCAGGCGGAGCTCACGCCGAACCGGGTGAAGCTCACGTCGCCGAGCAGGGGGCCGCCGGTGTACTCCACCGTGGCGCTGTTCTTCGATCCGGTGGAGGGGAACATCGCATCGTCCGTCGTATCCCGGGTCACGCTGAGGCTCACGCCGCTGCTGGTGGTCTGCCCCTGCTGCCGCTTGATGAACGTCGCGGCCGTGTCGAGGATGTCCCGGATGTTGTCGATGGAGAGGCGATACCCGAGGTATCCGGTCACGTACGGCGCGAGGGGATAGCCCAGCATGGCACCGAACCCCTTGGAGTCGAGTTTGTAGGAATCGTACTCCCGGTAGAGGTTCCAGACATCGAACTTGCTCCAGAGGGGCATGTCGAACAGCCAGGGCTCGATGAAGGAGAGGTCGTACAGGGTGGTGCTGGCCCCGAGGCTTGCCTTGAGACTCAGGGTCTGTCCCCGGCCGAAGAGGTTCTGCTGGGTGACCTGCGCCGATATGATGGCGCGGTCCAGGGCGCTGTATCCGGCGCCGACGCTGAAGACGCCCGTCGGCTTTTCCTTGACGTGAATGTTGATGTCCGTGAGGGCTTCATCGGGCCCCTTTTCGGCCTGGAAATCGATCTCCTCGAAATACCGCAGCTTGTTGAGGGCCATGTAGCTGTTTTTCAGTTTCGTCCGGCTGTACAGATCCCCCTCGACGACGGACAGTTCGCGGCGGATGACCTTGTCCCGGGTCTTGCTGTTGCCGGTGATGTTGATCCGGTTGAAATAGACCGGTTTTCTCTTGGTGACGACGTATGTCACGTCGACGGTCTGGGTCCTTTCCTGCGGTTCGGTCCGGGGGCTGACATCGGCGTTGGCGTACCCCTCGTCGTTGCTGACCTGAGTCAGGTAATCCATATCCTTCATGATCGCGTCGCGGTCGTAGAAATCCTTCCTGGTGATCTGGAGTTTCGCGACCAGCTCCGGGCGGGGGGTTGTCAGCTCGTCGCCGGCGATCGCCACGGTTCCCACCCGAAACTGCTTCCCCTCGGAGATGGGGATCTTGACGGTGATTCCTTCGCGGTCATGGCTGATCTCGGGCTCGCCGACCTGGGCGTTGATGAACCCGTTGTTCAGATAGAAGGCGTTGACCTTGCCCACATCCTGCTTGAGCTGATCCTTTTTCAGGAGGCCGGAGTCGGTGATGAAGTGAAAGATCCCCCACTCCGTGGTGGTCATCATGTTCTTCAGCTCTTTCGTGGTGAAGCTCCGGTTTCCCTCGAAGACGATGTTGCGGATGAACAGTTTTTCGTTCTCGACGATGTCGATGACGACGGTCACGTCCCGCGCGCCCGCTTTTTCCACGCTGGAGCGGACCTCCGCGTTGTAGTATCCCTTGCCGTCGTACAGGGCCTTGATCTTCTCCAGGTCGGTCCTGAGCTTTTCGGGATTGACGGTCTGGCGATTCCGGACGGTCATCGCCCCCTCGATTTCGTCCCGTTTGATGGCCTTGTTCCCGCGGATCCGGATCTCCGCGATCATCGGCTTTTCCACGACGGTGAAGGTGATCGTCTTGCCGTCGGGGGTGTCTGTCACCTCCGCCGTGACGTCATCGAAATATCCCATCCGGTAGATGGCCTTGATGTCGGCCGACAGGTCCGCATCGGTGAACAGCGCCCCCGTGGCGCTCTTCAGGGCCTGGTTGATGGCGCTGGCCTCTATCTTGCGGTTGCCCTTGAACTCGATCCGGGCGATCCGCTGCTCGGCGGCGATCCTGCTCATGACGTCCATGCGGAGCCGGGCGAGGATGGCGCCGAGGTTCTGACGGCCCCGGCCCTGGACGAACACCCCGGGCAGGACCTTCCCCTCGGCGACGTCGATCAGCCGCACGTCCACGCTGATCTGCTCGCCGAAGGCGGTGACGCTCCCCGAGACGGTGTAGGCGGCGCCCGCGGCCTTGCCCACCGCGAGCACCAGGCTATCGTTCAGCCGTTTGCCTGCCGTGGCGGCGGTGATCCCTTCCCGTTCCACAAGGCGGATGGCCTTCGATTTCAGTAGTTCCGCGGCAATACCCCGGTAGACCGTTTCCCTGAGGTCGGCATCGCCTTCCGGGGCGCTGCTGTTGATTTCGAAGGGAAACAGCGCTACGTGTTTGATGTTTTCTG
Source organism: uncultured Syntrophobacterales bacterium (assembly GCA_903928915.1). Taxonomy (GTDB): domain Bacteria; phylum Desulfobacterota; class Syntrophia; order Syntrophales; family UBA5619; genus JAKAFS01. The sequence continues at coordinate 4,242 of CAIYSL010000056.1, read as the reverse complement.
CCGCTGTCCCTCGGGCCGGCCAGAGGAGCGCCATGACCAGCAGCATCGCGAAGCATGCAAAAAACAGTTTTCTATTCACAGCTGTAGATCCTTCCGTCGCTGAGGCCGATCTGCCGGGACATCCGGTCGGCGAGTGACTGGTTGTGCGTGACCGCGATCAGGGTGATCCCTTTCGTTTTGTTCAGGGCAACCAGGATCTCTTCTATCTTCTTTCCTGTTTCCCTGTCAAGGTTTCCTGTCGGTTCGTCGGCGAGCAGGATCTCCGGTTCGAGGATCAGCGCTCGGGCGATTGCCACCCGCTGTTGCTCCCCCCCGGACAGCTCGCCGGGTTTGTGCGTCATCCGGTCCGCCAAACCCACATCGGTCAGGAGCGCTTCCGCCTTCGCTCTGGCCTCCCGCTTTGCCATCCGCCGGATCAGGGCGGGCATCATCGTATTTTCCAGGCTGGTGAACTCGGGCAGGAGGTTGTGGAACTGGAAGATGAACCCGATCTTCCGGTTCCGGAAGTCGGCGAGCTTCTTTTCGGGCCAGGTGAATACGTCGATCCCGTCGAACAGGACCGTCCCGGAGGTGGGATGGTCGAGGGTCCCGAGGATGTGGATCAGCGTGCTCTTCCCCGAACCGGATACCCCCACGACGGCGAGGGATTCGCCCGTGCCGATAGAGAGGTTCAGCTCCTTCAGGACGTCGATCGCGAGCCCGTCCTTGAGGAAGGTCTTATTGAGGTTCTGGACCTGGATCATCGGGATTCCCCCGTTGCGGCACCTGCCTCATTCATAGCGCAACGCCTCCGCCGGGTCGAGGCGGGAGGCCCGCCAGGAGGGGTAGATCGTCGCCAGGAAACAGATCAGCATGGTCCCGCCGACGATGATCCCCACGTCGCCGAAGTTGACCTGCGAGGGGAGTTCGCTCAGGTAGTAGACGTCGCCGGGCAGGATCTTGAACCCGAAGAGCCGCTCGACGAACCGGGAAAGTGCCTCCAGGTTGAAGGCGACGGCCAAACCGGCGATGCAGCCCAGCACCGTGCCGAGCGTCCCCACGATGATCCCCTGGAAGATGAAGATCTTCATGATGTCCCTGCGCGTGGCCCCCATCGTCTTGAGGATGGCGATGTCCTTGTTCTTCTCCATCACGATCATGATCAACGCGCTGATGATGTTGAAGGCCGCGACCAGGACGATGAGCGACAGGATGATGAACATGACCCGCTTTTCCAGCCGGAGCGCCGAAAAGAGGTTCTTGTTCATCTCCATCCAGTGGCGGCTCCAGTAGGGGTATCCCAGTTTCCCGGCGATGGTCTTGGCGATGCTGTCGGCCCGGTAGATGTCGTCGACCCGGATCTCGACCCCGGTGACCAAATCTCCCATGTTGAGAAAATCCTGGCAGGTCTTCAGGGAGAGGTAGGCGAGGCTCGAGTCGTATTCGTAGAACCCCGATTCGAAAATGCCGACCACGAGGAAGGGTTTCATCCGCGGCACCATCCCCATCGGGGTCGAGACGCCGGCGGGGGAGACGACGTGCAGGGTGTCGAACAGAAACACGCCGAGGTGCTTGGCCAGCTCACGGCCGATCAGGATCCCGGGAAGGCCTTCCTGTTCTGGCTTCAGGTTGGGGATCCGCGCCCCCTCCCGCAGATAGTCGATCCTTCCCTCCCGGATCTTGCCGAGGTTGATCACCTTCAGCCCCTCTTCCAGGGCGAGCCCCCTGAGCACGATGCCGGTCACGCTGCTGCCGCTCTTCAGCATGGCCTGGCTGTAGATGAACGGCGTGGCGGCGACGACGCCGGGGACGCGGGCGACCTCGGCCAGGATTCGCTCCGGGTCCCGCATCGCGCCCGTGTGGTCCATCACGATCACGTGGGAGTTGATCCCCAGGATCTTGGTCCGCAGGTCGGTCTCGAACCCGTTCATCACGGCGATGACGATGATCAGCGCGGCGACGCCCAGGAAGATCCCGGCGATCGAGATGAAGGTGATGATGGAGAGGAACACCTGCTTCCGTCGCGCCCGCAGGTAGCGCAGGCTGATGAACAATTCATAGGGCATCATCGCTGGCCGTCATTCATCATGGGGCGTCTCCCGCGTCCTGAGGAGCGGGAAGAGGATGACGTCGCGGATCGACGCCGAGTCGGTGAACAGCATGACGAGGCGGTCGATCCCGATCCCTTCGCCGGCCGTCGGCGGCATCCCGCATTCGAGGGCGGCGAGGTAGTCTTCGTCCATCTCGTGGGCCTCCAGGTCGCCGGCCTCCCGCTCCTTCAGCTGCATCTCGAAGCGCCGGCGCTGGTCCACGGGGTCGTTCAGTTCGGAGAAGGCGTTGGCGATCTCCCGGCCGCAGATGTACAGCTCGAACCTGTCGACCAGCGAAGGGTCCTGGGCGTTTCGCCGGGAGAGGGGGGAGACGTCCACGGGGTACCGCGTGACGAAGGTCGGCTGGACGAGGTTCTTTTCCACCGTCTCGTCGAATACGGCCATCATCACCTTTCCGGGCGGATCGCTGGGCTTGACCTCGATTCCGAGCTTCTGCGCGTGGGCGGTCAGCCGGGCCGGGTCGTCGAGCTCCGCAGCCTCCAGGCCGCCGTAGGCGAGTACGGCCTCGCGGACGGTGATCCGCCGCCAGGGCGGCGTCAGGTCGATCCGGGTGCCCTGGTAGCAGAAGGTGCGGGAGCCGAACAACTGTTCGGCGACGGAGGCGATCAGCTCCTCCGTCATCCCCATCAGGTCCTCGTAGGTGGCGTAGGCCTGGTAAAACTCCATCATCGTGAATTCGGGGTTGTGAAAGGTGGAGATCCCCTCGTTCCGGAAGTTGCGGTTGATCTCGAACACACGCTCCAGCCCGCCGGTGATCAGCCGCTTCAGGTACAGTTCCGGGGCGATCCTGAGGAAGAGGTTCATCCCGAGGGCGTTGTGATAGGTCCGAAAGGGGCGCGCCACGGCGCCGCCCGCCTTGGACTGCATCATCGGGGTTTCCACCTCCAGGAAGTCCCTCTCTTCCATGAAGCGCCGGATGAGGCTGATGATCCGGCTGCGTGCCTGGAAGACCTTGCGGACGTCCGGGTTGACGATCAGGTCGAGGTGGCGCTGCCGGTAGCGGATCTCGATGTCGGTGAGCCCGTGCCACTTTTCCGGGAGGGGGCGAAGCGATTTGGCAAGCAGCCGGAAGCCGTTCTCCTCCACGTCGATCGTCAGTTCTCCGGTCTTTGTCTTGAACACCCCCCCGGATATCCAGACGATGTCGCCCATGTCGAGCCGCTTGAACAGCGAAAAGGCCTGCTCCCCGATCTGGTTCTTGCGGAGAAAGGCCTGGATCCGGCCGGTGCGGTCTTGGATGCTGATGAAGGCGCCTTTGCCGAAGTCCCGGACCGCCATCATCCGTCCCGCCAGGGTGAAGCGCTCCGTGACCCGTTCCAGCTCCTCCGGGGTCATCTCCCCGAACCGTTCCCGGACCGATGCCGTGGTTGTCCCTACCCGGGCGTCGTTGGGGTAGAGGTCGATTCCGTCGCTGAGCAGGGAGTCGATCTTTTCCCTGCGTCTCTTCTGAAGCTCACGTTCTTCCATACACAACCCGCTCCGATGCAATAAGATATAAGGCGAATTTGACTATATTTTTTTTCGATATTAGTCAAGCACGAATTGGCCCGCGATCCTGTCTCGGTCCGGCGGTGAAGATGCCGATCTTCGCGCACGTGCTGAGACACTGCCGTGAGCCGTTTTTCCATTTGCGGGGCACGGGCATTGTGTGTATGATCCCCCCACTACCATGGTTCGGGAAAGGGGGAAGGGATGATCAACAAGGCGATCCTTGTGGGCAGGCTGGGGGCGGATCCGGAGGTGCGATACACGCCCGACGGCACGATGGTGACGAATTTTCGGATAGCGACCGACGAGCAGTGGAAGGACAAGAGCGGCGAAAAGGTTCAGAAGACCGAGTGGCATCGCATCGTTACCTTCGGAAAACTGGCCGAAATCTGCGGCCGGTACCTGACCAAGGGAAAGCTCGTGTATCTCGAGGGGCGCATCCAGACGAGAAACTGGGAGGACAAGGAAGGAACCAAGCGTTCCACCACCGAGATCATCGCGTCCAACATGCAGATGCTCGACTCGCGGGGTGGCCAAAAGGGCGCCGATGGTTTGCAGGAAGAGCCCCCACCCCCGTCGCATGCCGGCAGCGGGCCGCTGCCCGATGACGACGTGCCGTTCTAGCCGACAGGCTGTTGACCGGGGGGCACTCCCGCCAGGTAGG
>CAIYSL010000055.1 GCA_903928915.1 uncultured Syntrophobacterales bacterium | reverse complement strand
GGCGGGTTCCCGCACCAGAACGTCTGCGCCATCTCGATCGTCGGCCGCTACGACAACTGAACGTGGCAGTATCAGCACGGGAAAGGTCAGTATGATCACCGCAGCAGCGAAGAACAACGTACGGACAGGGATTTCCTTCCTCGCCGCATCCATCTGCGCCATCGTCATCGCGACGGCCCCGGTTTGCCAGGGCGCGGCCGTTTCCGAGAAGGAGGGGTGGGAAACGGCGCGCAAGACGAATTCGATAAACGGATATGCGGCGTATCTGAAAGAATTCCCCGACACGCACCGAAAGGACGAAATCAGGAAGAAAGCGGATGCGCTCATCGTCGGCCGGGTCGCCCGGGAGGTCAAGGAGCGGGGCGCGAAGGTCTACGACAAGGCGTTAAACGGCACCGGGGTGCTTCCGCTGTCCACTACCATGAAGGCCGGGGGCACCGTTGTCGCTCCCGAGGAGATTGCCCTCGCCGCAGGCATCCATATCTTCCCCGATCCGACGAACCCGATACGGCTCAGGCCGGTTCCCGATCCGTCCAAACCAGGCTCCCAGCTGTTCGAGCTCGCCGGCGGGCGCGGGGCCGTCATGCAGGAGTACCAGGGACGAATCGCCCTCTACGTATTCGGGTTGGACCTTTCCTCGCTGATCGCCTCCTGGGAAAAGATTCCCGTGGACAAGTTTTATTATCTGCGCGGCGTGCCCAGGGAAAAGTGAAGGTCTCGCAACAGACCGCGGGCTGACCCGCACGAGCCGGAAGTGCGGCACGGTCAAGAACGGGTGATGGGAGATTCTCCCGTTCTTCTCTCCCCTCCTCGGCGGGAGGGGTAAAGGAGAGGGGGACAAGGAAGGGTGAGGGTGAACCATGGACATTCTCAAGTACACCGAAGAGCACCGGATATTCCGCGATAGCCTGCGGCGGTTCCTCGCCCGGGAGATCACCCCCCACGTGGAAGAGTGGGAGGAGGCGGGGATCGTGCCGCGCCAGGCCTGGAAGAAGATGGGCGAGCAGGGCTTCCTCGCCATGCACGTGCCCGAGCAGTACGGCGGTTTGGGGGCGGACTACCTCTACTCGGTCATCGTCAACGAGGAGATGATCCGGACGAACCACTCCGGGCTCGCCGCAGGGCTCCACACCGACGTGGTCGTCCCGTACATCGCGGCCTTCGCCTCGGAGGAGCAGAAGCGCAGGTACCTGCCCGGCTGCGTCTCCGGCGATGTCATCACCGCGATCGCCATGACCGAGCCGAACACCGGAAGCGACCTGGCCGCGATGAAGACCACGGCCGTGGAGTCGGGCGACGAGATCGTGCTGAACGGCCAGAAGACCTTCATCAGCAACGGCATCAACTGCGACCTCCTGGTCCTGGCCGCCCGCGACCCAGCCACCGAGAACCCCCATGCCAGCGTCGACCTCTTCCTCGTCGAGGCGGGCACCCCCGGGTTCGAGAAGGGAAAGCGGATCAAGAAGGTGGGCTGGCACAGCCAGGACACGGCGGAGCTCTACTTCAGCGACTGCCGGATACCCAAGGCGAACCGCATGGGCCAGAAGGGATCGGGCTTCCTCAAGCTGATGCAGCAGCTCCAGCCCGAGCGGCTCGTCTGCGCGATCGGCGCCGTGGCCGCGGCCGAGTACATGCTCGAGATCACGATCCAGTACTGCAAGGAGCGCACCGCCTTCGGCCGCCCGCTCGCCAAGTTCCAGAACACCCAATTCGAGATCGTCGAGATGGCGACGGAGATCAGGCTGGGCCGGACCTTCATCGACAAGCTGATCGCCGACCACATGGAGGGCAAAGAGATCATCGTGGACGTGTCGATGGCCAAGTACTGGACCACGGAGATGGCCTCGCGCGTGGCCGACCGCTGCATGCAGCTCTTCGGCGGCTACGGCTACTGCGAGGAGTACCCGATCGCCCGGGCCTGGCGGGACATCCGGGTGACCCGGATCTTCGCCGGCACCAACGAGATCATGAAGACGATCGCCGCGCGGTTCATGGGGCTGTGAACGATACCCATGTACGATTTACGGTTTCAACAGTATCCGGATCGCAGGTCCGGAATAACCATGCAGGACGCGGCCATCCACGATAACGTGCGGCGTTCCCTGATAGCCTATTTCCTTCGCCAGGTTCGTGTTCCTCTGCAACTGGTCCAGCTCCGGTTTCAACCCCCTCAGATCCATCTCCCCCAGTTCCCCTTTAAATTTCTCGTTCATGATGACCAGTGCATTCTGCCGCGACTTCTCGATTCCCGCAGATGGGGGAACATCCAGGGTAAAAACCGTAGTAAGCGCGGATTCGCCCTTGCCCAAGGCCTGCATCCTCATTGCCACGGCCGCAGCCACCTCCGACCCATTTTGCGGGGGTATCTGGAGACCCAGAGGATCCTTACAGTCCGGATCTTTTCAACGTTGGTCTGCAATAGCCGGTAGGTCTTTCGGCTGTTCTCACAAAAGGGGTCGGCCAGCAACAGCACCTCTTTCGGGCCATTGCCCGTTATGTAGACCTTCGCGTCCGGAAGCAGCTTTTCAACGATTTCCCGGGGAATGTCCGGAGCGATCTCCTTGGACAGCGCCTCGGCATCTCTGGTCCCGCCTAACATCAATCCCATTGACAGGAGAAACACAATAGGCATGAACAACGTGCTCTTCAGGATCTTCATGAAGCCTCCTTTGTTCCACCCAGGCATGAATCGCTGAGATCCGTAGCCGCCACCGCGCTTCCTCCACGGCCGTATCAAGATCTGCTGCCGACTCGGACAGCGATTTTCCTGTAACAGAGTTCATCGCCTGCGGCAAGGGCCAGATTTTCCTGCTCATCCTCGTCGAGCACCGTTCGCCCCGCCTGCCTTCCGGTCATGAGTCTCGCCCCCATGAGCCGCTCTTGAACAGGAGACATGATGAATGGCCCGCACTTAAGGGCGCCGTCCGTTTCCTGTAAGCAAATACATTTTGCCCACAGGCCTACTAATGTGTATAATACAGTAGCTCTATACACATAGGAGATGAGACATGAGAACGAACGTCGTTGTCGATGACAAACTGATGGAATCCGCCCTCAAGGTGTCGGGCCTTAAAACGAAAAAGGACGCGATAGAAGAGGGATTGAAGCTGCTGGTGCAGGTGAAAAGCCAGAAAGCAATCAAACACTTCCGGGGAAAACTGAAATGGTCCGGCGACCTTGAAGAGATGAGGCTGGACAGATGATCCTCGTTGATTCATCCGTCTGGATCGACTACTTCAATGGCAAGAAGACGGCGCAGACCGAGTGGCTCGATTCTTCACTTGGTAATACCCCCATTATCATGGGTGACCTGATCCTGGCCGAAGTACTCCAGGGATTCCAAGGCGACGGAGATTTCAAGACAGCCAGAGGCCTGCTATTGGGGATCCCGTTCATGTCCATGGGTGGAAGGGAATTGGCCTTGGAGAGCGCCATGAACTATCGACGGCTGCGGAAGAAGGGCGTGACCGTGAGAAAGACCATAGACGTGATGATCGGAACGTTTTGCATTCACCATCGATTCAGCTTGCTGCACGACGACAGGGATTTCGACCCCATGGTGAAGTTCTTGGGGCTGGAGGTAATCACCGTACACCCGAAACGCGACCCTGGACTCCGCTGAAGCCATCATTACTCCGGCAGGGAAATAGGTCAATCGTTGTACGGAGCCTTGTCCAGGCTCGGGAGAAGCGAGTCATGAAGAACGGACAGCCCTTCCGGAGCAGGCCCGCAGCAGGCTGGTTTTCTCTTGCCAGCTTCCTGCTGCTGTCGTTTTTGTCACTTGCAGGCTGCGGCTCATCATCCGGTGATCCGGTCCCCACCACCACGGTCCTGATCTACATCGAAGGGACCAACCTGGAAACCGACTATGCACGGGCCACTGCCAACATCAGGGAGATGCTGGCGGCCACCCCGGCGGACCATCTGAACGTGGTGCTGGAGACCGGGGCAGCCGGCAAGTCGGTCGCCGCCGACCCGGTCAAGAGCTGGCGAACGGTTAAACGGCACCTCATCAAGGACGGAGCAATTCAGGAGCTGCAGGACCTGGGGGCCCTCAACATGGGCGCCGCATCTGTCCTGACCGACTTTATCCGCTGGGGGCAGGCCGCCTTCCCGGCCGACAAGTACATCCTGATCTTCTGGGATCACGGCGGCGGCCCCCTCTGGGGCTTTGGCGGCGACCTGGACACCGATACCGACCCCCTGCAGGTGACGCAGATACGCCAGGCGATCGGCGCTGCCGTGGCGGCCAGCGGCAAGGGATTCGAATTGATCGGATTCGATGCCTGCCTGATGGCCACCGCCGAGATCGCCGCCAACCTGGCCCCCTTTGCCCGCTACCTGGTGGCATCCGAAGAGCTCGAGCCGGGGGCGGGGTGGAACTACACCCCCTTCCTGAACGCGCTGGCGGCCGAACCTAACGCCGACGGCCTCGCGGCGGGAACCACCATCGCCAAGGGGTATGCGGAGAAGACCGATCCGGAGACCGACACCTACACCTTGTCGGTGATCGATCTTTCCCGGATCGATGCCGTAGTGGCCGCGATCGAGGAGTTTTCCGTCCTGGCGTTGGACCAGCTCTCCCGCTTCGGGCGTCCCGCCTGGAACCAGTTGGCCGCCGTCCGCAATCTGGCCGATGAATTCGGGGCAAACCGCATCACCAACATCTACAACAACGCCACGGACCTGGGACATTTTGCCCTCCTGGCCGGGGAGGCAGGCGCAGTCTACCGCCAGTCCGCGGCTCGCCTGCAAGCGGCAGTGGCACAGGCCGTGCGGTACAACGTGAAGAGCGAGGGACATCCGGCCGCCAGCGGCCTTTCGTTCTACTTCCCGTTCCACAAACTCGCCTGGGAGCAGGAGTATTTCAGCAGGTACGAGGCGGTTTCCTTTTCGCCCACGTATCGGACCTTTCTGAAGCCCTTTATCGCCTACCCGCTCGACCATCCGCCGGGTGCGGCGTTGACGATTTCCGACCCGATCGAGGAACCCACGGCGCTGCGTGCGACCGTTACCAGCCCCTACGGCATCGGGGAGCAGTTCATCACCCTCGCCCAGGCCGCACCGGGAAATCGCTTCACCATGCTGGGGATGGATCTGGCCTCGGTAGAACCCGCGGGAAACGACCGGTTCGACCTGACCTATCCCCGCGATACCCGCTGGTTTACCCTGGACGGCCACCACGTGACGGTCTATTTCGAATACCAGGAAAAGGGGGGCATCTACGCCCTGACGGTCCCCGCCCTGTACCGCCCCCAAGGGACTCCCGCGGAGAAGAACCGGCCGGTCAACCTGGGGGTACGGTACGACACCGCGGCCAACCGGGGCATCATCCGGGAGGCCTGGGAGGGGATACAACCATCCGGGATTTCGTCGCGTACCGAGGTGGACCTGAACACCGGCGACATCATCACTCCGATCTTCCTGACCATCGATTTTTCGACGTCCCCGGAAACGATCACCTACAGCACCGGCACCCCCTTTCCGATGAGCGACGAGAAGCTCATCTTCAGCCGTTCACCGGTCAGCGCGGGTACCTACCACCTGTTTTTCCGGCTCCAGGATCTGGCGGGAAACCTGGAAATCTCCAACCCGATAACCGTTTTCACGGCTCCGGCGGCGGACAGGACCGCCAGGGATATTTCGCGGGGGCAGGAAGCGATGCCGCTCCCCCCGGACGGCATCCTGCGGCAGGGATTCTGGAATGACTGGAAGCACTGAGCGAAAAGGAGGATCCGATGAGCGCCGAAACCAAACTGAAAGACCTGGGTATCACTCTCCCCACGCCCCCCAAGCCCGTCGCCAACTACGTTCGCGCGGTGCAGGCGGGAAATCTCCTCTTCGTTTCCGGGCACGGCCCGTTTAACGACGGGAAGATCAAACTGGCGGGAAAGGTCGGCAGAGAGCTCACCCTCGACGAGGGATACCAGGTGGCCCGCAACGTGGGACTCAACTGCCTGGCCACGGTCCGGGACGCCCTCGGGAGCCTGGACCGGGTGAAGCGGGTGGTGAAGCTCCTGGGAATGGTCAACTGCACCGAGGAATTCACGGACCAGCCCAAGGTGATCAACGGGTGTTCGGACCTCCTGGTGGAGGTGTTCGGCGAGCCCGGAAAGCACGCCCGTTCGGCGGTGGGGATGCAGGCCCTCCCGGGCGGAATCCCGGTGGAAATCGAGATGATCCTGGAAGTGGCGTGACTCGGGGGTGAACGGCGGGTCAAACCGCGGGTAGCGCCGGGGCTCCGCCGGATTCGATGCTGAACGGGCGGAAGCACGAGAACCGGAATAAAGTCGCCTCGACGTTCAGGGGGCTGCGGCCTGGCGCTTACTGAGTCTCGACCCAGCAATGCATCGGCCCCTCCCCAAACCCGCAGGCCACTCTTCTCAATCCATTACAGCGCTCCTGAGTTCCGCACAGACAAAGGCCGCTGGCAACGCCGTTGGTCAGGGGGTCTTGCGCACAGGTGAAGGCAACAGAGGTATCCCAATCCTTCTGCGCGGTCCACGTGGCCCCGGACAGGTTCGCATAGTTACGGTTCGTACGTCCCAGATACACTTGGAATAGGTTGACCCTGGTCAGATTGGTGTAACTCAGGTCCGAGTCCCACAGACTGGCATAACTCAGATTCGAGTCGGAAAGGTTGACCCCGGTGAGCTTCGCCTGATCCAGGTTCGCATAGCTCAGGTCACGTGCCCGTATGTGCAGCATGGAACTCAAATCCGCACCTTTCAGATCACAGTACCGGCAATCTCCTCCCACCATCACCCAGGCCCAGGACCAGAGACTTTCCCGTAAGCCCGGCTCCTTCTGGCCCACCGTCTCCATCTTCCTGAACTGAAGAAACCCGGTCATTGGCTCGCTCTCGGAATGACCGGCGAAGATGCGCAGTCGGTATTGGCCGGGGGCAAGGTCCAGGCCGTCCTCGGGTTTGGCATGGTCAACGGCCAAGAGCAGGCTGCCGCCCCTGTCCCTCAGTTCGATCCGCGCAACCATCTCCCTGGCTTGATCGGCGATCTTCAACCCCACAGAGCCCGCTTCCTCCACCATGAACCAGACTTCATCAAACCCGGTTTCACCCGTATCTCCTTCCGCCCGAGCAGGGCCGTCTCCCGCAGCTTCGATCGCCAGCGCCAGGGTATGTCCGGCTTTAACCATTGCCCCGTTCGGATTGCGTGCCGGATCGTACAACTCGCTTTCGCCGAACCCCCGTTGTTCGGGAGTCGGCCGGGTATCGCTGCTGCAACCGGTCAGCAGGGCGGTCAGAAACAAGAACATGAGCGCAAACCCGTGAGCCATTTGAGCACCTCCCCTCATGCATCCGTTCCGATCAATCGCTTCGCCCGGGCATAATCCGTCAAGTCACGAAGGCATCCCATCGACTGCCTCGCCCGACAAAACGGGCGCAGGCCGGCAAAGCTCCCTGACCATCCGATAGTCGCTGTTGATCCCGTACCGCTTCCGGAGCGGCACCACCCGGATCTCCGACAGGATGTACATGCCCGGCTGACCCCCTTTCCCCCCCAGCGCCATGTGATTACGCCGGGGTGACACTCTTTGCTGGCGTCGGCTAAGGCAGCTTTGGCCTCGTTAATGGTTGCGGTGTACTCGGGAGAGGCAGGATCGGAGCTGCATCGGGAAAACAGTCCGAATGCCAGAACGGGAACGATGAGTGCCGCTCTCCTTTCCCTGCTTCCGCCTTCCGTGCCGGGGTTTTTTGGAGACATTTAGCACGTTTAATACAACTAGTGAATAGTGAATCGGGTATCGGTGCGCTGCGGCCGCGGCGGGAAGCCGTGCCTTCTTGCAGCTTGCGAAACAGGCAATAACTTATATAATAGCCCGCATTCCGATCCTTGGTGGTCTGGTAACCTCGATGAGATGAGGCTGGAAAAATGGCCGGCCCGCTGAACGGCATCAAAATCCTCGACTTCACGACGCTCCTGCCCGGGCCGTTCGCGACGATGATGCTCGCGGACATGGGGGCAGAGGTGCTCAGGGTCGTCTCGGGCTCGCGGCCGGACCTGGCGGCCATGGTCCCCCCTTGCCTCCCGGGGACGGAGCTTTCCTGCGCCACCGCGACGCTCGGCCGGGGGAAACGCTGCATGGCCCTGAACCTGAAGGACCCGCGGGCCCGGGGAATCGTCGAGCGGCTCGTCGGGGAGTACGACGTCCTGATCGAGCAGTTCCGGCCCGGCGTGATGGCGAAGTTCGGCCTGGACTACGCGGCCCTCACGAAGACAACCCCCCGCCTGATCTACTGCTCGCTCAGCGGCTACGGCCAGACCGGTCCGCTGAAGGACCGGGCCGGGCACGACATCAACTACCTCGCCCGCTCGGGGCTGATGTCCTACTCCGGCACGAAGGAATCCGGACCCTCGCTCACGGGGATGCAGATCGCCGACGTGGCCGCGGGCGCCAACAACTCCGTGATCGGGATCCTTGCCGCGGTCATCCACCGGCTGCGCACCGGGGAGGGCCAGCACGTGGACGTGGCCATGACCGACGGCGTGGTCGCCTTCAACGCGCTGGCCGGCGCTGCCTGCCTCGTGGACGGCACCGAGGCCGGGCGGGAGGAGGAGATCCTGAACGGCGGCTGGCTGTACGACTTCTACGAGACCAGCGACGGCGGGTACATCAGCTTCGGCGGCCTGGAGCCGCAGTTCTTCACCGCCTTCTGCGAGACGATCGGCCGGCCCGACCTGGTCGTGGCCGGCGTCTCTCCCCAGGACTGCGACCACTTCAAGCAGGAGGTCCGGCTGATCATCAAGACCAGGACGCGGGCCGAATGGACCGCCATCTTCAGCCGGGTGGACGCCTGCGTGGAGCCGGTCCTCGGGCTCGGGGAGGCGCTTAGAGACCCGCACATCAGGGCGCGGGGGCTCGTGGTGGAGGTGGATGCGCCCGGCTGCGGCAGGGTGCGGCAGATCGGCCACCCGATCCGGTATTCGGCCACCCCTCCGGAATACCGGCACGCCGGAGTTCATGCCGGGACGCACACCCGGGAGGTGATGGCCGAGCTCGGCTACCGCGACGATGAAATCGACGAGTTCGAGCGGACGGGACTGTTCAGTTGAAAAGAGGCGGAGACCGACGGACCCGGTGAAGGAGCAGCGGAAGATGGAAGAGAACTTCAGGAGCGAACGGGACGGGAACGTGGCCTGGCTGGTCCTCAACCGGCCGGAGAAGCGAAATTCCATGACCGACGAGTTCTTCACCGAGCTCGCCGAGTCCTTCCGGTGCTTCGACGCCGATCCGGAGGTCCGGACGGTGGTCATCCGGGCGGAGGGGCCGGTGTTCACCGCCGGGCTCGACCTGGTCGCGGCCCAGTCGCTGATCGGCGACGGCTCGGCCGCCTACCGGGCGGGGCTGCAGAAGCGGATCCTCGCCGTCCAGGATTCGATCAGCGCCGTGGAGCGCTGCCGGAAGCCCGTGATCGCCGCGGTGCACGGCCGGTGCATCGGCGGCGGGGTGGACCTCCTGTCCGCCTGCGACATCAGGATGGCCGCCCGGGACGCGGTCTTCTCCATCCGGGAGACGCGGATCGGGATCATCGCCGACCTCGGGACGCTCCAGCGGCTTCCCCACATCATCGGCCATGGCTGGACGGGCGAGCTGGCCCTGACGGGAAGGGACTTTACCGCCGAGGAGGCCCTGAAGATGGGGTTTCTCACCCGCCTCTGCGAAAACCGCGAGGCGCTGCTGAAGGAGGCCGGGGGGCTGGCCGCGGAGATCGCCGGCCTGCCGCCGCTCGCCGTCCAGGGGACGAAGGAGGTGCTCACCCAGGGCCGCGACCAGGGGGTCGGCCCGGGGCTCGCCTACGTGGCCCAGAAGAACGCCGCGCAGATCCCCAGCGAGGATATGGTCGAGGCAGTTACCGCCTTCCTGGAGAAGCGGAAACCAGCCTTCAAAGGGCGGTAGCGCTCACGGCCATGCCCCGAGCCGCCGGCGCGTCGCCGTTCCGAAGCCGGTCGCTGGTTCCCCGGGGCCTCACTGCATCGTCCCGTTACGTCTCGGTCGGTTCGGTGGGGATCTTTTCGTAGGGCCGCAGCGGACTCCTGCCGTACTTTTCCGTTTCCGGCATCTCCTTGATCAATCTGGGCGCATCGACGAGAAGCTGCGCGACGATCTCCGTTCCCTTGCGGTAGATGTAGCCGCAGTTCTGCTGCTCGCCGCTCAGGCGATAGGCGAAGGGCCTGAGACCGCGGCAGTAGTACCCGCCCAGCTCGGCGTTGAAGCGGTCGTGCAGCACCCGGACAAGGTAACTGTAATCGGACACGTCGACGTTGGACTTTTCCCGCCCGTACAGAAAGCTTATCAGCATGATGCCCGACTCCAGGACCCCGCACCGGTCGCCGTAGCCTCCCCCGCCGCCCCGGAAGCCGCTGGCGATGCGGAGGATGTCGTTGGACAGTTTGATGTTCAGGACCTCGGAGCAGGCCCGGATGCTGGATTCGGCGCAATGGTACTTCTTGAGCCGGTATTCCTCGCAGCGGGCAACGGTTTTTTCGACAACGTCTTCCACAACACACCTCCCGGATGGCTTATCGCTGGAGCCATGCAAACCTCGGCCCCGACCGGCGTAGCGATCGGGAGGAATGGTTCTATCGAGGGATCTCCCCCCTGTCAAGCTCTTTTCCGACCGGGCGAATTTCCTGCTTGCCCCTGACCGGTAAATAGCTCTATCATAGGCGTGTTCCCAAGCAAGCTCGGTTCGCCGGTATCATTTTCTCAATAGGGCCCCAAATATCAGGAGGCAGCATGGCACCATCGAAGGTCTGGTTCATGGACGCCCGGGCGCGGCGGTTTCTCGAATCCACGGCGATCAAGGGCCGTCAGCTCCTGGAGCGTTCGGGCTGGCTGGACAACCTGAAGGCTGGCGACATCGTGGCGGTCAAGACCCACATGGGCGAGGCCTACAACGTGGGATACCTGCGGCCCGTGATCATCAGCACCCTGGTCGACCTCCTCAAGGAGCGGGGGCTCCGCCCCTTCGTCACCGACACCACCACGATGCCCTACCACCCCTGGATCAGCCGGACGCTGGCCATGGACCACCTGGAGACGGCGAACCGCAACGGGTTCAACCAGGGCACGGTGGGCTGCCCGATCGTGATGGCCGACGGCTGGCTCGGGACCGACGACGTGATCGTCGACCTGCAGGGGCGGGGAAACTACCTGGCCAAACAGTTCGTGGCCCGCGCCATCGCCGACGCGGACGCGCTCCTGTCGGTGGCCCACTTCAAGGGGCACCCGGCCGGCGGCTACGGCGGGTCGCTGAAGAACATCGGGGTGGGCGGGGCGAGCAAGCGCGGCAAGATGAACCTCCACGGCGCCCTGGCGGGCGACAAGCCGCTGATCGACGAAAAGCTCTGCCCGGGCCGGAGCTGCGAGTGGTGGCAGGTCTGCGAGGACTGCTGCCCCGAGGGGTCGATCACGGTCACGGAAAAGGGGCTCGCAGTGGACCTGGCAAGCTGCGTCTACTGTTTCGCCTGCGCGAACCTCTGCATCAACATGGCGGGCGTGAAGAGCATCCAGCGGTTCGACCACCTCCCCACCCTCGGCCGCCGCATCGCCGACTCGGCCCTGGCCGCGATGATGACCAAGGACGAAGGCAAGGCCTTCTTCCTCAACTTCGCCATGGACATCAGCCCGAGTTGTGACTGCTACGGATGGACCGACACCCCGATCGTCAACGGCCTCGGGATCCTTGCCTCCTACGACCCGGTTGCCGTGGACAAGGCCTGCATCGACATGATGAACGCTGCCCCGGGGCTCCTCAACTCCGAGGCCGAGGAGTTCGGGGCGCTCGCCTGCGGGGCGAAGAAGCTGAACGTCATCAAGGGGAAGGACGTGGAGGCGCAGATCCAGGGGGGCGCAGCCAATGGCCTGGGTTCGGCGGACTACGTGATCGAAGCGGTTCCGCTCGACCGGAGCAGGGCGGCCATCGACACCTTCTATCCCGAGGTGCGCGCCCGGAAGCTCAAGGGGATGTACGCGAAGAACCATCCGCTCAAGGGGCTCGACACGGCCTCCTTCGGCAGGCCGACCGAAGGGGTCACCGACCCGCGTTACCCGAAGAAGTAGCATCCCCTGAACCTGTAATAAATTCGTTTGGAGGCTGTTCGACCGCCTCCGCTTGCCGCGTGCGGCATGGATCGAAACTGCACGGAGGACATCCATGGAGACACGACCCTGGCACAGGCACTATGACTACAGCGTCCCCACGACCATCCGCTACCCGCGGATCGCGGCCCAGGAATTCTTCCGGCTCAGCGCGGGGAACTTCCCCGACCGGCCCGCCACCAACTTCTACGGCACCGAGCTCACCTTCTGGCAGCTCCGCGACCAGATGCTGCGCATGGCCAACGCCCTGGGGGCGATGGGCGTGGGCAAGGGGGATCGGGTGGGAATCCACCTGCCCACCTGCCCCCAGTCCGTCATCGCCTACCTGGCGACGCTGTCCCTGGGCGCCGTGGTGGTGAACCTGAACCCCCTGGCCTCGGTAAACGAACTGAGGTTCATCATCGAGACGACGGGGCTGCAGACCCTGTTCAGCTTCGACATGATGCTCGCCAACGTCCGGGCGGCGGTCAGCGAGACGGCGGTCCGGCGGGTGATCGTGACCAGGGTCACCGACTACATCGCGGGCTTCGGCGTCTCCGCAGCCAAGGACCTGGAGCTGGAGGAGGGGTGGCGCCACTTCTCCGAGGTGATCGCGGGCAACGCCGAAACCCGGCTCCCCCGCGTCCCCTTTGCCCCCGCCGACCCCGCACTGATCCAGTTCACCGGCGGCACCACCGGCGTCCCCAAGGGGGCGGTCCTGACCCACGCCAACGTGGTGGCGGCTACGCTCCAGGCATCGCTCTGGGGTTCCGCGACGACCGGGACCATCCCGATCGAAAAGCGGAACGTCCTGAGCGTGCTCCCCTACTTCCACGTCTACGGCAGCATCGTCTGCATGAACTGGGCCTTCTTCAACTGCGCAACCCAGATCCTGGTGCCGCGCTTCGAGATCGAGGAGCTTCTGGGGATCATCGCCTCCTTCGAGAAGATCTTCTTCTTCCCCACCGTGCCCACGCTGATCGCAGCGGTGATCAACCACCCCCAGGCCGCCTCGCTGAACCTCGACCGCAGGCTGGGGCTCCTCAACTCCGGCGCGGCGCCGATGCCGGTGGAGCTGATCGAACGGGTGCAGGGGATGGGGATCTTCTTCAGCGAAGGGTACGGCCTGAGCGAATCGACGTCGCTCGGCATCTCCAACCCCGTGCTGGGGATGAAGAAGGCCGGGAGCATCGGCATCCCCTTCCCGGACAACGACGTGCGCCTGGTGGACGTGGAGACCGGCACCCACGAGGTAAAGCCCGGCGAGCCGGGCGAGATCGTCATGCAGGGGCCGCTCGTCATGCAGGGGTACTGGAACAACCCCGCCGAGACCGCAGGCCAGCTCCGCGACGGCTGGCTGTACACGGGCGACGTGGCCCAGGCGGACGAGGACGGCTACCTGTTCATCGTGGACCGCAAGAAGGACATGATCATCGCCGGCGGGTTCAACATCTACCCCCGCGAGATCGACGAGGTGCTGTACCAGCACCCGAAGATCAGCGAGGCGGTCTGCCTGGGGATCCCCGACGAGTACCGGGGGGAGACGGTGAAGGCCTTCGTCGTCCTCAAGCCCGGCGAGACCGCAACGGATCAGGAGATCATCGATTTCTGCAAGGCGAAACTCACCCGGTACAAGGTGCCGACGATCGTGGAGTTCAGGCAGGGGCTGCCCAAATCGGTCGTCGGCAAGATCCTGCGCAAGATTCTGCGCCAGGAAGAGCGGGAACGACTCAACCCGAACAAAGGAGGGAACCCATGACCCGGGAGCGCGTATTCGTCGACGCCGTACGCACGGCCGTATCCGGCCCTATGTATCGGAGGTGCACGTGAAGGACAAGCCCATCGCCGCGGGCAGAAGCAGTTTCGACCTCGTCGATGTGGAGAAGGTCTTCGCGGAATTGGCGCTCACGCCGGGCATGGCCTTTCTCGATGTGGCCTGCGGACGCGGCGCCTATTCCCTGGCCGCGTCTCCCCTGGTCGGGCCGGAGGGGCACGTGTACGCGGTTGACCTCTGGGAAGAGGGCATCACCGCGCTCAAGGAGGAGCTCGTCAGCCGGGGGATCCGGAACGTCTCGGCCTGCGTCGCCGACGTGAGCCGGCATATCCCCGTGCCGGATCAACGCATCGACACCTGCCTCCTGGCCACGGTGCTGCACGATCTGATCCCCATCCGGAAGGCGGAGGGGACGCTGAGAGAAATTCAGCGGGGGATGAAAGCGGGGGGGATGCTCGCGGTAATCGAATTCAAGAAGATCGAGGGGCCCCCGGGCCCCCCCATCGCGATCCGGATTACGAGCGAGGAGCTGATCCGGATCTGCCGCCCTTTTGGTTTGGCGCCGCTTAAGACCCACGATGTGGGGCCCTACAATTACCTCACCCTTTTTACCCGTACGTGACCCGGAGGGTTCTTTCCTCAGTCCCTTACCGGAAGAGGTAGCGGAGACCGGCGAACAGCCCGTGGGTACGAAGCGGCGCCCAGGTTCCACTCACTTCGGCCCCAGCCGGGATGTGGTTCAGGTACATCCTGCCGGGGTCGGTGGCGACGCGGCCCAGGTCGGTGTACCGGTAGGCCACGTCCAGGACCAGCCGCTCGGTGAGCACGACCCCGGTGCCGATCGTCGCCAGGAAGGCCAGGTCCGTCCTGCTGCCGCCGGGGGTTACGGTTACCTTGTGGACAGGAAGCCCCGGGAACCCGTAGGTCATCTCTCCGAGCCAGTTGCGGGCCACCCCCAGGCCGCCGCCTACATAGGGTTGGAAGCGGCCGAGACGGACCCCGGGAAGCCCGGCGACGTCGAGATACACATTGGCGGTCCCGCTCAGCGAGTCGGCGCGGGCCGTGACAGGCTGGTCGCCCGTCACCCCCCGGAAGTTGGCCTGGGCCCGGTACTGCATGCTCGGGCGGTAGGTGAGGGCCAGCTCGGCGCGCAGCCAGGGGAGAATCTGCTTGCCCACGGCGGCCTCCAGGCCCAACACCGTCCCGAAGTCCCCGTCGGCGTGGATCCCGCGGCCGTCGCTCCCCGGCCCGACCCCGAAATAGGCATTGGCCGCCGCGGCGTCATCGTCGGAGAAGTCGGCCGCGAGCCCCTGCTCGAACCCCGCCGCAGCCCGCAGGTACCAGCCGGCTGCCTCCGTCTGCGGAACCGCCGAACTCGCCATCAGAACGACTACAAGACACGCAACGATCTTCTTCATCCTTTACTCCCCTGTTTTCCTATTCGTTCCCTCCGGCCGGCGGCCGGTTGGCTGCGTTTTCATCAAGCGAAACTCACCCCTGCGTGAAACGATTGCGAAGCTCCCCCAGCCGCTGCTGCCGCTCCCGGTACAGCCGATGCGCCTTCTCCAGGCCTACCCGCTCGAACCGGAGGACCGTCCCGGGCAGGGCCTGCGCCACCCGGGAGAGGTCGGTGGCGATCACCGTGGCGATCTTCGCGTATCCCCCGGAGGTCTGCTCGACCAAGAGGATGATCGGCTGGCCATCGGCGGGGATCTGGATGTTCCCGGGCATCGTGGGCTCCGTCACGATGCTCTCCGGCGCCCCGCGATCGCGGCGGACGATGGGGCCGCTGAGCCGGAATCCCATCCGGTCGGCCTGCGGCGTCACGGTGTAGACGGCGCTGAAAAAGGCGTCGCCCCCCTCCCGGAAGAGGTCGTCCTGGGGTCCGGGAATCGCCCGGAGCGTAATCTCCCGTTCGCAAGCCGGAATCCATTGCGCAGGCATCTCCCGGGCGGCGGTCAGCGGATCGCCCGGCCCGCGGCCGAGCACATCGCCCTTGAGCAGGCGGCGGCCCCCGAGCCCCCCGATCTTCGCCTTCTCGAAGGTGGAGCGGCTCCCCATGACCGCGGGGACGTCGATGCCGCCGGTCACGGCGAGGTACGCCCGGCAGCCGCTGCGGGCCTGCGGCATCCGGAGAAGGTCGCCGGGGTTCACCCGGTGCGTCCGCCACCCCTGCGCGGGCTTTCCGTTTATGGTCATCCCCATCTCCGCGCCGGTCAGCGCGATGTCGGCCGTCGCCAGGACCTCCAAGACGGGCCCGGCCCAGGTGATCTCCAGGACCGCCGCTGCTTCGGGGTTCCCCACGAGGAGGTTCGCGACCCGGCAGGCGTACTCGTCGAGGGCCCCGGACAGCGGAACGCCCCGGTCCAGGAAGGCGCGGCGGCCGAGGTCCTGCACGGTGGTCAGCGAGCCGGGGGCGCGGACGCGCAACAGTTCCATCAGGGCCGCTCCTGTTCGTACAACGCCGCGAACTCGGCCTCGTCCACGGCCACAAACCGGATGCGGTCGCCCGCCGCGTACCGGAAGGGATTCTCCCGCTCGGGCGCGAACAGCCTTAACGGGGTCCGTCCGACGATCTGCCAGCCGCCGGGGCTCTCGACGGGGTACATGCCCGTCTGGGACTCCGCGATCCCCACCGAGCCTGCCGCCAGCGTCGTGCGCGGCGTTTTCCGGCGCGGGGTCCTGAGCCGGCTGTCCAGCCCCCCCAGGTAGCAGAAACCCGGGGTGAACCCGATCATGTAGATGGGATAGTCGACGGCGGTATGGAGGGCGACGACCTCCTGTTCGCTCAGCCCGGTGTGGGCCGCGACCACGCCCAGGTCGGGACCGAACTCGCCGCCGTAGCAGACGGGGATCGGCACGACGAGCGGCTCCTCGGCTCGGGCCGGGGAATACCCGGCCTCCAGCGCGTGGAGGCGCTCGATCAGCCGGGATGGTTCCGTCGCCAGGGGGTCGTACAGGAGCGACAGGGAACGATAGGCAGGCACCACGGCCTCGACGCCGGCGGGAAGGTCGCGCTTCAGAAGCGTTGTCAACGCCCGCACCTTGTCGTTGATCGCGAGGTCGATGCCGTCGCCGTACTCCGCCAGGAGCGCGCAGTCGCCGCTCAACCGGAATCGTGCCCGTTCGTACAGGACAGCCATGGTTCAGATACCGCAGCCGGGGGACGTCATGCTGCCGCACCCGGCGGTTCGATGCGGAGCCCGGCATGCTCCAGGGCCTGCCGGATCGTCCGGACGTGGTGCAGGGCGGAGGGGTTGTCGCCGTGGACACAGAGGGTCTGCACGTCCAGTTGGATGACCGTGCCGTCCATGGCGATCACCGTGCCTTCCGTGGCCATCCGGAGGGCCTGGTCGGCGGCCCGCTCGGGGTCGGTGATCAGGGCGCCGGGAAGTTTCCGCGGGGCCAGCCTGCCCTCGGGCGTGTAGCCCCGGTCGGGAAAGCCTTCGAAGAGGACGCGGATCCCCGCCGCAGCAGCGACCTTGCGGGCCATGTCGGCCTGGGCCCCGCCGAGCGTCATCCAGGAGAGCCCCGGATCGACGGCGGCGATGGCCTCGGCCACGGCCCGGGAGAGCGTTTCGTTGCCCACGCACATGTTGTACAGGCCGCCGTGGGGTTTCACGTGCCGCATCTTCACCTTGTGGAGCGAGCAGAACCCCTGGAGCGCGCCGAGCTGGCAGATGACGTAGTCGCGCACCTCCTCGGGGGTGCAGTCCAGGTTCCGCCTGCCGAACCCCAGCAGGTCGGGATAGCCCGGGTGGGCGCCGACGCCGACGCCGTGTTTTGCCGCGAGCTTCACGGTCCGGCTCATCACGCCCGGGTCGCCGGCGTGGAAGCCGCAGGCGATGTTGGCGGAGCTGATGAAGCGGATCACCTCGTCGTCCATGCCGAGCGTGTAAACGCCGAAGCTCTCGCCCATGTCGCAGTTGATGTCGATGCTCTTCATTGGCTCATCTCCGCATGCGGCCGCCCGGCCGCGTCACTTGGCAATCATCCGGCTGGGGAGGAACAGGGCGATCTCCGGGAATACCGTCAATAGAAATGTCGCCAGCAGCATGATGACGAAGAAGGGGAATGCCGCCCGGGCTATGGTCACCAGGTCGTCATTGTTGAGGCCGCTGATCACGAAGAGGTTGAACCCCACCGGGGGGGTGATCTGCGCCAGCTCGATCATCAGGACCAGGTAGATCCCGAACCACACCGTGTCGAACTTGGCCGCCTCGATCAGGGGAAGGACGATCGGCGCGGTCATGACGATCATCGAGAAGCCGTCGACGAGGCAACCCAGAATAAGATAGAGAATCGTCAGGATGACGATCAGCATGTAGGGCGACAGCTCCATCAGGGTCACGTATTGCGTCAGCGCCCGGGTGATCCCCAGATAGCCGATGACGTTCGACAGGTACGCCGCGCCCATGACGATCAGCATGATCATGCAGCTCGTGCGGACCGAGCCTGCCAGGCTCACCTTGAACACCTCCCAGGTGAGGCTCCGGGTGATTGCGGCGAAAAAGAAGGCGCCCACGACGCCCAGCGCCCCCGCCTCCGTGGGCGTCGTCCATCCCATGTAGATGCTGCCCAGGACGAAAAGGATGAGGATGACGACCGGCAGGATCGCGGGGACAGCGATGAGCCGATCCCTCCAGGTGAAGCGGTCTTCCCCCCGGGGGGCGAGTTCGGGAGAGATCAGGCAGCGCACCAGGATGTAGCCGCTGAACATGAAGGCCAGCATAAACCCGGGGATGAAGCCCGCGATGAAGAGCTTGCCGATGCTCACGTCGCCGATGATCCCGTAGACGAGCATCGGCATGCTGGGCGGTATCATAAACCCCAGCGTCCCTGCGCCGGCCAGTGATCCGATGGAAAGATCGTGATCGTACCCCCGTTTCTTCAATTCCGGGACGGTGATCTTGCCGACGGTGGCCGTCGTGGCCGCCGACGATCCGCTGACGGCAGCGAAGAATGTGCAGGCCAGGATGTTCACGTGCACAAGCCGTCCCGGAATCGAATCCATCCAGGGCGAAAGGCCCCGGAACAAGTTCTCGGAGATCTTGCTCCGGAAGAGGATTTCCCCCATCCAGATAAAGAAGGGCAGCGACATCATGGCCGAGCCGCTGGTGTTGTTCCAGGCGATGTTCGCCAAGAGCGAGCCGTAGGAGACGTCGGTGAAGATGATGAAGCCGCCCATGCCGACGAGGAACAGGGCAATGCCGATCCAGATCGATCCGCCCAGGAACAGGATGAGCAGGCCGAGGATCGCCGCGGAAACAGGTCCCAGATCAATGTTCATGCTTTTTCTCCGCCGGGTGTGAAGCTTCCCGCTCACAGACCGGAGCTTGCGGGGTTTCGCCTCCGGTCAGGGGGGTCGCAAGCATGCCTCCGCTACCGTCCCAATTCGTCGGTTTCCTCCAGGATCCGGAGTCCCGCCGTATCCTGCCGCAGCACCGCGGCGCCCTTCAAAAACTCCGCCAGGAACTGGAGCAGCAGGAAAAACGATCCGACGGGAAGGAAGGCCTGCGGGATCGCCAGGTAGGTTTCCGTGATCTGCATCGACTGCGTTTGATTGACGACCGAGTCCCAGAAGAATTCGCCGGTGAACGAGACGAGTCCGATACAAAACAGGAGCCCCACGAACATGCAGACCATGTTGAATATCACCCTGCGCCGGCCCTTCAGGAAATGGGGAAGAAACATCATCCGAATGTGCCCCCGCTCGCGCAGCGTATAGGCCAAGCCGAAAAACGTGAGCATGGCCATGAGGTAGCCCGAATACTCGTCGGCGATGTACAGGGTCTTTCCGAAGACGGACCGGGTTATGATCTCCGCAAGGCCTATGACAAGCGCGATGACCATCATGATCCCCGCCAGCAAGCCGCCGAAACCGGAAATCCGATCGATGGTGTTGATGAAAGCCTTCATAGTGGATCTCTCCAGGGAGCAACGCGAAAGGGCTTGCCGGCACATGCCGAGCCCCTGGCGGACAAGCAGACCGAGACACCGTCCGGTATCCCGGACGGGAGACGACCCACGCCCGGGACCCGGTTCGAACCTGCCACCCAGGGAAGCCTTTACCGCTTCGCCTTCTTCAGAAATTCGTCGTAGATCTTCTTGCCGTCCGCGGGCGCCGACTTGAGCCACTCGGCGCGGATGTTTTCCGTGATCTTCTCCAGCTCGCCGATCAGCTTGTCGGAGGGTTTGACCGTTTCGATGCCGTTCTTGTTGCTGATGCCTTCCTGCTCCTTGTCCCATGTCTTCACGTTGGCCCACATCGCCGCTTCCATCTCCTTGCCGACCTTCACCAGGATCTCCTGCTGGGCCTTCGGGAGCTTCTGGAACGCCTTCAGGTTGACCGTCACCATGTTGGTGGCGATGGTGATGTTCAGCGGTTCGAAGTATTTGAGCACTTCCCAGAATTTGCCGTCCACGGCGGTGGGGGTGGAGGTCATGACGGAGTCGATCAGGCCGGTCTGCAGCGACGTGTACACCTCGCTGAAGGGGAGCGCGAAGGGGGTCGCGCCGACGGCCTCCATCACCAGGGCGCCGTTCTTGTCGTAGGTCCGGGTCTTGAGCCCCTTGAGCTCGGCGAGGGTGGAGACCTTCTTCTTGGTCCAGAGGCCCGCGCCCGGCCAGGGGGCGATGTACAGGATCTTCTGCCCCCATTTCTGGGCGCTCTTGTCGAAGTAGGGGGCGGAGATGTCGATCAAAAGCCGCAGTTCGTCGAAATTCCGGACCAAAAACGGCAGGGTCACGATCTGGAAGATCTTCTCGTCGCCGGCCACGCCGCTGATGAGCATATCGGAGACCGGGACCAGGCCGTCGCGGACCGCCTTCAGGAGGTCGGGACCTTTGAACCCCAGCGCGCCGCCCGTGTGGACGACCATTTCCAGCTCGCCGTTGGTGGCTTTCTTCACCTTCTCGGCGAAGTCCGTCAGGCCGACGCTGTGAAGGTTCTTGGGCGGCCAGACCGAGTTGGCGTTCCAGCTCGTCTTGGCCAGGACGGGGGCAACGGCCACCGCCAGAATCAGGACAACCAACACCGCCTGCAGCATCTTCTTCATACGCACATCCTCCCTTTCCACTCGTTCGGACCTTGTCCGGCCTTCCGTCGCAACGTACAGACGCACGGCCGCCCCCGACGGATTTGATGAGGCGGCCAACGCGATATCAGAAACGATTTCGAAATCCACCCGAGCCCGCAACCGGGCGGGGCAAAGGCATGGTTGAGAGGTTCGCAGGGGTGCGTATAGTATAATAATCGTGCCTTGTCAACGAAACCATGGGGATGCCCCGGGGGGCTAGCGAAACGCCACTGCTCACCCGAGAGGCAAATGGACATAGGAGATGAAAGTACCCCGAGGAAATAATGCTTGACATAATCGTCATTTTATTTATATCGATATTCTTCCTTCGTCACACTCCTCAAACTGCAGCGCCCAGTTCT
Source organism: uncultured Syntrophobacterales bacterium (assembly GCA_903928915.1). Classification (GTDB taxonomy): domain Bacteria; phylum Desulfobacterota; class Syntrophia; order Syntrophales; family UBA5619; genus JAKAFS01. The sequence continues at coordinate 17,281 of CAIYSL010000055.1, read as the reverse complement.
TGCTTTTTTTGAGAAACCATCCAGGAGGTATGTCTAAAGAGCGGTAACATATCTGACAATCCGGTACAAGACGGAGGATAGATTATGAAGCTACGATCTGTTCTTGCGTTGTCTGTTATCCTGGTTGTTCCGTTAAGTGTTCCCTCTTTTGTGTCCGGAGTTCTTGCCGACAGCGCCGAATTTGAACAAGTCACCCGGGCTATCAGCCGGCAAGACTCCCGGTGGACCGCAAAGCAGACATCTATTTCCAGTCTCACTCCGGCGGAGCGCAACAAGCGACTCGGTTCAAGGTTCCCGTCATTTTCGTTCACTCAACGTGTCTTGTCCCGCACATCTTCCCCTTTACCTACCCGGCTCGACTGGCGGAATTACAGCGGTAACAACTTCGTCACGCCGGTCAAGGATCAGGGCGATTGCGGCCTCTGTTGGGCTTTCGCGATTTCAGCAGCCTTGGAATCCAAGGTCCTGATTACTCAAAGTGCCCCCGGTGCGCAGCTCGACCTCTCCGAGCAGGTCCTGGCCTGCAGTAATGCAGGGAAAAGTGATGCGGGCTACATTGATCTGGCGTCCGATTTTATCAGCAATTATGGCCTCCCTCCCGAAGACTTCGCCCCGTTCACCGCATCGAACGGTTCATGCGCCAACGGCAATCCCGATTGGGCATCAGAAGCCTATGCCATTCCCGGCTGGTCCCGCGTCGCACCCAGCGCCGCAGCTATCAAGGAGGCCCTCTACGGATATGGGCCCCTGGTTACGCTCATGGCGGTCAATACCGACTTCTTTTACTACGACTCCGGGATTTATTCGCATGTTTGGGGAGATTTTGTAGGATACCATGCAGCCCTGATCGTCGGTTATGATGACAGAGATCAGGCATTCACTGTAAAAGGCAGTTGGGGCGTCGACTGGGCAGAGGCGGGCTATTTCAGGATCGCCTATGAAGAAATGAATACTGCGACGGCATTCGGCGACTGGACCATCGCCTACAACCCGAAGATCCCCTCCGCGTTTCCGACGATTGGCGGAATGCTGCGAAGCACCGGTGAACCCGCCGAGAGCACGATCGATCCGGCGAGTACCGGTAGTATCACAGCTACCGGTCAAGGATCATCTATTTATCGAAACGGTGCACGACTAGAAGCAACTGCCAGCTCTGGGAACAACGATGGCAACTTCTCCATGTCCGACAGGACCGCCACGGGGACCTTATCCGATCGGTCGGTTGCGCGGACTGGAACCGCTGGTGCTCCGGTCATTGAATATCCTCTGGCACTGAAAGACAATGGTAGTTACAAGCCGCAGATGCTGCTCAATGAAAGTCAACAGTTAACTGCATTAGGGGGATGCGGTGGTCCTTACAGGTGGGCAATCGCGAGGGGCAGCGGAACCCTTTCCGCCGTGACCGGGGATTCGATCATTTTTACCGCACCAGCGGCAAACACCTACTGCCAGCATACCCCCACCATAAGTCTGGTCGATTCCTGCGGACAATCCGACCTTCTTACCATAGCGGTGACGCAGTCCAACAATCCAACTGAAGTCGCGATGAAAACATGGGAAGACTTGAACCAGTGTGGTTGCCTCCTCAATCTGTGCAATTGTTATATTCTTAAGAAGCAGTATAACTGTCAGAGTAACAAGATAACGGAGTGTCGGGCAGGGACTCAGTCGAATTTGGCGAACGGAGGGTTCAGCTGCGCACACTGCATGGAGACTTACCTTTGGTCAAATTGCGGTACCGAAGCAGCATACGCACGCCTGGTAGAACTGGGTTGGGAGGATGTGAGATCCAACATAATGAAGTACCATTCCTGCTGCCCGGCCATGTTGATGACAGGTCTGGAAGGGATATCGGGTAGTTGGTCTCCGGATCCGGAAACGAACGATATCGGCGGCAGTTGTCCGAACGATCCTCGTTCACCCAATGCCGATTGGGAATCCGCAGCCAACATCAAGAGCGGCAACCTGCATTTTTCTGAGCATGTGGCAGGCTTGACATTGACCTACAACAGCCTTGATCCTTACAATGGTCCTTTGGGGAAGAAATGGACCCACAACTACAACCTTAAACTACTGATACCCGTGAGCAGTAATGTTTACCTGAAGCTCAAGACCGGCGATGGAAATATCCTTCCCTTCTATCTGTCGAACGGCATCTATCTTCCCGATGCCGTCAGTGGCGACACATCGCAGATCATCAAGAACTCGGATGCCTCATTTGCCCGAACGGTCAAGAATGGATTGATCCAGCATTTCGATCAGGCCGGTCGCCTTACCTCGATAACGGACCGAAATGGCAACGCGACTACGTTGGTCTACACCAGCGGCGGTGAGTTGGCCAGTGTCACCGACCCCAACGGCAGGGTTACCGCCATCTCCAGTATGTACGGAAGGATTGTCTCGATAAGCGATGCCGACAGCAGGGTGTACAATCTGGGTTATACAGACGGCCTTCTTACCTCGATCAGCAGCCCCTTGGGCTATACCTGGCAGTACACCTACGATGGCAATGGGTTGATGCAGGCCAAGACCGACCCGGCGGGGAACACGATAACCTACGAATATTACACAAATGGCTGGATAAGGAGATCAACCACACCCGACGGGACCCGGAAGATGGCGTACACCCAACCCGGAGCCGCCACCATCACCGAAAAGGACGGCGGCGTCTGGACGTACCGGTACGATCATGCGCTCGCCGTAAAGACACAGAAGACGGATCCGCTGGGCAATACCACCGGATTTTTTTTCGATCAGAAGCGGAATCTTACCTCCACCGTAGAACCCGACGGGAGCGTAACGAGCTACACCCATGACGCCAACGGCAACGTCACCTCCGTGACCTTGAAAGACCCCCAGGGCGCGGTAGTCAGCCTCAGATCTTATGAATACAACAGTCTGAATCTGGTTACCCGCAGCACCGACCCCAAGAGAGGCGTGACCAGCTACGGTTACGACGCAAGGGGGAACCTCACCAGCGTGGCCGCGCCGATCGGCACGACAACCTTCCAATACGACACCAAAGGGAATGTCATCGCGATGACCGACCCCAATAACCGGACGACTGCGTCCACCTATGATAACCAGAACAACCTCATATCCATCACCGATCCCCTGGGCAACGTAACCAGTTTTACCTACGACGCCGTCGGCAACCGACTGACGATGACCGACTCGCTCGGCCACCTCACCCGGTTTGTCTACAACCCTCTTCATCAGATGATCCAGGCGACCGATCCCAAGGGTAATGTTACCACCTTCACCTACGACTTTCGCGGCAAGATCCTTTCGGCGACCGACGCCAATGGCCGGCCGACCCGGTACGAATACAACTACCGCGGACAGCTTACCCGGATTACCGATGCCCTGAACAAATTGACTCAACTGAGCTACGGACCTGCCAGCTGCGGCAGCGGATGCGGAGGAGCTGAGAAACTCACCTCATTGACGGACACCCTGAGCCGTATCACCCGGTATGATTATGATCCTGCCGGACGGCTGATCAGAGAGACGGATCCGAATGGCCGGGAAACCAACCTCACCCGCGATGCGCGGGGGCGACTCCTTACCGGGACCAAACCCGACGGCAGGGCGATCAACTACACCTACGATGCCGCGAACCGCCTGACCCGCAAGCAGTACCCTGACGGCAGTACCACCCAGTATCAGTATGACGCCAACGGCAACCTGATCGATGCCGCCAACAGCGCCATAGCCTACAGCTTCGCTTACGATGCTAACAACAGGCTGACCAGTGTCACCGACTCGAACAACAGGTCGATACAGTATCAGTACGACCCGGCCGGAAACAGGACTGCGACCGTCACGCCTGACGGCCGGACGATCGCCTACAGCTATGACGCAGCAGGGCGGCTGAACGCCATCGCGGCGAATAACGCGACCTTCAGCTTCGGATACGATGCCAACAGCCGGAGGACCGGCCTTGCCATGCCGAACGGTACGGCCGCTGCATACAGCTATGACAACAACGGCAACCTCCTGCGACTGAAACACACCGGATCAGGAGGGACGGTGCTGGCCGAGATCAACTATACCTACGATCCGGTGGACAATCGCCTCACCCAGACCGATACCGCATCGCCCGGTTCCGAAGCAGCGGGTACCGAGACGATGACCTACGGCACGGCCAATGAGCTGCTGACGCTCAACGCAACAACCTACGGGTACGACCCGAACGGAAACCGGACCCGGAAGACCGATACAGCCGGGGAGACGGTCTACGCCTACGACGACGAGCAGCGTCTCGTCCGTGTGGAGACAAACGGGGGGACCCAAGTAACCACGTACACCTACGACCCTCTGGGCCGGCGGATCGAGAAGAATGTGAACGGAACGATCAGCCATTATCTTTACGAGGGTGAGGACATCCTCCTGGAATACGATCAGACGGGAGCGGTGGTAACGCGGTATATCCACGGTCCCGGCATCGACGAACCGCTGGCAATGGAGAAGGATGGGCAACTGTATTGCTACCACGCAGACGACTTGGGATCGATCATTGCCCTGACGGACAGTACCGGCAGCGTGGTGCAGAGCTACCGGTACGACGCTTTCGGCAACATCTTGAACGATATGCCGGCCGTTGTTCAGCCGTACACATACACCGCGCGGGAGTATGATCCGGAGACCGGTCTCTACTTCTACCGGGCAAGATACTACGACCCGAAGGCTGGTCGGTTCCTCCAGAGGGATCCCATCGGATTCGTAGGCGGGGATGTTAACCTGTACGCGTACGTGAAAAATAATCCGATGAACTGGATTGATCCCTGGGGCCTGTACGGCTGGGATGTTCATTACTATAAGACCGAGATGTGGGCATTGCAGGCTGGCATAGATCCGGCTACGGCACGAATTATTGCTACAGCAAACCAATCGACTGATGAATCCTACTTTCAACGACCAGATGAATGGGGAGCTTATGTTGTTGGCACGTTCTTGACATATCATTTCCCTCAGGGAACAGCTGAGCAAGACTTACTAAGGGACGTCGCTATTGGGAATGCAGCATCTTTCGGTCGTTTCTTACATTCCCTTCAAGATTCATTCTCACACATGGGTATCATACCTTCGAAGCATTATGCTATGGGTGATGAACCTGATAAATATTGTGAAGGCAGTCTGCGAGACCAGACCATGGAAAGAGTGACCAGATTGTGGCTATCGGAGTTCAAGAAGTCACTCGATAAGAGAAGGAATCGGCCGTTCAAAGAGGGATTGAAATGAGCATGCTTCCCAAGCTACTCATATGGGGGACGATTTTCTACGGCACACTTCTCTTGAATAAGAACATTATTGTACCCCAACATATGGAGATACTTTATCTTATCGTAGAGGTGGGACTTTTTTGTGTCTACCTCGCTTTATTGTATTGGGAAATCCGAGTAAGAATTAAGAAGGAAGCCACGCAGAAGCAACTGAGGTGGGTCGGCTTCTATTTTACTTTTGGAGTAGGATTCATATGGGGCATGGCTTTTAGCTTAGGTCTAGGACGGTATCCGTTGTTCTATGACCCGTTCACCTTTTTCGGTACGTTGTCGTCAGGCATTGTTTGGGGAATAATAATCGGCATCGTTGGCATGGCAATCACGCAATTTATGGTCCTATTTATCTTTAGGCAACCAGAGCAGCAAGTGTAAACCGTTAGCTCTGTGCGGGATTGTGATGGCTGCACATAGAGTGATTATACAGAGAATAGTATTGATCATTTTGGGAGTGGCTATTGGGCTGTTTGCCGGATTATTCATCTTTGGCACTCTCCTACGTGTTGTCCTGCATTTGCTATTTGGCTGGGGTGACCATGGGCCAGAATGGGTCAATTGGATAATCTTCACCGGGACTGGGGTGTCCTTAAGTATCAGTGTCTGTTTTTCAATAGGTGGTGAATTCATGATTTACCCCTGACAGGAGAGTATCGGTTTTTGATTCGTGATGAGTATTACTCTCCCCCAACAGCCGATGAGGACAGGAACATGGATATCAAGTTACGGTATACGATATTCCTGGCAATCGTTATCGCGCTTACCCTCGTCACCCCTCGCCCTTCTCTTACCGACACGATCAATTACACCTATGACGAACTGAATCGCCTCATACGCGTCGAGAACACGACGAGCGGGAGCATCGTCGAATATCAGTACGATGCGGTCGGCAACCGGATCCAGCAGAGGACCACAGCCGCGACCAATGAGGTCCAGCTCCAGGTCACGGTTCGTAAGGACGCCGATCACCCTTTGCAGGGAATCAACACCTACCTGTTCAACGGGAGCGGAAGTTATCTGGGAAAGACGCAGACGACCGATGCCGCCGGTGCCGTCCGATTCACCATTTCCCCGGGTAATTACAGGCTTCGCGCCGACTATATCGGATACCAGTTCTGGAGCGACACGGTGCAGGTAACCACGGCGAAGAGCATCGATCTGACGATACCGCACCATCCGGTCGGCGTAACCGTCAACAGCACCTGCCAGGGAGTTACCTCGCCGCTTGCCGGGGTCACCGTCTATCTCTTTTCACCTGCAAATTCTTATTTGGGCTTGAGTCAAAAAACCGAAGGTGACGGGCGGGTGAGCTTCTCGCTGCCCGGCAAGGACTACAAGGTTCGGGCAGACTACCTGGGCAGGCAATATTTCTCCTCCGTGTTCAATGCGCAGGATACGGTAGTCAATGTTCCCATGGCCGATGCGGAGATCACGGTTATTCAGGGCGGTCAATCCATCGCCGGTGTCAACGTCTATGTTTTCACACCATCGGGTTCATACCTCGGGATGACCGGGACAACGGATGCCTCCGGAAAGGCGACATTCCGCTTGCCTGCGGCTTCATATAAATTCCGTGCCGATTACCTTGGCAACCAGTATTGGAGTCCCGAAGAGACGCTCGTTGCGGATCAGCTCAAGCCGATAGCCATCAACACGGGCGGCGGATCGTTTACCCTGACGGTACTCAAAGGCGACTCGGACCCGCTGACCGGCGTCAAGTGCTATGCATTCAGCGCGGCAGGCTCATACCTCGGCCTTTCCAAGACAACGGACAACAGCGGGCAGGCATTCTATAGTCTCGCCGACGGCAATTACAAGTTTCGCATCGATTACCTCGGCTCGCAGTTCTGGACAGAGGTGGTGGCGGTGCCAACGACGATGAGCCTCACCAGGACGATTACCCACCGGAGTGTCACGATCACGGCTCTGGGTTCTCTTGCGGGCAGACTATTGCCCAAGTCAGGCATCCCCATGTATCTCTTCGGTGCTACCGGGGCATTTTTATCCGTGCATTCAGCAACCGACGCAAACGGTCGCGCGATGTTCAACCTGCCGCAGCTCCCCTGCAAGGTGCGTGCTGACTACTTAGGGCGGCAGTTCTGGACTGATACATTCACCTGGGAGGATATGACGATCCTCATCCCGGAGGGCACCGCCCTTGTCCATGTTACCCTGGGAGGTCAAGACATCCCGGGTGTGCCGGTTTACGTCTTCAGCTCCGCCGGGACGTACCTCGGACTCTCGGCCGTAACGAACGCCGCCGGGATCGCAGAGTTTCGACTGCCTGCGGGCGAATATAAGTTCCGGGCAGATCACCAAGGCGGACAGTTCTGGGTAACTGCGGGGCTCAACCAGAATGCGGCCACTGCGTTCGAGCTCGCCCTGGGCGGCGGACAATTCACTCTGGTAATCGACCGGGGGAGCGAACCGTTAGCGGGTGTACGAACCTATGTGTTCAGCCCCGGCGGATCCTATCTGGGGATGTCAAGTGCCAGCGATGCAGCCGGCCGGGTATCGTTCAACCTGTCCAGCGGAAGCTACAAATTCCGGCTAGACTATCTCGGATACCAATTCTGGAGTGACATCTTCGCTGTTCCCGATACACTCTCCGGTGCGCTGTCTGTTCCGCACCAGGCAGTTGCGATCACGATCGCAAGAATGTACCAGGGAACCCAGCCTATCGCTGGGGTCAGTGTCTACCTCTTCGCACCGTCGGGAAGCTATCTGGGCAAGGTGCAGACAACAGACAGTAGCGGACGGGCAGCATTCGATCTGCCGAATAAGGGCTTCAAAGTAAGGGCGGACTACCTGGGAAACCAGTTCTGGTCCGAAATATTCCAGTTTCAGAATGCTGCGGTGAGCATACCTCATGGGGTGGCGCAGATCATAGCACGGAAGAGCGGTAGTCCCGTCTCCGGCGCGCCTGTTTATCTTTTCAGCAGCAGTGGCTCCTACCTCGGCTTACATGGCACGACGAATATAGATGGCACTGTAGAATTTCTGCTTCCGAACCGTTCTTACAAATTCAGGATTGACGAGGGAGGAGCCCAGTATTGGAGTCCGGTGACGACCATCACTGCGGGGCAGGCAAATCCTATTGCAGTGGATTGGAACTAGCATGGACGGAGCGGTATGTTCGAGATCGTGATTGATAATCACGCCTATATAACAGAACGTTCCAATCGTCTTGTAGGGCTGATGTAGGGATATCCTCATCAACCACACTTCGTCTGTCGTTCAAAAACTGTGATATAATTCCCGTCACTCGAATACCGAAAAAAGGAGCGGCATGTTTCCTCTGCGCGACGAAAATCCCACCCTGGGCGCCTCCCTGGTGACCTTCCTGATCATCGGCCTCAACGCCCTGGTGTGGGTGTTCATCCAGGGGCTGGGGTCCGATTTCTCCCTGGCCGCCTCGATCTGCGAGTATGGACTGATCCCGGGCGAGCTTCTCGGCACGGCGCTGCCGGGGACGAAAGTGCCCCTGGGGGACGGCCTGGCCTGCGTGCTGGCGGCCGACGCCTCTGTCTGGTCCGTGGTCACCTCGATGTTCATGCACGGCGGCTGGTTCCATATCGTCGGCAACATGTGGTTCCTGGCCCTGTTCGGCGACAACGTCGAGGACGCCATGGGCAAGGTGCGCTTCATCCTCTTCTACCTCCTGTGCGGTGTCGCGGCCGCGGCCCTGCAAATGGTCACGGACCCGCGGAGCGTGGTGCCGATGGTGGGGGCCTCGGGTGCCATCAGCGGGGTGATGGGGGCCTACGCGGTCCTGTTCCCCCGGGCGCCGGTGCACGTCCTGGTATTCTTCGGGTTCTACATCACCCGGTTCGTGGTACCCGCCTTCCTGATGCTGGGGTACTGGTTCGTCATCCAGCTTCTCGGGGGGATCCCCGCCCTCGCCGGGGCCGGGGGAGGGGTCGCCTTCTGGGCCCACGTGGGGGGGTTCGTGGCGGGCGTGGCCCTGGCCAAGCTCCTGTGCAGCACCGAACGGAGCGCGGCCTGCCGGGCCAGGAGGGGCCGAACGGAACAGATGGTGCAGCGGTACCAGCGGGACTGAGACGTAAGACGTGCGCGTTGCAAGTAAACTATTTCCAATAAATCGACATGCAATTTCTTTTGTTATCTGGCGTCTTTGGGGATCTGGAAGCCTCCCGAGAGCCATACCCGGTGCAAGCTTCGCTGTTATCAAGAGAATGTAATGAATCTCTGTAATGAACCTCTTGACAAACTATCCATTGGATGTACACTTGACAGTACAATAGAAACATTTACAGGAGGTACAACCAATGCCACGCGCACCAAGAATTATACCCATTTCCGATCTTAGACAAAACGCCAGCGGCGTGGTGAAGAGTGTTTCGTCATCGAGGGAACCTGTTTTCATTACTCAGCGCGGAAGAGCGGCTGCCGTCATGGTTAGCATGGAAGTATATAAGAGCGTACAGAACGAAATGGATATTCTGCGTTTGCTGGCCAAGGGCGAGAAAGAATTAGCGGCAGGACTCGGCCATGATCTCGACGAGGTGCTGAAAGAAGCTGACCGTTATCTTGAGGCTGCCAAACTTTGAGAATCCTATTTACGCCTACAGCTCGCCGCCAGTTTCTTGAAGCCATTGCCTGTATTAACCGCGACAGGCAGTCTGCAGCAGCAGCCTTTCGCCAGAAGGTGGAGAAATCGCTTTCCCGTCTCAATAAATTTCCAGAGTCAGGAAGACAACTGCCGGAGTTTCCGGAACTCCCTTTTCGTGAAGTTATCGTAAATCCGTATCGTTTTTTCTATAAGATTAAAGGCGATAGCTTATGGATTGTGGCTGTATGGCATGGTGCTCAGTTTCCTGATGAACCTGAAAAATAGCGATGACGAATCGCTTCACCGGATCACCGGTGAACCTGGGTCCCGGTGAGCTAACCGTTCGGCTCTGGAGGTTAAATGCTATTGAAATGGACATCCCTTTTGTTCGTTCTTTTTATAGGTGGGTGCGTTGGAATCCCGGCAGACGTCAGCCCTGTCAGCAATTTCAATTTGCAGAAATATTTAGGGAAGTGGTACGAAATTGCCAGACTGGATCATTCGTTTGAACGAGGGTTAACCCGAGTAACGGCACAGTACAGCCTGCGCGAAGACGGCGGTGTCAGGGTGTTGAACCGCGGTTTCTCTGAAAAGGAAGCCAAATGGAAAGAAGTTGAAGGAAGGGCCTATTTCGTTAATCAGCCCGATCAAGGATATCTTAAGGTTTCATTCTTCGGGCCATTCTACGGTTCCTACATCATCTTCGAACTTGACCATGACGGGTATCAATATTCACTCGTGTGTGGTCCCGACAAATCATACTTATGGATTTTAGCGAGAAGACCTGAAATAGGCGATGAACTGAAGGAGAGACTTGTAAGAAAAGCGGCAGCGCTTGGCTTTTCTACAGAAAAACTCATATTTGTCACACATGAGTAAATGCCGGACGAGGCAATACAGCCGATCGCTGCGCTCCGGCTGATTCTTTAGTTCGGATATCGGCGCTGCGGAAAGGGAGAACATGGGTGCTGAACTGATCGCCCCGGGGGTCTACCTGGTAGCCGGACCGGAGGTCTCCCGCACCGAGGACGCCACCGCTTTCGTGATCGATTTCGCCGGGGAGCTGGTGATGATCGACTGCGGCGCGGGCCGTAGCGTCGAGCGGATCATCGACAATATCGAAGAGCAGGGGCTCGACCCGGCGGCGATCTCCACGCTGATCCTCACCCACTGCCACATCGACCACATCGGCGCCGCGCCGGAGCTGCGGAGCAGGCTCGGGTGCCGGCTCCTGATCCACGAGCTCGACGCCGAGGCCCTGGAGACGGGCGACCCCATCCGCACGGCTGCCGACTGGTACGGGATCGCGTTTCCGCCGACCCCCGCCGACCGCCGGCTGACCGGAGAAGGGGAGGGGATCGGCTTCGGCGGGGAGACCCTCCACTGGGTCCACATCCCCGGCCACACCCCCGGTTCGATCGCCCTCAGGCTGGAGCGCGGCGGTAAGCGGGTCCTGTTCGGCCAGGACATCCACGGCCCATTTCTGCCGGCCTTCGGGTCGGACATCGACCAGTGGCGGGCGTCGATGGAACGGCTCCTCGGGCTGAAGGCGGATATCCTCTGCGAGGGGCACTTCGGGATATTCCAGCCCGCCGGCCGCGTGGAGGCGTACATCCGCAAGTACCTGGCCCAGTTCGGATGACCCGCACGGCCGGCCGCAGCCGTACTGAAGGGAGGATTGAGGATTCAGCCGGAGTGCCTGCCCGAGCAGAAGACAAGGAGGGGACAGCGATGAAAAAAAGCTATGGATTGTATCTGACGATCGCGCTCTGTCTGGCCGTTGCGGCCTGCGCCGGTCTGCTGCGCAATTACGGAAAGCTCGAAACCAGCCGGGAGGTGACCGCTGCCTTCGAGCGGTACGAGGTCAATCCGCTGTACCGGTACTACATCAGCGGCGCGAACCTGCACCCCAATGCCCTGATGGGGCTGCACCGGCAGTACCGGCTCGACCCGGCAACGCTCTGGCGCGAGGTGGAGATGACCCCGGCGCGGATGAAGGAGATCGTCCAGGGGATGAAGACCAGGGCCTTTGAGTTCTACGAGTACCAGTACGGCCATGAGATGCGCGATCCCCAGGGCAAGCCGATCGGCGTCTGGTATTCGATCCTCTCGGCCGTGACGTTCATCCGGATGAACGAAGACGGGACCGTGCGCATCGACACGCCGGACCTGGATACCTACGACAAGAATCGCAAGGACCCGGATACGGGCGACAAATGAGGCCGGCGGGCAACAGGGCATGCCGGTCTTTACACCGCCGTCGGAATCATCTGCCGAAGCGAAGCGGAGGCATGGACCTGCCGGGCTGTGGCGGGCTGACGGTTTGACTTAGAGCGTCTTGCCCTCGAAGCAGAACTTCCCGAAGTTTTTCGGCGGCTCGAGGGGATAATTGCCGTCGTAGCAGGCAAGGCAGAAGCTCTCCCGGGGGATGCCCGTGGCCTCGACCATCCCCTCGATGGAGAGGTAGTGGAGGCTGTCCAGGCCGATGAAGGAAGCGATCTCCTTCTCCTCGGCCTTCTCGGCGGCGATCAGCTCGCCCTTCATCGAAAAGTCGATCCCGTACGGGCAGGGGTGGCGGGTCGGCGGGCAGCTCACCACCATGTGGAGTTCCTTCGCGCCGCTCTCCCGCAGGCGGCGGACCCGGTTCCGGCTCGTCGTCCCCCGGATGATCGAATCCTCGACGATCAGGATCCGCTTGTCCTCGATCAGCGGCTGCACGGGGTTGAGCTTCACCCGCACGCCGAAGTCCCGCATCGCCTGGCTCGGCTGGATGAAGGTCCGCCCCACGTAGTGGTTCCGGATCATCCCCATCTCGAAGGGGAGCCCGCTCTCCTCGGCGTAGCCCACGGCGGCGTAGTTCCCCGAATCGGGGAAGGGCATGACGAAATCGACTTCGGGGCGGTATTCCCGGGCCAGACTGTGGCCGAGCCTCTTCCGGCAGAGGTAGACGTTCTGGCCGAAGATCTGGCTGTCGGGCCGGGCGAAGTAGATCAGCTCGAAGATGCAGTGGGAGGGCTTGACCGAGGCGAAGGGCGCCAGGCTGTGGACCCCCCGTTCGTCGATGATGATGATCTCGCCGGGCCGGACGTCCCGGAGGTACTTCGCCCCGACGAGGTCGAAGGCGCAGCTCTCCGATGCCACGACCCACCCGTGGTCGAACTGGCCGAGCGAAAGCGGCCGGAACCCCCGGGGATCCCGGACGGCGATGACGCGGTCCCGGGTCAGCATGACGATGCTGTAGGCGCCCTGCACCCGCGCCAGCGCCTTGGTCAGCGCCGTCTCCAGCCCTTCCCGCAGGTAGGGCGCCATCAGGTGAATGATCACCTCGCTGTCCATGGTGGACTGGAAGATCGATCCCCGCTCTTCCAGCTCGGCCCTGAGCTCCTGGGCGTTGACGAGGTTCCCGTTGTGGGCCAGGGCGTAGTACTCGTCAGCATGGTGGACTAAAAATGGCTGGGCGTTCGACAGGACCGACGAACCCGTCGTGGAATACCGGACGTGGCCGATCGCCAGATTCCCGGGCAGCTTCCCGAGCACGTCCTCCTGGAACACCTCCGAGGCGAGCCCCATCCCTTTGTGCTCCCATACCTGGCACCCGTCCGCCGAGGCGATTCCCGCGCTTTCCTGGCCGCGGTGCTGGAGGGCGAACAGTCCGAAGAAGGCCACCCGCGCCGCCTCCTCATGGCCGTACACCGCAAAGACGCCGCACTCCTCGCGCGGTTTACCCTCCCGGTCGCTCCCCAGTATCATTTCGTTTCCATTCACCTTTTTTCCCTCACCCCGACCCTCTCCCACAGGGAGAGGGGAAGAACATCGCCGCCTTACGGGAAAAAGCATTCCCGCCTCGCCTGGCCATGAATTTATAAGCTATGCATCTTCCGCAGAAGATCAACGGCCCGGCCGTGCACGAAGCACGAACAGGGCGCGGTTACCTGCCGGCAATCGTGCCATGGTATGCCTGGAGCGGGGTCACCTCCCAGGTTTCCTTCTTGAGGGCGCCGATCGCCTCGGCGAGCGCCCGGGCGCCGGAGAGCGTGGTCGTATACAGGACGTTGTACACGAGCGCCCCCCGCCGGATGTGGTAGGCGTCCTTCCGCGAGGAGTGCCGCCCCTGGCTGACGTTGATCACCAGCTGGATGTCGCCGTTCTTGATGTGGTCGACCACGTTCGGCCTCCCCTCGCTCACCTTGAGGATCGTCTCGGCCTGGAGGCCGTGCCGCGCGAGGCACTCCGCAGTCCCCCGCGTGGCGGCGATTTGGAACCCCATCCGGGAAAACGCCTCGGCCACGGGAACGATCCGCTCCTTGTACACGTCGTGGACGCTCAAGAATACCCTGCCCGCAAGCGGCATCTTGAACCCGGCGGCCATCTGTGACTTGGCGAAGGCCAGGCCGAAGGAACGGTCGATCCCCATCACCTCGCCCGTGGACTTCATCTCCGGCCCCAGGAGGATGTCAACGTTGGGAAAGCGGTTGAACGGGAAGACCGCTTCCTTGACCGAGATGTGCTCCGGCCGGACGGGCTTGGTGAACCCCAGCTCCTGGAGGGTCTTGCCGATCATCACCTTCGTGGCGAGCTTGGCCAGGGGGACGCCGATCGCCTTGCTGACGAAGGGGATCGTCCGCGAGGCCCGGGGATTGACCTCCAGGACAAAGAGTTCGCCGTCCTTGATCGCGTACTGGATATTCATCAGCCCCACCACGCCCAATTCTTTGGCGATCAGGATCGTCTGCTCCTCGATCCGCGCCAGGAGTTCGGGCGGGAAGGTGATCGTCGGCAGCGAACAGGCGCTGTCTCCCGAGTGGATCCCCGCTTCCTCGATATGCTCCATGATCCCGGCGACGACGGTGGTTGTGCCGTCGCTGATCGCGTCCACGTCCACTTCGATCGCGTCTTCGAGGAACTTGTCGATCAGGATCGGGTGGCCGGGCGACACGTCGAGGGCCCGGACCATGAAGGAGCGGAGGCTCTCGGTGTCGTAGATGATCTCCATCGACCGGCCCCCCAGGACGTAGGAGGGCCGCACCAGGACGGGATAGCCGATCCGCTCGGCCACCCGGATCGCCTCGTCGGTGTCCATGGCCGTGCCGTTGGCGGGCTGGCGGAGCTTCAGCCGGTCGACGATCTCCTGGAACCGCTTGCGGTCCTCGGCGCGGTCGATCGCGTCGGGCGAGGTGCCGATGATCGGGGCGCCGGCCGCCTCGAGTCCGCGGGCGAGGTTCAGGGGCGTCTGGCCGCCGAACTGGACGATCACCCCCTGCGGCTTTTCCGCCTGGATGATGTGCAGGACGTCCTCCAGGGTCACCGGCTCGAAGAACAGCTTGTCAGAGGTGTCGTAGTCGGTGCTCACCGTCTCGGGGTTGGAGTTGACCATGATGCTCTCGTACCCCTCCTCCCTGAGCGCGAAGGAGGCGTGGACGCAGCAGTAGTCGAACTCGATCCCCTGGCCGATCCGGTTCGGACCGCCGCCCAGGATCACGACCTTGGGCCTGGTCGAGGGGCGGGTCTCGGTCTCGGTCTCGTAGGTCGAGTAGTAGTAGGGGGTGTAGGCCTCGAACTCTGCCGCGCAGGTGTCGACGAGATTGTAGACCGGGACGATCCCGGCGGCGTACCGGCGGCGGCGGATCTCCTCCTCGGGGAGATTCCAGAGCCCGCCGAGGTAGCGGTCGGAGAAGCCGAGTCGTTTTGCCTCCCGGAGGTTCTCCGTCGTCTGGGGTAGGGTCTTGAGCTCCTCCTCGGCCTCGACGAGGGTCTTGATCTGGTGGAGGAACCAGGGGTCGATCATCGTCAGGCGGTTGACCTCGTCGATCGTCATCCCGCGGCTGAAGGCGGCGGCAATGTAAAACAGGCGGAGCGAATTGGGGGTCTTGAGCTTCTGCTCCAGGAACTCCCGGGGGTCGCGGACCCCCTCGGGAAGTTCGGTCATCAGGCCGAACCGCTTGATCTCAAGCGACCGGATGGCCTTCTGGAGCGCCTCCCGGAAGGTGCGGCCGATCGCCATCGTCTCGCCCACGGACTTCATCGAAGTGGTCAGGAAATCCTCGGTCTCGGGGAACTTCTCGAAGGTCCAGCGGGGGATCTTCACGACGCAGTAGTCGATCGTCGGCTCGAAGGAGGCCATGGTCTCGCGGGTGATGTCGTTCGGGATCTCGTCGAGGGTGTAGCCCACGGCGAGCTTCGCGGCGATCTTGGCGATCGGGAACCCCGTGGCCTTCGAGGCCAGCGCCGAGGAGCGCGACACCCGGGGGTTCATCTCGATTACGATCATCTCGCCGTTTTGGGGGTTGATCGCGAACTGGACGTTCGACCCGCCCGTCTCGACGCCGATCTCGCGCATCACGGCGATCGCGGCGTCGCGCATCTTCTGGTACTCCACGTCGGTGAGGGTCTGGGAGGGGGCGACGGTGATCGACTCTCCCGTATGGACCCCCATCGCGTCCACGTTCTCGATCGAGCAGATAATCACGCAGTTGTCGGCCTTGTCGCGCATCACCTCCAGCTCGTACTCCTTCCAGCCCAGGGCAGACTGTTCGAGCATGACTTCGTGAATCATCGAGGCGTCGAGGCCCCCCTTGGCGATCTCAGCGAGCTCCTCGCGGTTGTAGGCGACGCCGCTGCCCGTCCCGCCCAGGGTGAAGGAGGGACGCACGATGATCGGGAAGCCGATCCCGGCGGCGACGCTGAACACCTCCTCCATTGACCGGGCGAACCCGCTCTTGGGTACCTTGAGGCCGATCTTCTCCATCGCCGCCCGGAAGAGCTGGCGGTCCTCCGCCTTGTGGATGACCGGCAGCGATGCCCCGATCATCTCCACGCCGTACTTCTCCAGGACACCGGCCTCGGCCACGGCGACCGCGGTGTTGAGCCCCGTCTGGCCGCCCAGGGTGGGCAAGAGGGCGTCGGGCCGCTCCTTGGCGATGATCTTCTCCACCGCCTCGGGGGTGATCGGCTCGACATAGGTCCGATCCGCCGTCTCCGGGTCGGTCATGATGGTCGCCGGGTTGGAGTTGACGAGGATCACCTCGTACCCCTCCTCCTTGAGCGCCTTGCAGGCCTGGGTCCCGGAGTAGTCGAACTCGCAGGCCTGGCTGATGATGATCGGCCCGGAGCCGATGATCAGGATCTTCTTGATGTCGGTGCGTTTCGGCATCTTTCTTCCGTTCTTGTCTCTTTATACTCTTGTGAAACCGGGCTGCAGGACTTTTCCCGAAAAATAGGTATCTGTCCCTATTTTTCTGTTCCCACCTACGGCCGCGGCAGGGGGCGGGACCCGTTGCCGCGATTCGGAGTTTTTTCCCGGCAGCGCAGCGAGGATGTGCAGGGTCGGAAAAAGATCCTGAGCGGCGACGGGTTCCGCCCCCTGACGCGCTCCCCTCTACTCCCACTCGATGGTGCTGGGCGGCTTGGAGCTGATGTCGTAGACCAAGAT
>CAIYSL010000054.1 GCA_903928915.1 uncultured Syntrophobacterales bacterium | reverse complement strand
TCCTCGGCGGGGCGAACCTCTGCGACGTGTACGGCGTGACCAGCCACGACGAAGAGGGCACGGCCGTTGCGGAGACGATGAACCGGGCCCTCGGCCGGGCGGGCGTCGCGCCGGCGGCCATCCGCGCCGTCAAGGCCCACGCCACGGGCACGGAGAACAACGACCGGACCGAGTGCGCGGCCATGCGGCTGACCTTCGGGGGGAGCGTCCCCCCGGTGACCTGCCTCAAGCCGTACATCGGCCACACCGTGGGCGCCTGCGGGGTCTGCGAGCTGATCCTGTTCACCGAGTCGCTCAAGGCGGGGTTCATCCCGGCCACCCCGGGCTTTCGGGAGAGGGACGACCAGTGCGATCTGGTCCCCCTGACCGAACACGCCGCGGCGCCGGAGGGGGCGTACATGCTCAACTATTTCGGGTTCGGCGGCAACTGCACCACCCTCATCCTCGCCGGCGGGGGGATGCGATGAGCCCCCTGTACATCCACGGCGCCGCCGCCTTCCTCGGCGAGGCGGAGGCGGACGCGAACCTGCTCAAGGAGGAGCTGCGGAAGTACAGCCGGGAGAACTTCCGCCGGGTGAACCGCTTCATCCTGCTGGCCCTGATCGGCGCCCGGAAGTGCGTCCACGGCCATACCCTCGCGCCGGATACGGGGGTCTACCTGACGACGGAGCACGGGAACCTCGGTGACACCGCGGCCGTCCTCGACGAGATCTACGTTGCCCGTTCGCTCCCCAAGCCCTTCAGCTTCATCAACACGATGAGCAACACCGCCGCCTTCTACCTCGCCCAGAACCTGGGGACCCGCGGCCGGAACATCACCGTCTCCAGCCAGCGCCTCTCCTTCGAGCGGGGGCTCGACCTCGCGGCGACGGATTTTGCCGCCGCAGCCGAGGGCAGCGCCCTGATCGGCGGGGTGGACATCGCCCCGTGCCCGGCGGGCGGCGAGAATCGTGCAGGCCGCGGCTGGCGGCCGGTGGACGGCAGCGGCTGGTTTCTTCTCCGACCAGAACGGGAGGGGGCCTGCGGCGCCTTCGCGGAGAACCGGTCGTTCCGGGACGCTGCGGCCTGCCTGGCTTGGCTCCGCGGCCGGCTAGATGCGCCGGCGGATGTGGTCGCCTTCGGCGCCGCGATCGCCGCCGACGAGGCCGCCCGCTGGCAGGAGGCGCTCGGCCCCGCAGCGGTCTTCGACTACCTCGGCCGGTACGGCACTTGCGACTCGGCCGCTGCCTGCGGGATCGCGCTGTTCGTGAACGATTTCCCGGGCAGGAGGCTCACCCACCTCAACCGGGACCCACGGGGGAACTATGCGCTCCTGGAAGTCGAGGCGTTTTGAGCGGTATCCGGGGTGTGCGGCGCGTTGTCTTGGCTCATCAGGTTCTTCGGTACTCTCTTCCGTAATACATGACCGTTACTGACCTAGTGCTTCTCGTACTTTGGCCGCGATGTCCCCGATCGAGAAAGGCTTCTGAATGAAATGCACCCCCTCTTCGAGGATACCGTGGTGGGCAATCACTTCGGCCGTATAGCCGGACATGAAAAGGCGTCTAAGCTTGGCATGTCGACGCAGCAGGGTCTGGGCCAACTCTCTCCCGTTCATCTCGGGCATGACCACATCGGTGATGAGCAGATCAAGCCTCCCTTTGTATTCTTTTGCGATACGCAGAGCCTCAGCTGGCGTTGCCGCGGGGAACACGGTATACCCCTGGCGCTGAAGCAGTAGCGTGACGACGGTCAACATCTCCGGTTCGTCTTCCACCAGAAGGATCGTCTCCTGCCCTCGGGCGGGCATCACTTTCGGCAGCTCCAATGAAAGCTGTTCGCCCAGATTTACGTGCCGGGGTAAATAGATCTTGAATGTAGCCCCAAGGCCTGGCTCACTCTGGACGCTGATGCAGCCTTGATTCTGTTTCACGATGCCGTAAATCATGGCCAGGCCCAACCCGGTGCCTTTTCCCACCTCCTTTGTGGTAAAGAAGGGCTCAAACAACTTCCCCATCGTCTCTTCGTCCATACCGCAACCGGTGTCGCTGACTGTCAGCAATACATAGTCACCGACGACGAAGCCGGGATTGCGGTCGCAATACTCGGCATCCAAGACAGCAACATCAGTAGCAATGGTTATCTTGCCCACCCCGGCGATGGCGTCACGGGCATTGACGCACAAGTTCGCCAACACCTGATCGATTTGGGCGGGATCGACCTTGACCGCAGAGAGCCCGGCCCGTGGCATCCAGACAAGGTCGATGTCCTCGCCGATGAGGCGCCGCAGCATCTTGAGCGACCCTTCCACGGTTTCGTTCAGGTCGATCACTCTGGGGCGGACGACCTGCTTGCGCGCAAAAGCCAATAATTGATGCGTCAATTCGGCTGATCGCTCAGCCGCTCTCCGAATCCCCTGTATGTGTTCCTGGAGAGGGTGCGACGAGTCCAGCTGGTCCGTGGCCAGCTCCAGATGCCCCAGGATTACGCCCAGCATGTTGTTGAAATCGTGAGCCACCCCTCCTGCTAACCGTCCCACCGATTCCATTTTCTGCGCCTGCATCAACTGAGACTGGAGCCTCTCCTTCTCTTCCTCGGCACGATTACGCTCCGCAAATAACGCCGCGTTCTTGATCGCCCCGGCGATCTGCATACCAACCCGCTCTGCAAGGCGTACTTCCCTATCGCCATACGCGTCATGCTGTCTGGCCCGGAAATGAAGAATACCGACAATGGCATCATTCGCGAAGAGAGGAACGAGCATGTTTGAAAAGAATCCATAGTGAATGGATAATGCAGTGGTGATTTGCGGATATTGGCGATTCAGCTCAGCGACACTGGCAAACTGGAATGTAACAGGTTTGCGCATTTGCATGGCATACTCGGTCATTGTCCCCGTGAGCGGAACTTCAGAATCTACCGTTCGCCCGGGAATTACAGAGCCGAAGGTATAAGCGACACGGTATGAATTATTGCGGATATCAGGCACATTGACGCTGAGGAGATCAAAGCCAATAATCTGTTTCGTCATGGTCGCAAACTGGGCATATACCTCTTCAATGCTCAAGGTAGAACCGATCACTCGTCCGATCTCGGCCAGCATTGCCATCTCGTGCTCCGCCCGCTTGCGCTCACGGTATAATCGTGCATTGGCGATCGTCCCGGCGATCTGTTGCCCGATCTTTTCAGCCAAGGTCAGGTCGTGTTGCGTGAAAGCGAACGGTCTTTGAGATCTCACGGTCATGCTTCCGCTCACCCTATCTCGGGAAATCAGGGGAACGCTCATTACAGAACGTAAGCCCATTCTGGCCGTATCGATCAGGCTGGGGAATGCTCCGGCGAGATCCTCCGGGTTTTCCCGTTGGGCAAGCACCCCAGCGCGTGTACGGATAACCTCTTCCGCAAGCGACTCCCGCACCGGGAATGTATCTCCCACCATCCTTCCCGGTATCCTCTCACCGGAGCTGTAAGCGACCCGTGCCATTTCCTGCTGCTCATCAAAGAGATTGACATTCACGCCATCGAAGGGGATCACTTCCTTGATCTGCAACGCCATACGTTCGTAGACTTCTTCGATGTCTAGCGTGGAACTAATCAACCGCCCGATATCGGCGATGAGGGCCAGTTCCTGGTCCGCCCGCTTGCGCTCGGTGATGTCCGCGTTCAGCCCGATCATGCGAAGGGGCCTCCCTTGTTGATCATGGAGTACCGTCCCATCCGCTTTGATGTGGATGACGGCCCCGTCGGGCCGCCGGACGCGAAATTCCGTGTTATAATCTCGCTCCCCGCGCAAGGCCGCCTCACATTCCTCAATTGCCCGGGACGCGTCATCGGGGTGCAGCCCTTGTTCCCAGGCTTCGACCCCGCCGGGGAAATTTTCATGGGTGAGCCCGTAAAGTTCAAACATGCGGTCATCCCATATCATTTCCCCGGTCTGGACGTTCCAGTCCCAGACTCCAGCCTTTGCAGAGTCCTTGGCCAGGCGAAGCCGCTCGGTCATATCGCGCAGTTCTTCCTCTGCCCTCTTGCGGTCTGTGATGTCCCTGAACATACAGACAAAATGATATTGATCGATGCGGAAGCACGTGATGTTCAGGGCCTTGTCGAGGTTGTCACCGGCGTAGTAGAAATCCTCGATAACTGCCGGGACGCCGGTAGCCATTACCTCCGCGTAACGGTCCATTAACTTGCGTTCCACGACATGGGGAAACAGCTGCCGTGCCGTCTTGCCGACGATCGCCTCCCTCGTCACATTGGCAATCTTTTGGGCAGCGGGATTGAACTCCAGGAAACGATAGTCAACCATCCGACCGTTATCGTCGAGAATTGCTTCATGAAGGGCATAGGCGTCGACCATGTGATCGATCGAAATCTGCAACCGCTCCTCGCTCGCCCGCAGCGCCTCTGCCGCCCGCTTGTGATCGGTGATGTCGTGCATCGTTACACATACTTGGTAAGGCCTATCAGCTCCCTCTTTGAAGTAAGGTCTTGCATTTGCGACCAGCCATCGATAAGCTTCTATCGTGGGATTGTAGACACCAACCACCTTCGTGACCTCCTGGCCCGTTCTCAGGGCCACCATGGAGGGGTGCTGTTCCGGATCCAACTGATTGTATCTTTCATCAACGACCTTCCATTCGGGGTGATAGGAGGACCGCCCTAAAAACTGATCCCGCGTTATCCCGAACATTTCCAGACCGGCCGGGTTGATATCCTCCAAGGTGCCATCGGCCCTCTGGTAAAAAACGCCGTGCGCCATGCTTTCGTACAACGTCCTGAACTTCTCTTCGCTCGCCCGCAGCGCTGCCTCCGCGACTTTCCGATCCGTGATGTCCCGCAAAAAAGCCACCACCTGGCCGCCATCGGCAGGTCGGTATTGGACGCTTACTTCGACGTCAAATAGGCTCCCGTCCTTTCGACGGTGGCGAGACTCGAAGCGGTCTTCCCCCAGGGAGACCACCTTCTGCATATGGCCTGCCGTCTCAGTCAACGATTCGGCGGCTTCGAGATCGGGAATACGCATAGCCAGAAGCTCTGAGATGCTGTAACCGCTCATCCGGCTGTAGGTTTCGTTGACTTCCCGCAGACGGCCGTGCGTATCCACCCTCCAGAAGCCGTCCATTGCCGTGTGGAGGATTGCGCGGTGGCGCTCCTCGCTTACTTGTATCTTCTTCCGTGCCTCTATTTCCTTGAGGTTTTTCAACCCGATGGCGGAAATGACCTCGATCAGTCCTTTGATGAAGAACAGATAGCTGTTCAATTGTGCCCTGGTCCAAATCGGTACTCCTTTTACCGCTTCCAGATAGGCCTGTGCATCGAACCCGTATTCCTTCGCCTGTGCACGGAAAAAGTCCAGATCCGGCGGTTCGAGAAAGAACTGGCCGGTAAAGAAGTTTCCATAATGGACCCCTTCGATGATGATTGGCGTAGCATTGTCGATAAGGCCATGAGGACATCGATAGGTTACCGCTGGATTTGCCTCATGGAGGTGTTCCAGAATGTATTGATCGCTCTTGATGCACTCTTTCAGACATTCCCCATTTCGTCTGTGGAATTTGGTGCATATGTCCTGCCACGCCGTGGCCGTAAGAACATTGCCTTCGTTGTCGATAATCGCCGAGGGGAAAGAATAGATCTCATTCAACCGGTCCTGAAGCATTTGAAATTGTCGAATATCGATAATATCTTCAAGTTTCAACGGCATGTGTCTCCCTCATCTTTGCACTTGATGGTGACCTGATTCGAAACACAAAGGCTTGTGGGCAAATGAATACCGAATCGGCCGTGGGTTGTCAACTCAGTGAATACAGCTTGAATTCAATCATCCCTTGGCAAGCGCTTCCGTAAATGACAGCAGGAAGCACGCAGGATCGAGATGCTTCCTGTTCTCAACGTCCCGTTACAGCGTGGCCGCCTTGAGGCGCTCGTACACGAGCCGCTCCTGGGCCGCGCACTGGCGGAGCAGCGCCGCGGCCTCCCCTGCGGCGATGCGTTCCGTCTTCCCCTTGCAGATACGGGCGCAGGCCAGGGCGAAGCGGCGCCATTGGTCGCCCGCCTCGGTCATCATCTCCGACGCCTCCGCCAGCGGGGCCGAACTCAGCAGCCGCCCCGCCTCCTGGAGGAAGGCCGCGTACATGAACCGGAACCCGCCCCCGCCGGTGCCGATCTCCTCCTGCATCCGCACGATGTGGCCGAGCAGCAGGCGGGCGTGACGCGGGTCGCCGGCGGCGAGTCCCTCGATCCGCCGCGCCAGGAAATCGATCCCCTTGACGCCGATGAACGGGAGCGGCGCATGGAGCATCATCCGCACCGTTTTCCGGAGCGCGCTCTTGATCGCTTCGGCCCGGTCCGCGGCGGGATCGACCCGGACGACGCGGTACAGAAACCCCTTCGGGGCGAGGCTGCCGCGGGCGAACCGGGCGTTCTGGAGGTCCTCCTGCCGGACCCGGACGGAATGCTCGAACACCGGGTCGCTCACCAGGAACTCGTCGCCTTCCCTGCCGGTGACCAGGAGGTTGTGGGCGTTGAACTGGAAGCGCATCTCCGGCGGGAAGTAGGGGAGCCAGTAGACCGAGGTCTGCAGGCCCACGCACTCGCCGGCGTCGACGAGGGCGCGCAGCTCGGCCAGGGCCCTGGCCCGGTCCGCGTACCGCCGCTTTTCGAACCGGACGCCCAGGCCCCGCGCCGCGCCGTTGATGATCGCCCCGGGGAACATGCGGTACGAGACCAGGGGCATGCCGGTGATCTTCAGGAAGGGGAGATAGACGAAGGTAAGCCCGCCGGCAATGCCGAACACCATCGGCTCGGAGATCTCGACGCCCTGCCGCGCGAGAAGCGCGGTGACCACCCCGCTTTCGCAGTGGGCGTACTGCCGGTGTTCGCAGGGGCTCCCCTCGGCCATTCACTCCTCCCCGGGAAAGGTCTTCAGCCGCTCGACGGATATC
Organism: uncultured Syntrophobacterales bacterium; assembly: GCA_903928915.1. GTDB lineage: Bacteria > Desulfobacterota > Syntrophia > Syntrophales > UBA5619 > JAKAFS01. The sequence goes on along the minus strand of CAIYSL010000054.1, from coordinate 9,483 downwards.
CCGAAGAGGCGTGCGTACTCGGCCAGCGTCTCTTGCCCCAGCCGCCGGAACACGGCGGGCCGGCAGTGCCGCCTCACCTGCCAGCGGTACAGCCCCATGGCCTGGGCAAGGGTCGCGAGGTCCATCCATTTCTTGTTCATGAAGTACTCGACCGGGGAGGCCTCCCCGGCCCGCAGGCGGGCGGCCGCCTCCCGGGCCTTGGCTGCGAAGTCGTCGATCACCTGGCTCAGGACGATCTCCTCCGCCTCCCACCCCCGGGTCGTGGTCCGCCGGTACTCGCCCCGCTCGTCCAGGGCGTACAGGGCCTTCTTCACCCCCTGCATCGTCTTGATCGCATCCTGCGGGACTTCGGATATCTTCATACCACCGTGAGCATCATGTAGGCGATGGAGAAGCGGCCGCTCTCCGGGATGAAGCAGAGGAGCCGCTCCCCCTTCCGCAGCCGCCCCGAGTGGAACAGCTCCTCCAGGATGACGTAGATCGAGGCCGAACCGGTGTTCCCCTTCCAGGCGAGGTTCGTGAACCAGCGCTCGGAGGGGATGCCGAATCCGAGGGCCTCCATGGCCGCCAGCAGCTTCTCCCGGAAATATGCCGAGGAGTAGTGGGGGAGAAACCAGTCCACCTCCGCCGCAGTCAGCCCCCGCTTCGCCACCACCGCGGCCAGGGCCCAATCCACGGCCACCCGGACGATCTGCTCGTTCAGGAGCCCCGCGTCCTGTTTGATCGCCAGGTAGTTCCCGTCCAGGGCCTCCTGGAGGCTGGCGAGCTGCCGCCACCCCGTCACGGTGCCGTCTTCGCTTTTCACCCCTCCGGCGTACATGCAGGTTTCCAGACGGCTCGCGTAGGAGATATGCTCGACCCAGTCCACCCGCAGGCTCAGCCGGTCCTGGGCGGCGGACCGCGACAGGAACGCCGCGCCCGCCGCGTCGGAGATCATCCAGCGCAGGAACTCGGACTCGAAAGGGACGGGGAGCCGCTCGTTGGCGCCGTCAGCCTTCAGGTGCTCGAAGAAGTTCGACCGGATCAGCGACGAGGCGAGCTCGGAGCCCGTGGCCACGGCGTTGTCGCTGAGCCCCAGGGCGACGTTCATGAAGGCGTACTTGAAAGCCGCGATCCCGGACAGACAGATACCCGCCGTGGAGACCACCTCGCAGGGCGGGGTCCCCAGCTCGCCGTGGACCATCAGGCCGTGGCCGGGGGCGATCAGGTCCGGCGTGGTGGTGCCGCAGCAGAGGCACTGGATCGCCCCGGGCGAGAACCCGGGGTAGGGGGCGAGCCCCCGGATTGCGGCCGCGGTGAGCCCGGCGTTGGTGTGGGTGAGCTCCCCGGTGGCCGGGTCGATGGCGTAGTAGCGTTGCTCGATTCCGTTATTCGTCAGGATCCGCTTCTTGATCCGGGAGGGGGTGCGGTGGACCCTCCCCACGATCTCTTCGATGCGGTCGTTGTCGACGGGGGCGTTGGGCAGGTACGCGGCCACGTCGTTGATGTACACCTCCATGGACTTCCTCCGGGTTCATGCGGTTCGTTGCAGCTTGTCGTGCAGGCGCTTCAGGAGCTCCGCGAAGGCGCCGTAAAACTCCTTCTCCGGCATCCGCGTCGGGACGACGGCGTTCAAGAAGGTATAGTAGTCCAGGTCGCGGACCGTGATTTGCTCCCGCATCGTCTCGTACAGCGGCGTCCCCGGGACCGGGGTGAGGATCGACAGGACCGGGACCTGGATCCCGCTTCGCCCGATGAATTCCTCCAGGGCCCGGAACTCCTCTTCGCCGTAGTCGGGGGCGACGATGAAGTCACCTACGATCATCAGCCCCGTCTCGTGCAGGACGCTGAGGGCCTGCTCGGCGACTCCCCCGGCATACCTCTTGTCGTACGCCCCGAGGCGGCCGGGCTCGAGCTCCTCGAACCCCACGACCACGGCGTGGAGCCCCGCCTGCTTCCATTTCTTCAGCAGGCCGGGATTGGCGGCGATCGTGTCGGCCCGGATATCGCCGAAGAAGCGTTTCTTGATCCCCGCGGCGGCGATGGCGTCGCAGAGCTCCTCCGAGGCGGCCGGGTCGCCGAAGGAGTTGGCGTCCGTCATCCGGATGAAGGGGATATCGCCCAAAAGCCCGATCGCCCGGATGACCGATTCGGGTGAGTGGGTCAGGTAGCGCCCCCCGGTCATCCCCGGGATGGCGCAGAAGGAGCAGCGATGGGTGCACCCCTCGGCCGTGGCCACGAACCCCATCCGCAGCCCCAGCCGTTCGATCACGTACCGGTCCCGCCAGCGGGCGACCAGGTCGTACCGGGGTGGATGCTCATCCATCAGGTCCTCCCGGCAGTACCGGCGGGGAAGGAGGCTGAGCGGCTTTCCCGGCGAGGTCCGGCTGACGCCGGGGATGCCGTCGCCGGGCAGGTCCCGGCCGAGGCGGTCCACGAGCTCGGAGAAGCTCCGCTTGCCGAGACCGACCACGACGTAATCGACCTCGGGCCGGTTGAAGAAGGCAGGGTCGAGGGTGGCGTGGGTCCCGCCGACCACGACCGCGGTCCGGCCGCGCCGCTTCAGGCCGGCGGCGAGGCGCAGGACCGTGTTGGCCTCGCAGGTCACGGCGGTGAACCCCACCACGTCCGGCGCGAAGCCGGCGTATTCATCCCAGAGGTACTGCTCCTGCTCGCACTTCAGGTCCGCGATGCGGACGTCGTGGCCGGCAAGCGGGCCGGCCACGGCCTCGAGGCTGAAAGGCTCCCCCCGAAACAGCTGCTTGATCGAGGTGATGCCGTATTCCTCTTCGGGGATGCTGCGGCCGGCATTGGGAGGGTTGACGAGCAGTATGTTCATGGTCCGCGACCGTGGTGAATCCGCCGGCTGAGGCCTTCCCGCGGTGTGCCGCGGGGCAGGCCAGCGGGGACGACGGAGCCCTTTCCTCTCGAAGGATCGAAAAAATCCCGCAGCGGGCTGCGGGGAGCTTCCCGTTGCCGAACCGCACAGCGGCAGGAAAACGTCGCTCTCCTATAACGGATGCAGGGGGGTCTGTCAATTAAAAGTCGAAACCGCATCTTAAGCCAATTTCCTTGTCTCAACGAGCGAGTTAGTGTACAGTGCTCTCATCGGCGAGGCCGCCCGAACCCCCTCGCCCCAACTGGCGATGGCACTGGCACGAATCCCCGGGACCGCCGCCGGCGCGAGACCCCCGGTGCGGTTCCCGGCCGGGGATTCTCCGCGGGGATGAGGGATCACACCTGAGAATACTGCGACGATTAAGGAGACTGCGCTATGAGCGGACAAGGCACCCTGGAGGAGATGTGCATCAATGCGATACGGTTTCTGGCGGTGGACGCCATCGAGAAGGCGAAGTCGGGCCACCCCGGCATGCCGATGGGGGCGGCGGCGGCGGCCTACACCCTCTGGACGGGACACCTGCGGCACAACCCGGCCAACCCCCGCTGGGTCGACCGCGACCGCTTCGTCCTTTCCGCCGGCCACGGCTCGATGCTGCTGTACGCGCTCCTCCACCTGACCGGGTATGACCTCTCCCTGGACGACCTCCGCTCGTTCCGCCAGTGGGGGAGCAAGACCCCCGGCCATCCGGAGCTGGGCCATCCCCCCGGGACGGAGATGACCACCGGGCCGCTCGGCCAGGGGTTTGCCGCGGCGGTGGGGATGGCGATCGCCGAGGCCCACCTGGCGGCGCGGTTCAACCACTACAACTTGCGGATCGTGGACCATTTCACCTATGTCCTGGCCAGTGACGGCGACCTGATGGAGGGGCTCTCCGCCGAGGCCGCCAGCCTCGCCGGCCATCTCGGCCTGGGCAAGCTGATCTGCCTGTACGACGACAACGGGATCTGCCTGTCCGGGGCCACGTCTCTCGCCTTCAGCGAGGACATCACCGGCCGGTTCGCGGCCCAGGGGTGGCAGGTGATCACCGTCGGCGACGGGAACGACGTGGCGGCTGTCGACCGCGCCATCACCGAGGCGAAGGCCGAGACTGCCCGGCCGTCGCTCATCCGGCTGAAGACCACCATCGGGTTCGGGTCTCCGGCCAAGCAGAACACCAGCGCCACGCACGGCTCTCCCCTCGGGCCGGAGGAGGTGCGGCGGGCCAAGGAGAACCTCGGCTGGCCGGTGGAGCCGCCGTTCCTGGTGCCCGAGGAGATCCTCACCCTGTTTCGCGGGGCCCTGATATCCGGCGCCGGCAGGGAAGCGGCGTGGCGGGAGGGGTTTGCCGCCTACGCCGCCGACTATCCCGACGATGCCGCCGAATTCCAGCGGCTGATGAAGGGCGAGCTGCCCGCCGGGTGGAAATCGGCGCTGCCGCTGTACGGATCGGGGACCAAGGACGTGGCGACGCGCAAGATCTCCGAGGCGGTGCTCCAGGCGCTCGCCCCGGCGGTGCCCGAGCTGATCGGGGGCTCGGCCGACCTGAACCCCTCCACCTTCACCTGGCTCAAGGGGCAGGGCGATTTCCAGAAGCCGGGCGATCCGCCGGCGGGCGTCGAGGGGGCAGTGGGCGGCGGCTGGGGCTACGCCGGCCGGAACATCCACTTCGGGGTCCGGGAGCACGCGATGGGGGCGATCGCCGGCGGGATGGCCCTCCACGGGGGGCTGCTCCCCTTTACCGGCACCTTCTTCACCTTCGCCGACTACATGCGTCCCGCGATCCGCCTGGCCGCCCTGATGGGGCTCCGGGTGGTGTACGTCTTCACCCACGACAGCATCGGCGTGGGCGAGGACGGCCCGACCCACCAGCCGGTGGAACAGCTGATGAGCCTCCGGGCGATCCCCAACCTGACGGTGATCCGGCCGGCCGACGCCAACGAGACCGTCGAGGCCTGGCGCGCGGCCCTGGAGAACGCCGCCGGCCCGACGGCGATCGTCCTCACCCGCCAGAACCTGCCGGTCCCGGACCGGGCCGCGGTCAACCCGGCCGCCGGCCTGAGGCGCGGGGGCTACGTCCTCTGGGAGGCGAAGCAGGGGGAGCCCGAGGCGATCCTGATCGGCACCGGCTCCGAGGTGGAGATCGCTCTGGCCGCGGGCAAGGCGCTCGCGGAGCAGGGGGTCCGCGTCCGCGTCGTCTCGCTCCCGAGCTGGGAGCTGTTCGACCGCGAGCCGCAGGAGTACCGGGACGCGGTCCTCCCCCCTGCCGTCCGGGCCCGTGTCGCCTGCGAGGCAGGGGTGCGGCTGGGATGGGAGCGCTACGTGGGGCTGGAGGGGGCCGTCGTGGGGATCGACCGGTTCGGCGCCAGCGCCCCCTACAAGACGCTGTACGAGCAGTTCGGGATCACCGCCGAGGCGGTCGCAGCCGCGGCGCGGCGGCTGTTGGGCCGGTGAGAAGCCCGCGCGGGACGCCCCCACCCTGGCCCTCCCCCGTCACGGGGGAGGGGAGGAGCTGATCCCGGCGGGGAGCTGAATCTACGCTCCTGTCAGGAGCTGAACCTGCCTTTGGCGGGAGAGTTGAATCCGCGCCCCCCTGACGGGAGACGGACCTGCCTCTCACGAAAGGGGCTGAATACGCTCCCTCCCCGGGCGGGAGGGGGCGGATGTGCAGCGACGGAGATGATCGGGGGGGGCAGCACCAACGAACGGCTGCGGTGAGGAGTGACGCCATGTCGACCCAGCGGGCCACGATCAGGACGGCAAACTGCCGGGCCACGGCGGACGAGGCCATCCGGGCCTTGGCCGCGGGCCGGTTCACGGAGCGGATTCTCCGGAAAGACCATACCCTCTGGAAGCCCGAACCGCAGGAGATCGCCGACCGCCTCGGCTGGCTCGACAGCGCCGCGACGATGCGGCGGCACCTGCCCGCCATCGGCGGGTTCGTCGACGGCGTCCGGGCCGACGGCTACGCATTCGCCCTCTTGATGGGCATGGGGGGCTCCAGCCTTGCGCCCGAGGTGTTCCGGAAGGTCTTCGGCAGGCGCGCGGGATTTCTCGACCTCGCCGTCATCGACAGCACCGATCCGGCGGAGGTCCTCAGCCGCGCCGCGGCGCTCGACCTGGAGCGGACGCTGTTCATCGTCTCCACCAAGTCGGGCGGTACGGTGGAGACCTTCTCCTTCCTGAAGTACTTCTACAACCTCGCCGCGGCGAAACTCGGGGCCGCCGAGGCGGGGCGGCATTTCGTCGCTATCACCGACCCGGGAAGCAGCCTGGCCGCGATCGCCGCGGCGCATCGCTTCCGCCACTGCTTCCTCAACGACCCGACGATCGGCGGCCGGTATTCGGCCCTCTCCCTGTTCGGCCTGGTCCCGGCGGCCCTGATCGGGATTGACCTGGAGGGATTCCTGGCGCGGGCCGCGGCCGCAGCGGAGGCTGCGCCTGCCGAGGCCGGCCAGGAGCAGAGCGGGGCCTTCCTGGGCGCCCTCCTGGGGGAGCTGGCGGCGCAGGGGCGCGACAAGCTCACCTTCCTCTTCTCGCCGGCAATCGCCCCCTTCGGCGACTGGGTGGAGCAGCTGATCGCCGAGAGCACGGGCAAGGAGGGAACAGGAATCCTCCCGGTCCTGGGCGAGCCCCTGGGGCCGCCGTCGGCCTACGGCGCTGACCGGGTATTCGTTGCGGTCCGCGTCGGCGCCGACCGGACCGGGGAAGAGGGGCTGCGGGTTCTGGCCCGGGCCGGCCACCCCGTCGTGGAGGTGGGGATGGCGGAGCCCTTCGACCTGGGGGCGCAGTGCTTCCTCTGGGAGATGGCCACGGCCGCGGCAGGTTGGCGTCTGGGGATCAACCCCTTCGACCAGCCCGACGTGGAGGCCGCCAAGGTGCTGGCCCGCAGGATGATCGCCGCCTACCGGGAGACGGGAACGCTCCCTCCGGAGCGGCCCGCAGGGGAGGCACAGGGGATCGCGGTCTACGGCAGCGCCGAACGCTGCGCCACTCCGGCAGCGGCGCTCGCCGCCTTTCTCACGCAGGCCGGACCGGGCGCATACGCGGCGGTCCAGGCCTACCTCCACCCGTCCCCCGAGACCGGCGCGGCCCTGGAGGCCTTCCGGGCCCGCCTCCGCGAGCGGTCCGGCCTCCCGGTGACCCTCGGGTACGGCCCGCGGTTTCTCCATTCCACGGGACAGCTCCACAAGGGGGACCGCGGGGCCGGGCTGTTCATCCAGCTCACCGCGGACGATCCCGCGGACGCCGCGATCCCCGACGAGATCGGGTGCCCCGAATCGTCGCTCACCTTCGGGGTGCTGAAGGCGGCGCAGGCCTCGGGCGACGGCCAGGCCCTGCGCGACAAGGGGCGCCGGGTGATCCGTTTTCACCTGCGGACCGATCCCGCCGGCGCCATCGACCGCCTCGGGTGAAGGGATCGATCCCGACCCCATACGCGGGAGACCCGTCGAGAAAGGAGCGTGCCATGACCACCTCCCGGACCCCCAACCGTCTCCGGAACGAGAAGAGCCCCTATCTGCTCCAGCACGCCGATAACCCCGTGGACTGGTACCCCTGGGGGGAGGAGGCCTTCTCCCGGGCCGAGCGCGAGGACAAGCCGGTCTTTCTCTCCGTCGGATACTCCACCTGCCACTGGTGCCACGTCATGGCCCACGAATCCTTTGCGGACGAGACCGCGGCCGCCCTGCTGAACGGGGCGTTCGTGTGCATCAAGGTCGACCGGGAGGAGCGGCCGGACATCGACGGGATCTACATGACCGTCTGCCAGTTGATGACCGGCAGCGGCGGCTGGCCGCTCACCGTGGTGATGACCCCCGACCGCCGCCCCTTCTTCGCGGCCACCTACATCCCGAAGGAGAGCCGCTGGGGGAGGATGGGGCTGCTGGAGCTGATCCCCCGGCTCAAGGGCATCTGGGAGCAGCGGCGCGACGAGGTCGAGAAGGCCGCCTCCGAGATGGTCGCCCACCTGAAGCGGCCCCGGGCCGAGCGGGCCGGGGAGCTGGCCGCGGAGGATCTCCTCTCCCGCGCCGCCGTGGAGCTGGGGCGCCAGTACGACCATACCTACGGCGGGTTCGGCGATGCGCCGAAATTCCCGATGCCCCATCAGCTCCTGTTCCTGATGCGGCACTGGGCGCGGACCGGGGAGGAGGGGGCGCTCCGGATGGCCGTGGACACCCTGGCCGCGATGCGCCGGGGCGGGATCTGCGACCAGCTCGGGTTCGGGTTCCACCGGTACAGCACCGACCGCCAGTGGCTCGTCCCCCACTTCGAGAAGATGCTGTACGATCAGGCCCTGCTGGCGCTGGCGTACGCCGAGGCGTACCAGGCCACCGGTCAGGAGGCGCACGCCCGGGTCTGCCGGGAGGTCCTCGACTACTGCCTCCGGGACCTCCGGTCCGCCGAGGGGGGCTTCTACACCGCCGAGGACGCCGACAGCGAGGGGGAGGAGGGGCGGTTCTACCTCTGGTCGATCGAGGAGCTCCGGAGCGCCCTCACCCCCGGCGAGGCGGCGCTGGCCGCTGCCGCCTACGGGGTTGCCGCCGAGGGGAACTTCGTCGACCCCGTCGAGCCCGAGCGGCGCGGGAGGAACATCCTCCACCTGGCCGCCTCCCCCGGCGAGATCGCCCGCGGGCTGGCCATGACCGAGGAGGCGTTCCGGGAGCGCCTGGAGGAGGTGCGCCGGAAGCTCCTGACCGTCCGGGAGGGGCGCAGCCGGCCGGGGCGGGACGACAAGGTGCTCACCGACTGGAACGGGCTGATGATCGCGGCCCTCAGCCGGGCCGGCCGCGTCCTCGGCGAACCGCGGTACCGGGAGGCGGCGCGGCTGGCGATCGCATTCATCGGGCTGCGCCTGCGGAGGGCCGACGGCCGGCTCCTCCACCGGTTCTGCAAGGGTGAGGCGGCGATGACGGCCACGCTCGACGATTACGCCTTCCTGATCTGGGGGCTGATCGAGACCTACGAAGCGGCCTTCGACGCCGGGGATCTCGCCGAGGCGCTCCGCCTGCAGGGGATCGTGGAGAAGCACTTCCGCGATCCCGCCGGCGGGTTCTTCACCACGCCGGACGACGGCGAGGCGCTCCTGTTTCGGCCGAAGGAAGGGCACGACGGGGCCGTGCCCTCGGGGAACGCCGTGACGCTCATGAACCTGATCCGCCTGGGGAGGCTCACCGGCGACGGCCGCCGGGAGGAGGAGGCCGCGGCCTTGGCCCGGGTCTTTGCCGGGCCGCTCACGCAGATCCCTACTGCCCACAGCCAGTGGCTGATCGCCCTGGAACTGCTCGCGTCGCCCTCGTGCGAGGTGGTGATCGCCGGCGACCCCGGGAGCGGGCAGACCGCCGCGCTGTTGGCCGTCCTCAGGGAGATGCACCTGCCCGGGCTGACCGTCCTGCTGCGCCCGCCGGGGGAGGAGGGGGCGCGGATCGCTGCCCTCGCCCCCTTCACCCGCGCGATGGGGCCGGTCGGCGGCCGCAGCGCCGCCTATGTCTGCACCGGGTTTGCCTGCCGGCAGCCGGTGACCGGGCCGGAGGAGCTGGCGGCGCTGCTCGCCTCAGTCGGAAAGAGGGAAGGATGAGTTCCCAGCCAACCTCCCCTTCCCCGGGAGAGGGAAGAGCGGGTTCCCC
>CAIYSL010000053.1 GCA_903928915.1 uncultured Syntrophobacterales bacterium | reverse complement strand
GGTATTCCCCCGTCCCGGGGGAGGCCAGTCTCCGTTCCGTCTCCCCTGCGGCGCTGCGGGGCGGGAAAATGCCCCCCCGCAGGCAATAACTACCCGAAAATCAAGCGGTGCATGGGTAACAGGATTTATCGTGATTGTCAAGGTTGGCGCCTCGCTCCAGGGCGCCGGCGCCTACGTCAAAAAGCCCTACGTCATGGAAAAGATCGGCTTGCCCATTCGCGATGAACCGAGCCGCTGACCGGGCGCATGACGAACGGCCGCGCCCGGCGTGCCCGAACCCATGACCGGCGCTGGCTGCCGCGAAGATTCTTCCGGGCAGGGGGAGGCCCTGCTACGAGTCCTCCAGCAATCGCAGCTCCTTGTTGGCCATCCTGAGGCGGAAGCCCAGCTCCCGGGCCAGGCCCGCGACGAGCTTGTGGGCTATGCCGGGGTTGTCGCGCCGCAGGGATTCGAAGCCCTCCGGTGTCAAGCGGTAAATCTCGGCATCGACGTCGGCCCAGGCATCAGCAGAACGCGGGCTTCCGTCCAGCAGCTCGACCTCTCCGAACACCGCCCCGGGACCGTAGGTGGCCAGCCGCTTGGAACGGCCTTCCGCGGAGAGGGCGATCCCGATGCTGACCTCCCCCTTGGTTAGGAACAGAAGGTCCCGGTCACGGTCCCCCTCCCGAATCACCATCTCCCCTTTCCGATAGGCCACCTTCCGCAGCCTTCCCCTGAGGATGCTTCGTTCCTGCTCGGCCAGCTCCCTGAATACCCCGAACGCTCCCAGGTCCATCTCCTGCCCCGTCCCGGTCCCGGCAGACAGGGTGCCCAGCAGTCGCTCTTCCGCCCACTCGAGCGCCCGGTCGGTATCGGCGAAAAGACGCTCCCTGCCCAGCGCCGCGATGACCCCCATGTCGACCAGCGCGGTCCAGGAGGGGTGGTTCTCCGTCAGGTAGCTGACGAGGAGATGCTTTTCCTTCTCCTTGAGGCCGCTGTGGATACGCGAGATGATCTTGGCTCCGGTGCTGTCTATCTCGTTTACATGTTTCATGTCCAGAATCAGGTAGCTGACTTCCGCAGCGGTCTTCTCGATCTCGCGCGCAAGCTTCTCCGCCGAGCCGAAGAATACCGGCCCGTACAGTTCCAGCACCAGAATCCTGCCGCCCCGGTCCTGCAGCAGACGGGCTTGTTCCACCGGCCGCACCTTCTTCGACGTCAGTTGGCTGCCGCTGAACCGGCGGTGAACGACCGATCTTCCCGTTTTGGAAAGAAACAAGGCCGTGGCCACACCGAAACCCAGGGCGATGGCGATGACGAGGTTGACCGTGATCGTCAGCAGGGTGACCAGGAGCGTCAGCAACAGGTTGGTCCTGGCCTCGGGCGGGAATTTGGCGGTCTTGACCGCCTTCCCCAGGAGGTTGAGCGACCAGCTGTCGAAAATGGCGATTCCCACCGTGATCAGGGTGCCCCCGATGGCGGCGAGCGGAATCATGCCCACAAACCGGCCGCAGAGGATGACGATCAGCAGCGTCATGACACTGGCCGCCATTCCGGAAAGGGCCGTTCTTCCCCCCCCCCGGTAATTCGCCATCGTGCTGGCTACCGTGCCCGCACCGGCTATGCCTCCGAAGAGAGCGGCAATCATGTTTCCCACGCCCTGCGCCAGAACGACTCTGTTGCTGTCGTGGCTCCGGGATGTGACGTTGTCTGCCGCAACCGCGCTCAGCAGGGACTCGACGGAGCCGAGCACCCCGAGGATCAGCGCCGGAAAAAGCAGCAGGCGGAGAGAGGAGAGACCTCCCCCGGAGGTTACCTCCCCCAATCCGTGCAGCATGGCGGAGGCGGGAACCGTGGCCGTAAGGGCTCCGATGACCGGCCCCAGCGAGGAAGGACCGTTGACGAACCAGCACAGATAATGCACGGCCGTGCCCGCGATCAGCCCCGCAAGGGACGCGGGCACCCTCTTCAGGAAGCGCCCTGCCGCATACACCGAGGCCAGGGTGGAGAATCCGACCAGCAGGCTGAGGGGCTTGACCGCTTGCAGACATGCAAGGTCGTGCCAAAGCCGGGATTGCGCATCCAGCCCCAGCAGGTGATTCAGCTGGCTGTACACGATCAAAACGGCCACGCCGTTCATGAAACCGGCGATGACCGGGTAGGGGATGTATTTCGCGATGTCCCCCAGGCGGAGCAATCCGAACAGCACCTGAAAGAGCCCCCCCATGAACACGCACAGAAAGGCCAGGGAGGCGATCGCGGGGAACGAAAGAACGGGGCCGGAAAGGGAGGAGAGCTGGGCCAGCGAGGCTACCACGGAAGCCAGGACCAGCGTAAGCGAGGTCCTGGTCCCGGTAACCAGGATCGAGGTCCCGCCCAGGAGAGGGGCGAAGAACCCGGTAACCACCGCGCAGTAGACCCCGGCCATGGCCGCCTGGGCGGTATAGGCCGGGCCAAGGGCCGCAAAGGCAGTGATGCCGAGCCCGATGGCCCCGGGCAGCGCGATGACGACCACCGACACGGCGCCGGAGAGATCGCCCCTGACGTCTTGGAGAAGTTCCTTCCCGCCGCCCATATTGTCGCCCGCTCCCGCGCTGCATCGCTAACAGGATTCGCCGGGGTTGTCAAGCTGGACGAAGATGAATGCCGCCCGGCCTGCCGCTTGCTTCCGGGGGACGCGCTGGAAAAGGGTATGAACGACAGGAGGCAGAGCCGCGCGAGCTCTGCCTCCTTGTGTCTCGGGATGATCGCCCCGCGCATCCGCTGCCGCGGGGGAGGCGGTACGGACTGCCGGGCCGGCTTACTTCTTCGCTTCGGGCTTTTTCGGCGCGGCGACGAACAAAACAGGCGCATGCGTCACCGGCCGGTAATCCTTGTCGGCAACGGTGATCGTCGCAATCCCGGGTTTGATCATTTTGAGGTATTCGGTACAGACCCATTCTGCGGCCCACGCGCCTTCCGCATTGGGCACCGGCGCCGGCTTGACGGACCCGCTGATGCCGCTCAGTCCTCCGCCGGCGTCCTTGAACAGCAGATTGACCTCCTGCTTCGGCGTAAAGCCGGTGCCGTACATCAGCACCTTTGCACCGGGGCTCATCTCTACGATCGGCGTGGTTACCACGAATACGGGACCCGGCTTCATCACCTCGCCGCTGAGGCCTGCGCACCCGAGGACAAGACTTCCCAACCCAAGAACGACCAGCCATCCCAACGCTCTTTTCATCGTGACGCCCTCCTTATGATAGTCGTGCTGCCTGCGGAACAGTGAGAGGATTCTCTTTCTTTTCTGCCTGATTGTCAACAAGAGATCCACCCTGCGTCCAAAACGATTGACGTCCCTGCCCTATTCCCCTATAGTTCCCCGGACAACAAATTCGGAGGGAGGAAGACACAGGAAACGGATCGAAGCCCTTTCCCGTCTCTAACCGCCGTAAGCCCCCCTTGCCCCGCCGGCCTCGGCGCGGGAAGGGGCAAGGCCCGGGGGCCGCGCCTCGCCGAACCGAGGGTGGCCTTCCGGGTCGAAGGACGACCGTGATGGATACCGTGAGCCTCTTCAAACCGGAAATCCAGGAGCTGCTTGAGGGCAGGGACTGGCCGCAGCTGCGGGCGATACTGCGGGAGTTTCCCGCTCCGGACATCTCCGATCTCCTGCGGGAACTCGATGAATCGAAGCGGATCCTGGTCCTCAGACTCCTGCCGAAGCACATCCTGCCCGAGGTATTTTCCTACCTGGATCCCCGGCTGCAGGAGGACACCCTCCGGGCGATAACCGCCGAAGAGACCCGGATGATCCTGGCGGGCATGCCCCCCGACGACCGGACGGAATTTCTCGAGGAGCTGCCCGGCCAGGCGATCCAGAAGATGCTGAATTTCCTTTCCGCCGAGGACCGCCGGGAGGCGCTGCAGCTGCTCGGTTATCCGGCGGAGAGCGTGGGCCGCCTGATGACGCCCGATTACGTGGCCGTCCGTCCAGAGTGGACGGCCGCGGAGGCACTGGCTCAGGTGCGCCGGAAGGGGTTGGACAGCGAGACGATCATGGTTCTCTACGTCACCGATGCGGCGGGGAAGCTGACCGGGGTCCTCGGCCTGCGGCGTCTGATCCTGGCCGGGCCGGAGGAACGGGTGGCAGGGATCATGATCCCTGCGGTGATCAGTATTTCCGCCCTCGAGGACCGCGAAAAGGCGGTCCAGCTCATCCAGCGCTACGACCTGGCGGCCCTGCCGATCGTCGACGCCAACAAGGTGCTGCTGGGGATCGTGACCATCGACGACCTCTTCGACGTGGCCGAGGAAGAGGTGACGGAAGACATCCAGAAATCTGCCGCAGTGGCCCCCCTCAAGGCCAGCTATCGGGAAGCCTCGGCCTTGTCCCTGTACGGGAAGCGGGTCGCCTGGCTTGCGTCGCTGCTCGGGATCAGCGTGATCACTACGGGGATCATCGCGGCCCAGACGGAGATGATCTCCTCGGCGATCGCCCTGTCCTTTTTCATCCCCCTGCTCATCGGCACGGGCGGCAATACGGGCAACCAGTCGGCGACCCTGATGATCCGCGCCCTGGCGACGGGAGATATCCACTCGGCCCAGTGGGGGCAGGCCCTGGTGCGGGAGATCGGCATCGGCGTGCTGCTGGGCGGGACGATGGGGCTGGCGAGCTGGCTCCTCGGTTTTTTCAACGGCGGGATGAAGATCGCGGTCGTCGTGGCCCTGGCCATGACGACCATCGTGATCGTGTCCAGCGTCCTGGGGGTGATCCTGCCGATCGTCCTGCAGCGGCTGCGCATAGACCCCGCCGTCGCCAGCAATCCGCTGATCGCTTCGGTCATGGACATCCTGGGGCTGGTGATCTACTTCGCCGTCGCACGAGCCGTTCTTTGAAGCTCCGCGCCGGGGGAAGCCGCGATCCGATCGCGGCCGGTCACTTCCCGCGTTGCGTGAGGAGCAGCGCGAGGATCCGGCGAGCTTCGGCGTGGCCGGGCCTGAACTCGATCACCTTCCGCAAGTGGAGGATAGCCGCATCGGGATCTCCGCGGTTCGCTAATGCGACGCCGAGATTATGATGGGCATCGGCATAGTCGGGGTTGATCTCCAGCGCCCTTCGGTAATGGCCGACTGCCGCATCGGCCTGCCCCATCCGCTCCAGGGCGATCCCGAGGTTGTTGTGGGCCTCGGCGAAGTCGTGCTTGATCGTAAGCGCCCTTCGGTAATGGCCGACTGCCGCATCCACCTGCCCGATCCCCTCCAGGGCGATCCCGAGGTTGTTGTGGGCCTTCGCGTGGTCCGGCGCCAGTTCCACCGCCCTCCGGTACTCGGCTATGGCAGCCGCAACCTGCCCCTTCCGGGCCAGAGAATTGCCGAGGTTGTACAGGGCGTCCGCCAGGCCGGGGTTGATCTCCAGCGCCCTTCGGTAGTGGACGACGGCCGCATCCACCTGCCCGATCCCCTCCAGGGCGATCCCGAGGTTGTTGTGGGCCTTCGCGTGGTCGGGGGCCAGCTCCAGCGCCCTCCGGTAATGGGCGACTGCCTCTTCGACCTGTCCCTTCCTGGCCAGGGAATTGCCGAGGTTGTAGTTGACCTTGGCCGAGGCGGGTCGGATGTCCAGCGCCTTTCGGTACTGGACGATGGCCGCCTCGACCTTTCCGCTCTCCGCCAGGGCGTCGCCGAGGTTGGAGTGGGCGGTGAAGTTGCGCCCGGTGCTGGCCAGGGTATGGGTCCAGAGGGTTTCGCTGGTGCGCCAGTATGAAACCTGCCGCCACCCCAGCCCGATCAGGACCGCCAGGGCGATTCCCGCAACGGCCCCGCAGGCGAGACGGCGGTACCGCCACGAAGCGGTAAGTTGCGCACCGCCCCACGCCACGGACAGACACAGACCGATCTGGGGCAGATAGGTGTAGCGGTCGGCCATAGCCTGCGACCCCACCTGCACCAGTCCGATCACCGGCACAAGCATTCCCAGATACCAGAACCATCCCACGAACAGATATGGGTACCGGCGGCGCCATACCAGGGCAAGCGTCGAGACGACCGCCAGCACGACCGCCGAAACGACGACCTTCTCGATCGGCAGGCCGCTTCCGGGATGCGGGTAGAACACCGCCAGACCCCGGGGTATGAAGAGCTGGCCCATGTAGGCCGCATAGGAGACCACGGCATTGGCAATCCGCGCGGAAAGGGGGATGAGGTCGATCGGAGCGACGGCCTCGCCCTGGGCGAAATAGGTCGCCACACAGGAAGCGGCCGTTAGCGCCAGCAGGGGGAGCTTTTCGAAGACGACACGCCGGGGAACGGCGAACGCACCACCGCCGGTCGCCGGACTCAACCGCCTAAGCGGCCAATAGTCGAGCAGCAGGAGGACGAAGGGCAGCGTGACCAGCATCGGCTTGGACATCAGCCCCAGGGCGAACAGCGCTGCCACCGGCAGATAGCGTACCCACGAAAAGGGTCGGCGGGCATACCCCGCATAGGCCCACAGGGTCAGCATGAAGAACAGGCCGCTCAGGACATCCTTCCGCTCGGATACCCAGGCCACCGACTCCGCCCGCAGCGGATGGACGGCAAACACCGCCGCAACGAAGGCACTGGGCCAGGGATCACCGGTCAGGCGCAGGAGCGCCAGAAAGAGGAAGACCGCCGCCGCCGCGTGCAGGAGAACACTGGTGAGGTGATGGCCGCCGGCATGGAGACCGAACAGCCGAACGTCCAGCAGGTGCGAAAGCCAGGTCAGCGGGTGCCAGTTGGCGGCGTGAACGGTCGTAAAGGCCCAGGCCGTGCCGGTGAAACTGAGCCCTGCCGCGACCCGCGGGTTCTCGTATACGTACTCCCCATCGTCGTAATTTACGAACTCGTGCCCGATTGTCTGGCCGAAGACCAGCGCCGTCGCCAGCACCAGGAGCAGGCACAGGACAGATACGATACGGGGCGTATACGCCCGCCGCATGCCCGGCCGGGCGTTTTCTTTCGTCTCCCCGCGGGATGCGCCGGCGCCCGGTCCCGACTCCGCACCACTGCCGGAAGCGCGATCAGGTCGCCGGTCCCTCTTTGTCCTGCGGCCCATGGCAGCGCATCAGATCCCGAGGATCTTCGCCGGGTTGTCGGCGACCATCAGCCGGACATCCTTGGCCGGGATGCCGTGCTTGAGCGCCTCCTTGATGTAGATCCCCAGCTGCTGCGCCGCCGGCGGGTTGAGCCACTGGCCCGCGTCGGTGGACATGATGCTGTTTGCGGCGCCGACCGCCTTGATGACGTCGAACAGGACCGGGATCTCCAGCGGGTGCGACACCTGCCGGGTCACGTCGTTCCAGGTGTGCTCCAGGAACGTGGCGCCCAAATCGAGGATCTCCTTCATGTCGTCGACGCTGTAGTGGACGAAGGTCGCGGCCGGGTGGGTGACGAGGATCTTCTTCACCCCCCGCTTGGCCGCCTCGCGAACGGCGATTTTCGCCTCCTCCTTGGTCACGTGGCCGGTGGCGAAGATCGCGTCGGCCGCCTTGATCAGGTCGAAGATGTCGTACAGCTCGCTCTTCAGCGAGCCGTCGGCGTTGACCAGGGTGAGCCCCTGGACGTCGTCGGGGATCTCGGTGGCGAGGTTCGCCACGTGGCTCTTGTTCCGGACGAAATAGTCGGCGTGCACGGTGGGCATCCAGACCTGCTTGGCCCCCAGCTTGAGCGCCATCGACACGGCCATCTTGTTCAGCCCGCCCACGGTGAGGTTGAGGCAGATCCCGCCGTACACGGGAAACTGCGCGGCGTCCGTCGCCAGCCGCGCCCGGCTGGCCGTCTCGAAGTAGTGGTTCTTCACCAGGATCGCCCGCATCCCGTTTTCCTTTGCCGACAGCGCGAGCTCGATGTCGTCGAGGAGCCGCGGGTAGACGTCCGGGGCCGAGTGGATGTGGATGTCGATCGCCCCTGCGAGCAGGTCCTGGACATTCTTGTCAAACCGGAATTTCATGATCGTTCTCCTTGTCAATCGTTCTCAAAAGACCTTCTTCCGCCGCCACTGCTTCGGCCGTTCGCCCGGGAACATCAGCCCGCTGGCATCGACACCCAGGTCGACGTACAGCTTCGCCAGCGCGATGGCCGAACTGTACCCCTCCAGGACCGGCAGCTCCCACCCCAGCGCCGCCAGGCGCTTCTGCAGGAACGACTGGAGCCAGAAGACGTCGGAGCAGCCGAAGGTGATCACCTCCGCGCCGTCCTCCTCGATCGCCGCGACCGCCTCGGTGAGGGCCCGCTCGACCGCCTCGGAGGGCTCGCCCCGGAGCGCCTTGTCGCGCTGTTCATCGATCGTGCTTTCGTCGGTGAACCCGGGCCGGCCATGGTAGAAGTTGATGTTCCTGATCGAGGCGCACCGCTCGGTCATGCGGTGGCGGACGACGAGGTCGTAGTAGAACATGTTGTGCGTCTCGGTGAAATCGATGACGCTGAATTTGTTCCCCAGCATGGTGGCGATGTGCATCTGGGAAAAGGCGCAGGAGGTGACCGGGATGCCGTAGCCCCGCGCGATCTCCCGCGACTCGATGAACCCCGGCTCGCCGCCGCCCAAAAGCACGATGGCGTTGTACCTGCCGCTCTTGCAGGCCTCGCGCACGATCGGCAGCCGGGCGGCCGCCACGTGGGCGAACTCCTCGCGGGTCTCCACGGCCCAGTCGCCGTAGGGCGGCTTCGGCCCCCCGTGGAAATCCCACTCCACGTCCTCCAGGAGATGGCGGATGTTGAGGTACTCCATCCGCATGCGCTTCTCCTTGGTCAGCTCGGCGGAGTGGTACTTGTCGACGAGTTTCCCGCCTTTCGACAGCTCGAAGGGCTGGATGAACAAAAACCGGTACTTCTTCTGCGACTCAGCCATGTGCCGGAACTCCCCTCTATTGCATCCCGCTACGGGATGCTTCGGAAATCGTATCCCGCACGCGAGCATTGGACATTGTTCGAGCCGAAAAATGCCCCGCGAGCGGAGGGAGTGCGATTTCCGAAAATCCTCTACTCCACATCCCACCCCGCAGGGGGATACTCGCTCTTGTCGTCTTCGATGAAGACGATCCGCGCGGCCTCCTTGTCGGGAACGCCGCCGTAGGCGAAAACCAGGACGACCTCCTCGGTCCGGCTGGCGTTCGCCACCCCGTGGATCACCCCCTCCGGGGCAAACACGAAGGTCCCGGGGGGGCACTTGACGATCTTGGCCTCCGGCCCGATCATCAGGACCATGGTCCCCTGGATGACGTACATGGCCGCCTCGGCGTTCAGGTGGACGTGCCGCTCGTTGGCCGTATGGGGCGGGATGATCGTCCGTCCCATGGCGATCCGCTTGGACCCGCAGACCTGCGCGTTGATCCCGAAGTTGATCGCCAGCCCCTTTTCGTAGGCGGTATCGGTTACCACGTCGGAATAGTGCCCCGTCCGCGGCGGCACGACGAGTAATTTCGACAGATCCTTCAACTTTACGTATTCAGCCATGTTCTCCTCCTCACTCGTGATTGAATGCACCCGCCCCGGAGGGCGGCCCTCCCGAACGGGAGGCGTTACGGGCGCAGCGGACGAACTCCACCGCCAGTGTCTTCTTACCGCGGGGAATCGAAGGCGTGCTCGCCCAGGTTCTTGAGCTTCTGTTCCGGTCCCGGGGGGGCGTAGACGACGATGTAGGTCAGGTCCTCGCCGGGGTCGACGATGATCTGATGGAGCACGTCGGCCGGGGCGAACACCGCCATCTGGGGTCCGACGGGGAACGATTCGTCGCCGATGATCATCCTGCCCGTTCCGGAGAGGATGTACCAGCAGTGCTCCACGTCGTGCTTGTGCGTATCGCCCACGTTTCCCGCCGTCATCGTATTGACGAGCAGGGAAAAATGCTTCGCCCCGCTCGTCTCTTCATCGATCAGGATGCGGAAGGTACCCGCACGGCCGTGCAGGACCCCCGAGATCGCATCCTTGAGCGGCACAACATACTTCTTCTTGGTCATTTCACGCTTCTCCTTCTGTTTTGTGCCTCGCTGCCATCCAGCCGCGGGCCGGAACAAAGCGGCAAGGAAGAGCCGGGGCCTGCGGGGGCGGCCCCCGGCCGACCGCGGTTTAGAGAGCGAGTATATGGAGATGGTCCGGGCCTGTCAAGCGAATTAGCCCATCCGGAATCGGCCCTGTTCTCTTTGCCGGTTTTGTGCGATACTCACCCCTGCGGGGAGACGCAAATCAACCTGCGGCAGCGGAAAAACCGGGGCCGCCCGCCCGGCACGACAAAACGCGGGGACAGCTCATGCGCAGATCGTACGGTCCATTCCTTATCGTTCTGGCTTTGTGCCTGCTGGCAGGCTGCGCATTGGTCCAGTTGAAAAAGGACGTGCAGTTTTCGAAAGACTCCTGCCTCCTGTTCGGCGAAATCATCAGCAAGGCCCCGGTAAAAAAACCCGTCGTCGTCGTCGCGTACGCGACGGAGGGACAGACCGTCGTCATCGGGGATTATGCCCTGTTGTCCGCGCCGGGCCCGTACGAACTGCTCGTCCGGGACGGCCGGTACCGCATCTTCGCCTTCGAGGATGCCAATGACAATCTGCGGTACGAGCCCGGGGAGCGGGCGGGACACTACGGCAGGGCGAACCAGGTCTCCCCCCAGGCGGGCGGCGTGCTGTGGGGGATGGATATCGAGCTTTACGACACCCCTGCGCAACCCGCCCCGTCGCTGGCCGGTGCGCTGCTGGCCTATTCCGAGGGGAAGAGAAAACCCGCGACCTCGGCCGGCGCCATCGCGGACCTGGACGACCCGGCCTTCTCGGCCGCGCGGGGCGAACGGGGATTCTGGGCGCCCCTGGAGCAGTTCAAACTCGCCGGCGCCAACATCTACTTCCTTGAACCGTACGACCGCACGAAAATACCCGTTCTGCTGGTGCACGGCGCCGCAGGGTCTCCGCAGGACTGGCGGCAGTTCCTCACGGTCATGGACCGCTCCCGCTACCAGCCCTGGATCTTTGCGTATCCCTCCGGCGCCCGGCTGAGCACCCTGTCGCTCTTCCTGCGCAAGAAACTGTACGACCTGGAGCAGCGGTATGCCTTCGAACGGCTGTATGTGGTGGCCCACAGCATGGGAGGGTTGATTGCCCGGTCCGCCCTGATCGAGCCGGACCAGCACAACCGCGCCGTGAAGCTCTTCGTATCCCTCTCGACCCCCTGGGGCGGGGAGCCGCGGGCCAAGACCGGCGTCACCCATTCGCCCGCCGTGATTCCGAGCTGGAAGGACATGGAGCCCGACAGCGAATTCATCCGCTCCGTGTTCGCCCGGAAACTCCCCCGGCAGATGCGCTATTACCTGTTCTTCGGCCACAAGGGCGGGGGAGGCCTCTTCCGGCAGAACAACGACAACACCGTCACCCTGGAAAGCATGCTCGACCCGCGGGCCCAGGCGGATGCCCTCAAGGTGATCGGATTCAACGAGGACCACACCGGCATCCTCAGCAGCGCCGAGGTGATCTCCCAGTATAAGGCCATTGTCGCGGCCACGGAGGAAAACCTGAAGAAGAGCCTGGCCGCGACCCAGGGGTACGTGGATATCCGGCACCGGTTTCTGCCCGCCGGTGTCGGCATCCCGTCGCAGATGGCCTTCGTCCTCGTTCCCGCTGACGGCGATGCACCGGAGACGCAGCTCAGGGTGGATCCCTCCCTGACTCGGCAGGAGACGGGGGCGGTCGCGCCGGGCGATTACCGGGTCAGCCTCTGCGCGCTGGGGTTCAAGACCGAACCGGCCAATCACCCGCTTTCCGTGCGGGCCGGCAAGATCACCGAGGTCGACTTTGCCCTGCGTCCCCAGGGCATGGTGGCCGGTCTGATCACCGCAACCGCATCCGTCGACGACAGTTATTGGGGGTATCTCCCGGCATTGCCGGAAAAGGTCAGGATCCGCTCCATCCAGCTCGACGGGGCCGGGGTCTCGCGTCTGGTCCGCCCCGCCGACGGGATGAGCGACCGGGAGGTGCTGCAGACCTTCCTCGCGTCACTGGATTTCGCCTACAAGGAACAATTCGCCTTCTTCGACGTTCCCGCCGGAGAGTACCGCCTGTCGATCAGTGCGGACGGCTGCGAACCCTATACCGCGGCCGTCACGGTTCGACCGGGCGAATTCACCCCTCCGCCGCCGTTTCGGCTGATCGTCAAATAGGCCTCGTCCTGTGGGATCGGCGAGGCGAGGCTACGCCGAAAGGCGCTTCTTGAGCAGGTCGAGGGCCTGTTTGGTCATCCGGTTTTCGATGAAGCGCATCCGGGCGGGCCACCGCTGTTCGCTGCACTCGGTTTTTTCCGCGGAAGCCAGGGCGATGTAGATCTGGTGGTCCTGCCCTTTCGCTTCATTGGCGCAGCCGGTTATCCCCAGCCCCAGGTCGGCGCCCGCCAGACGGCGCACCGCCTCGGCCAGGGCCTTGGCCAGGCCGGCGTTGACCCCCGCGCCCTCCTGCCACAGCGCCGGCGGAACCGACAAGAGCTGCGCGGCCGTCTGCGGATCGACGACCGTCACCCCCAGACGGAAGAACCGTTCGCGCCCCGCCATCGCCTTCAGCGTCTGGGCCACGGCGGAGCCGAAGGCGGTTTCGGCCGTGGCGATCGTCAGGCCCGACGTCCCCAGAAGCGCGTTCAGCACCCCTTCGTAGCTCTCCTCGTCGACCCCGAAGATGAACGCTCCGAGGCGCTCCCGGATCCGCGCCTCCAGGGCGGCGTTCAGCGCCTCGGCGCGGGCCTGCTCGTCGGCCTTGGCGGTCAGGCGGACGTGGATCTCGCCGATCTGGGTATGGGCCAGAAGCCCGATCGTGGGGTTGGTCCCCTCTTCGATCAGGTCCTTGAGCCGCTCGTCCACCATGCTCTCGCCGATCCCGAAGAGTTTGAGCACGCGCGAGACGATCACCTCCCGGATTCCCAGTTTCTCCCGCAGGTAGGGAAGGACGCTGTGCTCCATGAAGTAGCGCATCTCGTGCGGCACCCCGGGAACGGTGATGATCGCCTTGCCGTTCGCCTCGGCGATGAACCCCGGCGCGGTCCCGACGGGGTTCTCGATCGGGATCGCCCCTGCGGGGATCAAGGCCTGCTTCCGGTTGTTCGGACTCGTCGTCCTGCCCAGGCGGGTGAAAAAATCGGTGATCTGGGCGAACAGCTCCGGATGGAACACCAGTTCCCGCCCCAGGACCTCGGCCACCGCCTCGCGGGTGAGGTCGTCGAGGGTCGGTCCGATCCCGCCGGTGGTGATTATGAAATCGGAGCGGTTGAGCGCGTTGCGCAGCGTGGCTTTGATCCGATCCATGTTGTCCCCGACGGTGGACTTGAAATGCAGATCCAGGCCGATGGTGGTGAGCTGCTGCGCCATGTAGGCCGAGTTGGTGTCCACGATCTGCCCCAGGAGGAGCTCCGTTCCGACTGCAATGATCTCTGCTTTCATCGATCCTTCCTCAACAAAAAAGGCACCGCAGCTGGGCCGCGGTGCGGGTGATACCCGAGGGAGCCCCTGCGGCTCCGGTCATTTCAGGATGACTGCGCGATCCTTCTTCCGGCTGCCCTTGAGCTTGGGATACCCATACTGGAAGAACAGGACGACTGCGATAAAGGCGATGAGCACCAGACTCACCCCCCGGGTGAAGAAGGGGGCGAGGGAGCCTTTGCCCGCCAGCAGGGCCTTGCGGAACTCCACGTCGAGCAGGTCGGCCCCGAGGATCAGCCCCAGGACCAGCGGCGAAACCGGCATCTTCAGCCGGTTCATAACGATCCCCAGGACACCGAAGGCAAAGGCCGCGTAGATGTCCAGAATGTTGGTGTTGGCGGCGTAGGCGCCCATCGCGCAGAGAACACCCACGATCGCGGCCATCGCGGTCCGGGGGGTACTGACGAACAGCCGCACCAGCCCTTTGCCCGCGTAGGTGCCGATGACGACGAACAGTATTCCGGAGATGAACAGGGCGACGACGATCTGGTACAGCCACTCGGGGTTCGTGATCATGAAGGTGGGGCCCGGCCTGATGCCGTGGAGCATCAGGATCCCCAGCATGATGGCCGTCGGCGCGTCCCCGGGCACCCCCAGGGAGAGGACCGGGGCGTACGCGCCCGGCACGTTGGCCATGTTGCAGCTCTCGGTCCCGACCAGCCCTTCGATGCTGCCGTGGCCGAATTTCTCGGGCTCCTTGCTCATACTCCGGGCGTGGTCATACCCCACCCAGCAGGAAACGTTGGCGCCGATCCCCGGGGCCACGCCGATGATGTACCCCAGAACGGAGGTCCGCAGGGAAAGCCAGCGGTACTTCCACCACATCCGCGCGGCCCCGATCAGCGAAGTTTTCCGCAGGGGAAAGCTCTGCACCCTGACGTCGGTGAGCCCCTCGAACACCTCGGTGAACCCGTACAGGCCGATCATCGCCGGGATCAGGGGGATCCCCGCGATCAGGTAGGTGCTGCCGTAGGCAAACCGGGGGGAGCCGTCGATCGGGTCGATCCCGATACAGGAGATGACGAGCCCGAGCGTCGCGGCGATCAACCCCTTGATCGTGTCCCCCTCGGACAGGTTGGCGGCGATGAACACCCCGAAGATGCCGAACCAGAACATCTCCCAGGGGCCGAACATCATCGACAGCTTCACGAAAAAGGGCATGCTGACGAGAAGCATGACCAGCCCCAGGTTGTTTCCCATGAAGCTGGTGAAGACGTTGATCCCCAGGGCCACTTCGGCTTCGCCCCGCTTCGTCAGCGCGTACCCCTCGATCGCCGTCGGCGCCGAGGCGGGGGTGCCCGGGATGTTCAGGACCGTGGCGGAGATGGAGCCGCCGTAGGTCCCGCCGAGCTGACAGGCGGAGAGCAGGATGATCGACCAGAGGGGGTCCATCGTGTAGGTCATCACCGCCAGCAGGGCCACGGTCATCGTCGTGGAGACACCGGGCAGCGCCCCTCCCAGGATCCCCACGGCGCACCCGATCGTAATCAGCCAATATCCGTACGGGGTGGAGAGGTCGACGAAGGCCTTCCCCAGTCCCGCGATCATGCCGAGCCAATCCATGATGTGAAATACCCCCGCGTGATGCTTACCAGATCTGCAACTGGAACAACTTGTTGAAGGTGAGATACAGGATCCCGGTTATGCCCAGGGAAATGGGCAAGAACAGCATCCATTTCCGCCAGCTTCGCACGAACAGCCAGAACATGACGGCCATGAACAGGGCGCTCGATAGGTAGAAGCCGATGAGCGGGATGCCGACAAAGACATAGACAGCCGGCAGGATGATCCCCATCAGGACCGGGCGGTGTTCCGGCGATCGGGCGATCGCGCCGATCGATCCGAACACCGTCGACGGACGGAGCCGTCCGCCTTTTCTCCAGGCCTGGGCGATCAGGATCGCGCCGAAAAGGATCAACAGCAGACCCATCAGCCCGGGGAAGATCCCCGGGCTCTCGATCAGCCCTCCCCGGCTGGGCATCGTGAACGACGCCCAGCCGGTGTACAGGCCGATACCCATCGTACAGAATCCCAGCCGTACGTCCCGATCCGAAGCTGCCATGGGATATCGCTCCTTACCGTTACGGCCTCGGGATGCCCAGATCCTGGGGGTTGCTCTTCGCCTCCTTGATATCGTACAGGATCCAGCTCTGGGTTCGCGTGCCGATCTCGAACATCTTGTCGGCTTCCGCGCCCGTTGTGCCGATGATCGGCAGCAGGTTCTTCTTGCTGAACTCCTTCACCGCAGTGCTGGCCACCGCGGTCTTGAAGGAGGCGATCAGCTTGTCCACCCGGTCCTGGGGAATGCCCTTGGGGTACCCCAGGGCGCGCCAGCCCATGCCGGCGGCGACCTTGCCCTTCATCTCCGGGACGAAGTCGGTGATCGGCGGAATCTTGGTACCGTCTTCCATCACGAAGGGCTCTTCGGAGAAGACGATCAGCGGCCGCAGCATCTTGGATTTGATCAGGGTCAGGGCCTCGGAGAGGTCGTGCGTGCCGAAGTCGACCTCCTTCTTGGCAGCCGCCAGGGCCGCCGGGGCGCCGCCGTTGTAGGGAACGGCCTTGAAGCTCCCCTTGATGGTGCTGACAACGATCATCTGGGGGACATGCCAGATGCCGCCGATCCCGCTGTTCGACCCGGTCAGCCCGCCTTTCTTGAGCCCTTCGATCAACTGCTTGCCGTCTTTGATCGGCGAGTCCGCCGGAACGCTGAAGGTAGGCAGACTGCCGAAGAGGATGCCGATCATGCCGAACTCTTTATAGCTCAACTTCGAGAGCCCCGTCGCCGGGAAGGTGCAGAGCGCGCTGCTGATCCCGAAGAGGCTATAGCCGTCCTTCGGCTGCTGGTACACGTGGTTCATGGCCACGACCGAGTTGGCGCCCGTCATGTTGACGACCGGCATGGCCACGCCCATGGTCTTTTTCATCTCTTCGGACAGGATCCGCCCCAGCATGTCCATCCCGCCGCCCGGGGCAAAACCGATGTAGATCGTGATCGGCCGGGAAGGCCACTTCTCCTCCGCGGCTGCCGCGAAACCGGCCATGAGTACAGTCAGGCAGACCCCCAGAACGAGCGCCAGCAGTGCTTTCCGTTTCATCGCATTCTCCTTTCGTCGGTCGTTCCCGTCCCCGCCCGCGATGCGGACGGGCATTCCCCGGCGACACCGCGCCGCTTCCCGCACCCCGGGGACGACCGGTATCCGATCCATCGCAGCCACAGCGGTCCCCGGCCAAACTTCGGGACTCTTTTGCACACGGAAGGGGGACCCTTGTCAAGTTTTTTTTGCGCCCGACAACGCGTGAATCCGGCGGGGAAAAACCGGTTGACTTACCCATCCAACTCCCCTATTCTCCCGCAAAAAAATGCGGTTACGCGCGCGGGGGGAGTCCGGTCTTCATCCAGGGGGAAGAACCGCCTCCCGCAGGTATCGATCGCGCGGAAGGAGCGACACATGAAGGTATGCATCGTCGGCGGCGTGGCGGGCGGCGCCACTGCCGCGGCCCGGCTGCGCAGGCTGGACGAACAAGCGAAGATCGTCGTGTTCGAACGGGGCGAGTACATCTCCTTCGCCAATTGCGGCCTCCCCTACCACGTATCGGGCAGGATCAAGGATCGGGCGAAACTGCTGCTCCAGACGCCCGAGAAACTCTGGGCCAATTTCCGCATCGAGGTGCGGCTGGGAAACGAGGCGCTGGCCGTGGATCCCGCCCGGAAATGCATCCGGGTCGCAAACCGCAAGACGGGTGAGCAGTATGACGAATCCTACGACACCCTGATCCTCTCTCCGGGGGCCGCGCCCCTGATCCCGCCGATCGAAGGACGCGACGCACCGCTATTCATGAGCCTCACCGACATCCCGGGCATGGACGCCCTGATGGCGCGGATCGACGGGCAGCAGGTGCAGGAGGCGGTCGTCATCGGCGGCGGATTCATCGGGGTGGAGGTCGCGGAAAACCTGGTGGAACGCGGAATCAGGACCCATCTCGTGGAGATGCTCGACCAGGTGATGACCCCCTTCGATCCGGAGATGGCCGCGATCATCCAGGCCCGGCTCGTTTCCGGGGGGGTCGACCTCCGTCTGTCCGACGGGGTGAAGCGGATCGCGGGCGGTCCCTCCGGCAAGGTCGTCCTGGGATCCGGGACCGAGCTTGCCCCCCAGCTCGTGGTGAGCGCGGCGGGTGTGCGGCCCGAGGTCGCACTGGCTCGCGCGGCGGGGCTGAAGATCGGCCCAACCGGCGGCATCGCCGTCGACGCGGCGATGCGGACGAGCGATCCGGATATCTTCGCCGTCGGCGACGCCGTGGAAACGACCCACCTGGTGGGCGGAATGCCGGTGCTCATCCCGCTGGCAGGCCCCGCCAACAAGCAGGCCCGCATCGCCGCGGACAACATCTGCGGCATCGACTCCCGCTACCACGGGTCGCTGGGCACGGCCATCGTCAAGGTCTTCGACCTGCAGGCTGCCGCCACGGGGCTGAACGAAAAGACGGCCCGGAGGAACAACATCGCCTGCCAGGCGATCCACATCCATCCGCTCAGCCACGCCGGTTACTATCCCGGCGCCGCGACGCTCTCGCTGAAGCTCCTGTTTGCGCTGCCGGACGGGAAGGTCCTGGGCGCCCAGTGCATCGGGGCGGACGGCGCCGACAAGCGGATCGACATCATCGCGACGGCCATCCGGGCGGGGATGACGGTGTACGACCTCGAACGGCTCGAACTCGCCTACGCCCCGCCCTTCGGAGCGGCCAAGGACCCGGTCAACATGGCCGGGTTCGTGGGGAGCAACGTCCTGCGGGGGCTGGTGGATTCGGTGACCTGGGACCGGATAGCCGCCCTGGAGAACCCGCTGATCGTCGACGTGCGGACCGCCAAGGAATTCGCGGCCATCAGCATCCCCGGGTCGGTCCACATCCCCCGCGAAGAGCTGCGCGAGCGGTTCGCCGAGCTCCCGCAGGACCGTCATCTGGTCGTGGTCTGCCGCACCGGGGTCCGCTCCTACGCTGCCTGCCGGGTCCTGAAACAGTCGGGCTTCGAGCGGCTGTCGAACTTTTCGGGGGGAATGATGAGCTACTGCCACTACACGGGCCAGGCCGTGCCGCCGGAGGTGCAGACCGGCGGGTAAACCGCGCGGCCGGGGGCCCCGGCCGGTCGACAGGAATCGGACCGGAGCTTCCCGGGCGCCGCAGACCGCACGCCCCGGGCGCGCCGATCCGGCAGCAGAGTTTTTTCTTGACATCCCCAACCGCATACTCTTACATGTTCCCACCGGACCGGCAGGCGGACCGTACGCCCGTCGCCGGGCCCGGAAGAACGCAGCCGCCAACCGTTGACGGCGGGAGATGATCCGACACGGTCGCTGGAGACCGTCACTGTACAAGGAGGTAGCGATGAGCGCGAGAAAGGGAGAGCGGAAGGAGATCGGGTTGGCCGTCGTGGGCTCCGGGACGATCGGGAGGATCCGTGCGGTCATGGCCCGCACGTACCCGGGCGTGGGATGGCTGGGCGTCTGCGACATCAACGAGGGCCTCGCCAGGAAGCTCGCCGAGGACACACAGGCGGACTTCTGGACGACCGACTACCGGGAGCTGCTCAAACGGAGCGAGGTCAATGCGACGATCATCGCCACCGACGAGAACAACCACGTGGCGCCCATCCTGGCCGCAGTCGAGCAGGGGCACAACCTGTTCATCGAAAAACCCCTGGCCACGGATGTCCGGGATTCGCGGCGGGTGTACGACGCCATCGCCAAAAGCGGCGTCGACGCGGTGATCGGCTACACCAACCGCTTCCGGCGGCGGTTCCTGGCGATCAAGGAGAAGCTCCGCACCGGGGAGATCGGGGAGGTCACCACGGTCACGACCCGGGCGTTCATGAACCGGATGGTGCCCTTGGCCACGCTCCGGCGCACCGAAGAGCGGGTAAACCTCCAGCCCATGGTCGTCTCTGGGACCCACAGCCTGGATATGTCGCTCTGGCTGATGGAGGGAAAGGAGCCCGTGGAGGTCTACGCCCGGTCCAACGACGCCGTGCTCGGGTCGATCGGGACGAAAGACGCCACCTTCGGCATCTTCACGATGAAAGACGGGACCCTCTGGAGCATGAACATCAGCTGGGCCCTGCCGATCGTGTGGCCCGGGGCGGTGTACGGCCTGGAGATCGGGATTGTGGGGACCACGGGGGTGATCACGGTCGACGATACCCACCGCGACCTCGTCCTCGCCTCGGAGAAGGCGCAGTGGTCCGGCTACCGGCCCGAGGGCTACCATCCCGAGTACGAGCGCCACGTGGAATTCCTCACCAGCTATCCGCCCGGGGATATCTACAACGGGCAGCTGTGGGGCCCGATGCGCGAGGAGACCAACGCGTGGTTCGCCCGCCTGTATACCGGGATGGATACCCCGCATGCAACGCCCTGGGACGGGCACCGGAACCTCGTGCTCACCATGGCCATGGGCCTGTCGGCGGAGCGGGGCGTGCCCCTGAAGCTCCCCATCGACGAGGAGGAATTCTACCGGTAAGCGAGATCGGAGGTTGACGATGGCGGCCATAGATTTGCGCAGCGATACGGTTACCCTTCCCACTGCGGCGATGCGGGAGGCGATCTCCCGCGCCGAGCTGGGGGACGACGTCTTCAGCGAGGACCCCACCATCAACCGCCTCGAGGCGATGATGGCGGAGCGGACCGGGATGGAGGCAGGGCTCCTGGTGGCCAGCGGCACGATGGGGAACATCACCTCGCTGCTCACCCACTGCGGCCGCGGCGAGGAGGTGATCCTCGGCGACAGCGCGCACATCTTCCTCAACGAGGCGGGCGGCCTGTCCGCCCTGGGGGGGATGGTCGTCCACACCATCCCCAACCAGCCCGACGGCACGCTCCGGCTGGAGGACATCGAAGGCGCCATCCGCGCCGACAACATCCACTTCCCCCGGACCCGCCTGGTCTGTCTGGAGAACACGCACAACCGCTGCTCCGGCGCCGCGCTGACGCCCGAGTACACGGCAGCCGTTACGGCGCTGGCGAAGCGCCGCGGCTTGCTCGTCCACCTCGACGGCGCCCGGTTGTTCAATGCCGCCGTCGCCCTCGGCGTGGACTGCCGGGAGCTTACGCAGGGGATCGATTCGGTCAACGTCTGCCTCTCCAAGGGGCTCGCCGCGCCGGTGGGCTCGGTGATCTGCGGCAACCGGGCCTTCATCGCCCGGGCGCGCCGGACCCGCAAGATGCTGGGCGGCGGGATGCGCCAGGCGGGGATCATCGCGGCCGCGGGGATCGTGGCCCTGGAGCAGATGGTCGACCGTCTCGCCGAGGACCACGCCAACGCCCGCCGCCTGGCCGCGGGGATCGCCGCGATCGCCGGCCTCGCCACCGACCCCGCCCGGGTCCAGACGAATATCCTCTACTGCGACCTCAGGCCGGGCCGCTTTTCCGACCAGGAGTTCCTGGACCGGCTGGCCCAAAAGGGGCTTCGCGTCTCCCACACGGGGCCGGCCCGCTTCCGGATGCTGACCCACTGGGGCATCTCGGCTGCCGATATCGACGCGGCGCTGGCTATCCTGGCTGCGGTGATGAAGGGCTGACTGCGGAAGCCATCACGAGGAAGGGGGCGTGGTTCGAGGTGAACAGCGGCGGGTCCCGCCGGAGGATCGCCGCGATCGCCGGCTCCTTCCTGAATTCCCGCTCCAGGAACCGCCGCACCTCGCCCCGGTGCCACCCCTGCGGATGGACGAACCGCTTGTACAGCGACAGGTCCCCGTCGTAGAACTCCCCGGTGTCGAGGGCATCCGTGTCGGGTCCGTACGCGGGCAGATTGAAGATCGCCGCGTTCAGAAACCCGATCTCCCGCGCGTGCTCCGCGGTGAACACCAGGGTCCGCCGCGCCGCCGCGGGCGTCTCCGCCGGCGTCCCGAACAGCAGATAGACGTAGCTGGCGATCCCCGCCGCCGCCAGGTTCGCCAGGACCGCGGCCGCCGTTGCGGGGTCGACCCCTTTTTGCAGCGCGGCGAGGACCCCGGGATCGGCCGACTCCAGCCCCAGCTTCAGCATGATGCAGCCCGAATCCTTCAGCCGCAGGCAGAACGCGGGATCCGCAAGCTGGGGCGTGATCCGCGTGAACCCGTACCAGGGGGCCCCCGGCGGCTCGGCGGCAAGGGCCGCGAGATGGGCAGGGCTCAGCGCGTTGTCGAGCAGGTGGATCAGCGCCGGGCGGAAGCGTTCGGTCAGGGCGTGAAGCTCCGCCGCGGCCCGCCGCGGCGGGACGGGGCGGTACGGGTTCCCCTCGGCCCCTTCCGGGCAGAAGGAGCAGCGGCGCCACCAGCAGCCGCTCGAGGCGCTGTAGGGAAGGACCGGACCGGGGGCCAGGTAGTCCGCCAGGGGAAGGCCGGCGAGATCGGGCCGGTCGCACCCGCCGTCATGGTCCCGGCGGAGCAGGGCCAGCAGCGCCTCCTCGCCCGGCCCGGCGATTGCGGCATCCACGAGCCCCGCGAAGGGTGAGCGCCATCCCGGCCTCCGCAGCCAGGAGGTGACCAGCCCCCCGCCGAGGACGATCGGGAGACGCGGCGCGACGCGCCGGATCAGGCCGATCAGCGCGAAGGTCGTCAGCGCCTGGCTGAGGTAGTTGAGCGAGAGGCCGACCATCGCGACCGGCGTCTCCGCCAGGACCTCGTCCAGCCGCCGGGAAAACCAGCGGTGAAACGGGTTTGCCTCGGGCTCGGCAGCGGCGCGGAGCAGATCGGCGCTCCTCACCGGGGAGAGGTCCCCGGCCTCGTAATCGGCCAGGGTCAGGCGGACGCCAAAGGGTCTGGCCGCCTCGGCGACGAGGCGGTTCAGGTCGGCAACCGCCCGCCGGTAGCGCTCCGGTCGCGCGTACAGTCCCGTGCTCCGCAGGGCCGGCAGATTCTCCGGCAATTTCCCGGCCGCCCGCCGCGTCCACGTATCCGCGCCGCTCCCGCTCCGGGCCGCTTCTGCCGCCAGGGCGAGCTGTCCTTCCAGGTTGGCGTCCCAGAGCCGGCAGGCGATGCCGTGACGCCTGAGCGCCCCCGCGAGCCGCGCGATGCCCCCCGGCGGTTCGCAGGCCTTCGCCGCCGGCGGGTGGATGAGGAGAGCCCCGTTCCCCGCGGCTCGGCGCCGGATCACTGCCCGTCCCGCGCCGCACCTCCGATGCGGCGGCTGAATATCTCGGTCATTTCTCCCCCCACCTTTGGCCGTTGCGAATACCCGCTGCCCGCGGAGCGGTCATACCCCGCCGGGCGCGGGCGACGAGAGGACTTCCCGGACCTTCTGGAGAAACTGCTGGGGAGTCGCCGGCTTCGCGATGAAGGGGACATCCCGGTCGAGGATGCTCTGCTGGTGGATGATCTCGGCGGTGTATCCGCTGGTGAACAGGACGCGCACGTCGGACCGATCCCGGCGGACCTCCGTCCACACATCCCTTCCGTTCTTCTTCGGCATGATCACGTCGAGAATGACCAGGTCGATCCTCTCCCGGTGCCGGCGGAACTGCTCCACCGCGTCCAGCCCGTCCGTGGCCACGATCACCTCATAGCCGAACTCGCCCAGGACGTCGCAGTACAGCTCGCACAGCTGTTCGTTGTCCTCGGCCAACAGCACCGTCTCACTCCCCCGGGGAAAGGAAAGCTCCTTCGGCTGCGGCGCCTCCAGCGCAACCTCCCCTTCGATCAGCGGCATGTAGATCCGGAAGGTGGTCCCTTTGCCGGCTGCACTGGTGCAGACGATATGGCCGTTGCTCTGTTTGACGAATCCGTAGACCGTCGAAAGTCCGAGGCCGGTCCCCTTGCCCTCCTCCTTTGTCGTGAAGAACGGCTCGAAGATCCGCTCCTGCGTCGCCTCGTCCATGCCCGTCCCGGTGTCGCTCACCTCGATCAGCGCCGACCCGATCGCCCGGTGCGGGCCATCGGGGAGGCCCTGCCGCAGGTCGAACTCCACCCGGGAGATCCTGATCAGCAGCGTCCCCCCCCGGGGCATGGCGTCCCGCGCGTTGGTGACCAGGTTGATCAAGGCCTGGTCGAGCTGGCCCGGGTCCGCCATGATGACCAGCGGAGAGCCGCCGTAGTCCACTTGAAAGTCGATATCCTCGCCGATGATCCGCTGCAGGAGTTTTTCCAGCCTGCGGATGTTCTCGTTCACCTCCAGCGGCTGCGGGCTGATGATCTGCTTTCTGCTGAAGGCGAGCAGCCCCTGGGTCAGGGCGGTGGCCCGCTGGGAAGCGGCGAGGATCTGCTCCACCGTGGGCCGGATCGGATGGTCCGTCGGCATCCGGAGCTGGATCATGCTCGCGTATCCGATGATGGCGGACAGGATGTTGTTGAAGTCGTGGGCGATCCCCCCGGCCAGATGGCCGATCGCCTCCATCTTCTGCGCCTGGATCAGCTGCCCTTCGAGTCTCTGCCGCTCCTCCTTCGCCCGGCTCCGGTCGGTCACGTCCTCGATCAGTTCGATGAATCCCGTCGGCGCCCCGGCAGGGCCGAGCGGGATCGCCTTGATCCGCACGTCGATCCGGTCCCCGTCGTCGCGCGTGCCCGTCGATTCGGCTTCTGCCGGCTGACCGGTCCGCATCGCCACGACGCCGGGGCAGTGGGGACAGGGCGCTTCCCGCTTTTCGAACGAGCGGTAACAGCATGCGTCGGTCAACCCGTCTGGGTTCCTCCGGAGCCACAGGGCGATTGTCCTGTTCGCCATGACCACCCGGAAGCGCGTATCGATCATCGTGATCCCGATCGGGATATGGTTGACGAGCATCTCGTAGCTGTTCCTGCTCTCTTCGAGGGAAGAGACGGCCTTCTTCCGCTCCGCGATCTCCCGCTGCAACTCCGCGGTCCGCTGGGCCACCCGCTGCTCGAGGCCGCTGTTGAGCGCGCGCACCTCCTCTTCCATGCGGCGCCGTTCCGCGATCTCATGGTTGAGGGCCGCGGTCCGCCTCCCCACTTCGCGCCGCAGCAAGCGGTTCGATATGAGAATCACCGCCAGCAGCACGGTCCCGACGCCGGCGAGCGCGACGATGATGAACCGTGCCGTGGGCACCCAGCGCTTCTGCACGGGCAGCCAGCGGTCGAGCACCTCGCTCCGCTCCTGCGGGGTCAGCGAGGCGATCCCCTTGTTGACGATCGCTTCGAACTCGGGCCAGTCCTTCCTGATCCCGATTCCCCACTGGTACAAAAACGGGGTATCGCCGGCGGCGTGCACGTTGGTGATGGCCGACTGCTGGAGATAGTAGGAGGCGGTGGCGAGGTTTTCCACGTAGGCGTCCACCATCCCGAAGGCCACCTTCGTCAGGCCGGCGGTGGTATCGGGCACCACGTCGAGCCGGATGTCCGGGTACCGGGTCTTCATGATGTCGTGGGCCGTATAGTTGGAGACGACCGCCACGGTCAGGCCGCTGAGCCGGTCGAAGGTCAGCCCCGGGTCGACGGATTTCCGCACCATGATGGCGCCGGGGACGTTGAACAGAGGCTCGCTGATCCGCATGAAGGTCCTGCGGTTCGGCGTGGCGACGATGGCGCCGAGCGCATCGACCTCGCCCGCGCGGAATTTCCCCATCACCTCGTCCCAGTTCTTCGTCCGGACGATCTCGAACCGGATCCCCAGCTTCTTCTCCAGGAGCCGGACGTGGTCGGCCGCGAGCCCTTGGTAGAAACCGTCGCTGTCGAAGTACTCGATGGGTTTGAACTCCGGATCAGGGGCCAGACGGATGACGGGGTGGCCGGCGAGCCAGCTCCGTTCGGCATCGGTGAACACGGGCGGCGAACCGGCGGCGGGCCCGGGGAGCAATAGCGCGCTGAGCAGGAGGGCGATGACTACGAACGCGGCGACCGCACGGCCGCTCCCGGCACCTCTCCCGGCGGGCCAACGGGCAAACCCGATTGCGGCGACGGTACGGCTCCGAACTGGGGCGGAAGAAACCATGCGCATGGCGGAATGATAGAAGAAAACCCCGGCACTGTCAAACGCCGATCGCACAAAAAGGCAGCGCGAGGCCACTTTCGGCACCCTTCCCGCACCCGGATGTGGTATGATCGAGGGCAGCGGCACCCCGCAGAACCCGGCGGGGGCTCTTCGGGATCGACCCGCGGCCGGCCTTCCGGAGCCCGGTTCGGTACCCGCGGCAACTCCGAACGCTGAGGACGGCATCTCCATGCTGGGACTTACTCGCATCGCACCGCTCGGCCGGGAACGGCTCGTCGAGTGGGGGAAATTCCTCCTGCTGGCGGGCGGCCTGGCCTGGCTCCTGTCGACAGGCGCAGCCGGGCTGGGCTACCAGTGGCAGTGGTACCGCGTACCCCGCTTCCTGGCCGCGGCGGGAGACGACGGCTGGACGGCCGGGCCGCTCCTCCGCGGGCTCCTGGTCACCCTCCGGATCTCGCTCCTGTCGCTGCTCGGCATGCTGGCCCTCGCGCTGACAACGGCGCTGCTGCGGCTCTCCCCGTCCGCCGTGGCACGGGGGGCGGCCCGCTGCTACCTCGAGCTCATCCGGAATACGCCGCTGCTGATCCAGATCTTCTTCGTCTATTTCGTGCTGGCCCCGATTCTGGACATCGGCGCCCCTGCCGCAGCGGTCCTGGCGCTCAGCCTGTTCGAGGGGGCCTACGCCGCGGAGATTCTCCGCGCGGGAATCGTCTCGATCTCCCGCGGGCAGTGGGAAGCGGCCGCCAGCCTCGGGCTCGGGCGGTTCGCCGCGTTTTGCTTCGTCATCCTCCCCCAGGCGCTCCGCCGCATCCTGCCGCCGCTGACCGGCCAGGCGATCTCGCTGGTCAAGGATTCATCGCTGGTGAGCGCGATCGCAGTCTACGACCTCACGATGCAGGCGCAGAAGATCGTGTCGGAGACCTTTCTCGTGTTCGAAGTATGGTTCACCGTGGCGGCGATGTATCTCCTGCTGAGCCTGGGCCTGTCCGTCGCGGCGCGCCGCCTGGAAGCGCGGATGGACCGCATCGCCCTGCGGGAAGGCGGAGGCCCTCCCTGACCGCGGAGCGGCAGGACGGAGAACCGGCGGAGGCAACAGCCATGCGCAAACCACAAGACCGAGGTACGCTATGAAACCAGGAACACTCCCGGTGGCAGCCCTGCTGATCGCCGGATTCGTCCTGCTCGGCACGGCCCGGGCGGCGCAGGCGCCCCCTCCGGCCCAAGCCGGCGGGGCCATGATCGAGCAGGCGGCCAGGCGGGGCGTCCTGCGGGTCGGGATGTCCACCTTCGTCCCCTGGGCGATGCAGGACAAGGCGGGGAACTTCATCGGGTTCGAGATCGACGTGGCCACCCGCCTCGCCCGGGACATGGGCGTCAAGCCGGAATTCATCCCGACGAAATGGTCGGGGATCATCCCCGCCCTGCTCACGGGGAAGTTCGACCTCATCTGCGGGGGGATGGGGATCCGGCCGGAGAGGAACCTGAAGGTGAACTTCTCGCTCCCCTACGACACCACCGGGATGTCGATCGTCGCCCATAGGCGGGTCGCGGCGGGGTTCGGCAGGATCGAGGACTTCAACGCCCCGGCCGTCTCGATCGCCGTCCGGACCGGGACAACCGCCGCGGCCGCGGCTGCGCGGTTCCTGCCGAAGGCAAAGCTCCGCCTGTTCGACGACGAGGCCCAGGCGTTCCAGGAGCTGCTCCTGGGGCGGGTCCACGCCGTGGTCGCCTCGGCGCCGCTGCCGGCCTTCCAGGCGCTCGCCTACCCCGAGAAGCTCTTCCTCCCGTTGAAGGAGGAGTTCACCCGCGAACCGATCGGGTTCGCCCTGCGGAAGGGGGATGTGGACAGCCTCAATTTCCTCGACAACTGGGTCCGCGTGACCGAGGCGGAGGGGTGGCTGCGGGAGCGAAAGCAGTACTGGTTCGGGACGAAGGAGTGGGAAAAGCTGCTCAGATAGACAGGGCCACGGCCGCGGCAGGGCTCTCCGCCTGCTGCCCTGCCCGCGGGAGGGGTGCGGCGGCGTTGCCCGGGACCGGCCGCGATCGGCCGAGCGAGGGTGCATGAAGCAGACCAAGCCTTGGTTCACCGTCCTCGACGCCGGCATCCTCATGGTGCTGGCGGCCGCGGCGGTGTTCCTCGTCCGCCGCGTCGGCGGGGAGATGGACTACCGCTGGCAGTGGCCCGTGATCCTCCCCTACCTCGTCCGCAGCGAGGGGGGAGGCTGGGGCGCGGGCCCGCTTATGGCGGGGTTCATCACCACGCTCAAGCTGAGTCTCTGGGCGATGGCGCTTGCCACCCTCGGGGGAACCGGTCTGGGACTCCTACGGGCCGGCCGCGGCCGCTTCGGCCGCCTGATCGCCGCGGGCGCCGTGGAGACGATCCGGAACCTCCCGCCGCTCGT
Organism: uncultured Syntrophobacterales bacterium; assembly: GCA_903928915.1. Taxonomy (GTDB): domain Bacteria; phylum Desulfobacterota; class Syntrophia; order Syntrophales; family UBA5619; genus JAKAFS01. Next base: position 28,210 of record CAIYSL010000053.1, on the reverse strand, counting down.
GCTGGTGTTCATCGTCTTTTTCTTCCTCGGCGACCGGATCACGGCCCTGATCGGCCTGGAGGAGATGGTCCGCACCGCCGGCCCGGGGACGCGCGCGGTCCTGGAGCTGCTGTTCGCCCCGCCGGCCCGCCTGGCGGGGTTTTTCGCGGGGCTGGCGGCGCTCGTCCTGTACGAAGCGGCCTACATCGCCGAGATCGTCCGGGCCGGCGTCCAATCCGTGGAGCAGGGGCAGTGGGAGGCCGCGGCCAGCCTGGGGATGACGCGCCGGCAGCAGCTGCGCCGCGTGGTCCTGCCGCAGGCCTTCCGGCGGATCCTGCCGGCCCTGGCAGGCCAGTTGATCTCGACGATCAAGGACTCGGCGATCGTCTCGGTCATCTCCGTCCCGGAGCTCACCTTCCAGGGGCTGGAGCTGGTGAGCGCCACCTATCTCAGCTTCGAGGTCTGGATCACGATCGCCGCGCTGTATTTTCTGCTGACCTTCGCCTGTTCGCTGGGGGTCGGACACCTCGAAAAGGTCTGGCGGCACTGAACGGGGGCTGAGCCCCGCCCTCCGGGACGGCCCGCTTCCCCCGGAAATGAAAGGGAGAAACCGACGTCAATGCGTCTCTGGAGCCTGCATCCGCGCTACCTGGACCGGGCGGGGCTCGCCGCCCTCTGGCGCGAGGCGCTGCTGGCGCAGGCGGTCCTGCGGGGGGCGACGCGCGGATACCGGCGCCACCCGCAGCTGATCCGTTTCCGCAGCCACCCCGACCCCGAGGCGGCGATCGCCCGCTACCTGGAAGAAATCCAGCGGGAGGCGCACGAACGGGGCTACCGCTTCGACCGAGGGAAGATCGGCCCGTGCCGTGCCGTGCAGCCCATCGCCGTGACGCAGGGACAGCTCCGGTACGAACGGGAGCACCTGCTGCAAAAACTCCTCCTGCGCGCCCCGCAGCAGGTTGCGGCCGTGGAGGCAGCCGGCGAGCCGGCCCCCCATCCCCTGTTCACGGCGGTCCCGGGGGGCATCGAAGCCTGGGAGCGGGTCCCGCCTCAATAATTCTCGGCCAACAGCTCGTAGAAGGACTGGGGATGCCGGCAGGCCGGGCAGATCTTCGGGGCCGCGGCCCCCGCGAAGATGTAGCCGCAGTTCCGGCAATGCCACTTGACCGCCTTCTTCTTCGCAAACACCGCCTTGTCCGTGACGTTCTTGATCAGCTTCCGGTAGCGGCCCTCGTGGAACTTCTCCACCTTGGCGATCTGCTCGAAGGAGCGGGCCACCTCGGGGAACCCTTCGGCCTTGGCGATGCCGGCGAAGTCCGGGTAGAGGGTGCCCCACTCCATCTTCTCCCCGGCCGCGGCTGCCTCGAGGTTGGCCTTGGTCTTGCCGATCGTGCCGGCCGGGTACCCGGCGATGATCGTCGCCTCGCCCCCCTGGAGATGGTTGAAGAACACCTTGGCGTGCTCCTTCTCGTTGGCCGCCGTTTCGAGGAAGATGTCGGCGATCTGTTCGTACCCCTCTGCCCGCGCCGCGCTGGCGAAGTAGGTGTACCGGTTCCTCGCCTGGGACTCCCCGGCGAAGGCCGCCAGCAGGTTCTTCTCCGTCTCCGATCCCTTGAATTTCTTGGCCATAGTCCTTGCCCTCCTCAAGATTGTCTTTCCCCTGTCCGCTGAAAAAAAAATTCGGATCTCTCCGTCCCGGTCATCTTCACCGGATGCCAGTATACCGGCTTTCGCCGCGGGTATGCAAAAGAAATCGTTCCCGGCCCGACCTGGGACTGGCATATTCCCGGGGATCGTGTATCCTGGACGGGTGAATCGACAACGCAGCAGCGAGACGACGATGCACGACCTGGGAGCCCATGTGAGCTGCGCGGGCGGCGTCGACAAGGCGCCCCTGAACGCGGCGGCGATCGGCGGCCGGGCCTTTGCGCTGTTCACCCGGAACCAGCGGCAATGGACCGCCCGGCCCCTCACGGCCGCGGAGATCGCGGCATTCCGGGCGAACTGCCGGGCACAGGGGTACACCCCGGCGCAGATCCTCGCCCACGACAGTTACCTGATCAACCTCGGCCATCCGGAGAAGGAGGGGCTCGCCAAATCCCGGACCGCCTTTGTCGAGGAGATGCGCCGCTGCCAGGAGCTCGGGATCGCGCTGTACAATTTTCATCCCGGGAGCCACCTCCGGGCGATGACGGAAGACGCGTGCCTGAAAAGGATCGCCGAGTCGGTCGACATCGCCCTGGCCGAGACCGAGGGGGTGGTCGCGGTCGTCGAGAACACGGCCGGCCAGGGGAGCAACCTCGGGTTCAGGTTCGAGCAGCTCGCCCGGCTGATCGAACGGATCCGGCACGCCGACCGCGTGGGGGTCTGCCTCGACACCGCCCATACCTTCGCCGCCGGCTACGACCTGCGGACCCCGGAGGCCTTCTCGGCCACCCTGGCGGAATTCGGGCGGATCGTGGGGTTCGGCTATCTCCGGGCGATGCATCTGAACGACTCCAAGGCGGACTTCGCAAGCCATGTGGACCGCCACGCCCCCATCGGCAAGGGAAAGATCGGCGTCGAGGCGTTCCGGCTGATCATGAACGACAAACGCTTCGCCGGGATCCCGCTCATCCTGGAAACCCCGGAGAGCGAGCGGTGGGCAGAGGAGATCGCCTTCCTGGACGGGCTGGTGAAGAAGAAAGCGAGCCGGCGGTGACTACAGAGCAAACGGCTGCCGACGATGCAGCCGGGGCATGCACGCGCAAAAAAGCGGGGTGTGTGGCCGCGGACCTCCCTTTCTTGCCCGGGAACGGGTTTTTTGTCACGTCGCAGTTGACACCGGATATGCAATTCCGATAGTGATAAGAATACAAATAAACCAGGGAGGATATTCTATGTCGACGATGGAGAGGGCGTGCAAGGCTATTCTGAAGCTCAAGAAGGAAACAATTTCCGCTTGCCAATTTGAAGGCCGATACGCGACTGATTGAAGACTTGGAGTTCGACTCCATCGATCTTGCGGAGCTCGTGGTCGCAACGGAGGCGGAATTCTCTCTCAAGATACCTCTGGCGGATGCACGGACGCTTACCACCGTAGGCTCCGCCGTCGAGTATTTGGATAGGCGCCTTGCGGAAAAGGGGTGACCCGTTGGCGGACGAACGATACCGATTTGTCGCCGTCGATTCGGACAACATTCACCATGTGGCGACCGTCTTCCGTTCTGTCTATGGCGAGGACTTTCACGTCCGGGATGTTTACGATCCCGAGCTTCTCTGGAGCAAGATCCAGACCGGGCAGATCGTCTCGGCATTGGCATTCCGCGCGGACGGACAGCCGGCGGGATACATCTCCCTATTCAGGAACGCTCCCAATCCCCGCCTCTGGGAAACGGGAAACATCGTGATTGTCCCGGGGAACCCCGACACCGATCTTTCTTTGCGGCTGTTTCGCTATTACGAGGAGCTCATCTCGAGCCGGGCTGCCGAGATGGATGGATTCTTTACGGAAGCGGTTTGTTCTCATTATTTTACGCAAAAAAGCGGCGCAGAGACCGGCCTGGTCGATTGCGGACTCGAACTGGATCAATTGGACGGCAGCAGCTTCAAGGATGGGAAGAGCAACAAGGCAGGCTCGGCCAGGGTCTCCTGCGTGCTCAGCTTTAAGGAAACCATCGACCGGACCGGGCCCGTGTATGTCCCGGTTCGGTATGAAGCTATTCTCCGCAGGATCGCCGACAGGTTGCGCCCGCGGGAGCTGCTCCTGTCCAAGACCGGTATGCCCGTCCACGGGACATCCACTCCGGAAGAGCGATACTATCCCGCTTCCCGGACATGGAAACTGTCATTCAGGGATATGGGCAGCGACTGGACTGCGGTGGTAGAGGACATTGTGCGTCGCGCACGGCAGCGCGACGTAATCAGCCTGCAGGTCACCGTCAATATGGCGCTTCCCTCTGTCGGCACCGCAGTGGAAGTTCTCCGCGGGAACGGTTTCTTTTTCGGCGGAATGGTGCCTCTCTGGTTCGGAACGGACGGGCTGCTCATGCAGCAACTTCTTGCAGACGAACCACACTATGCGGGGATGAAGCTCTATACCCCCCTGGCAAAAGAACTGCTCGAGTATATCAAGATCGATCGGCAAACGGTTCGAGAACAGGGCGGGGACGATACTGCACATACGAATACCCGGGGATAGGGAGAATGGCAGCAGAACGGATCAATACGCGCATCGCCGGGATCGGCGTTTATGTTCCCGAGGCCGTACTGACAACCGAGACGCTGGCAAAGAAGTTCAATGTCAGTGTCGAGCACATCCAGTCGAGGTCGGGAATACGGGAACGGCATATTGCCGATGAAACCCAGGCCACATCCGATCTCGCCGTCATCGCTGCGGAGCGGGCACTCAGAGATGCCGGCATTGACGCCGGCGATGTGGATATGCTCATTCTGTCCACTCTCTGTCCTGATTTTATGACAACAGCAGCGGCACCCATCGTTCAGGAAAAACTCGGCTCGAAGAAAGCCGCCGCCTTCGATCTGAACATTGCGTGCTCCGGTTTTGTCTACGCGGTGACCGTCGGAAGCCAGTTCATTGCTTCCGGCACGTATAGGAACGTTCTCGTTGTCTGCGCGGAGCTTTTTTCGCGACTCATAAACCGGGAGGATTTTGATGTTGCAATCCTGGCCGGGGATGGAGCCGGCGCAGTGGTGCTGCAACCGGGGATGGAGGGGCAGGGTATCCTGGCTACGTATCTTGGCGCCGACGGGTCTGGCTACGATACCATCTACGTCCCGGCGGGGGGAACGCGCACGGAACTGACGGCCGATACTGTTGCGGCCAACATGCACAAGGTACGGATGAAGGGCATGGAAGTGTTCATGTTCGGTATGACTGTCCTTCCTGAATCGACGGAAAAGGCCCTGAGTATGGCGGGCCTGGCAATGGATGATGTCGCGCTGATCATACCCCACCAGGCCAATATCCGCATTATTCAGGCGGCGGCCCGCAGAATGGGGTTGCCCATGGAAAAATTCATGGTAAATCTGGATCGATACGGCAACACCTCATCCGCATCCATTCCCATCGCCCTCGACGAAGCGGTGAAAACCGGACGAATACGACCGGGCGATGTGGTGGTTCTCACGGGTTTTGGGGCCGGCCTGGCGTGGGGATCAGTTGTCATGCGGTGGTAGCGAATCAGCACGCCCGGTCCATATTTTGATCGTACCCTGTTCGTTCCGCAGTATCAGGCACGCGTACTGTTCGTCGCCGGAGGCGCCTCACTCGGCAATGCGGTTCCCCCCGTCGTTCTTGGCGCGCATGAGGACCCGGTCCGCCTGGCCGAGGAGTTCCTCCGCCGTCTGCCCCGGCTGCAGCATCGCAATCCCCAGCGATATGGTGGGATGGGGAACGGTCGTGCCGTCGGGCATGACCGGCACGGCATCCATCACCCCCTGGTGGATCCGGTCGCTGATCCGCCGGGCCACATCCACTTCGATTCCGGGGATGAAGATGACAAACTCGTCGCCGCCGTACCGGCTGATGACTTCCGTCGGCCGCAGATGGTCGCAGATCGTGTGCGATACGAAGGAGAGGATGTGGTCGCCCTGATCCATCCCGTGGCGCTCGTTGAAGGCCTTGAAGTCATCGATATCGACCATGATCACGGCAAGCCGCGGAGGCTGGCTGCCGCGGGCCATCCGCTCGATCTGGCGCGCGAGGATCTTCTCCAGCCAGAATCGATTGTGCAGGCCCGTCAGGGCATCGACCGTGCCGTACCCCTCGGCGTCTTCCTCCGCGTCCGCGTTTCCGGCCAGGGCGGCATCGGCGCGCCTGAGCCGCCCGGCCAGGGCGATCAGCAGATTGCAGGCAGCCACATGGGAGGAGCGGACGAGGGACCAAAGGATCTCCTCGTCCATGGCGAGCAGGCGGGTCGGTTCCGCGGCAACGACCGAGGCCGAGGCGGGACGACGATCGATCACCGACATCTCGGCAACGCTCTCGCCGGGACCGAGGACCACCGCTGCGGCGCCCGTGGTGGGGTCAAGATGGACGAGCATGCTGCCGCTGAGGATGAAATAGACCGTCCGGTTCACCTGACCCGCGGTGATCAGCTCTTCGCCCGCCTGGAGCACGCGCACCGTACAGGCGTCGATCAACCCCCTGATCGAGTCGAGATCGACCGCTTGGAACAACCTGATCCGCCCCAACTCCTCCTGACTGATCATCTGCGTCTCCCCCCGTTGGCTTGCGCCGGACCCCACCGGCGGCGTCCGGTCCCGCTGCGAGCGGCGGCCGCTTGACCGCCGCTCGTCTCCTCCCGGCGCGGGAATCAGCCGCGGACCCGCTTCAGGAGCCAGGCCATGTTCCGGCCGAGTGTTTTCATCGTGGCGATCCCCTCCGCATCCTTCTCCACTTCGCCCGGCTCGCGTCCGACGCCGATATTCCAGTAACTGGACCCGACGACGATCACCTCGCCGATCAGGAAAAAGAGGTTCAGAGAGTTGAAGGCGTGCACGGCGCCGGCCCGTCTCACGGCCACGACGGACGCGCCGACCTTCCTTCTCAGGATCTCCGGGTTGGCGCGCGCCGTCATCCCGGCGCGCTCGATCAGCGCCTTCATCCCGGCGGAGACATCAGAAAAATAGGTGGGGGAACCCAGGATGATGCCATCCGCCGCACGCATCCGGGCGATACAGTCGTTCAGGATGTCGCCGGTCACGGCGCACCGGCTGTCCCTGGTCTCGAAGCACTTGAAACAGGCGCGGCAGCCGGGGATCGCCGCCCCTCCCAGGGAAATCAGCTCGGTGTCGATCCCTTCCGCTTTGAGTTCCGCAAGAACCGTGTTGAGCAGAATCGCGGTGTTTCCCCGTGCGCGGGGACTGCCGTTGAATGCCACGACGTTCATCATCTTCCTCCCGGAAATCCGTGAACTATCCGTACAACCTGCACCGGCTCGTCTCGGTCTCGGGCCGGGGCGGCGGCACGACTTCGGGCAACTCTAATGAAAACAGCCCGCTCTGTCAAGTTTGATGCGCGCCGCGGGGCCCAAAGCACCCGCCGGCAGCTTCGCTCACGCGCCCCCGGGGCGTCCCGGAGCGCCGGGGGCGGGCCCGGCGGTGAGGCAGGCCATCGTCCGCGACCGGACGAAGGGGGTCTCCCGGTGGCGCGCGATGAGATCCCGGAGGTCCTCCGGCGTGTCCACGTCCCGCAGGCGGTCGAGCACACAGACCCTGCTTCCGGCCCGCGCCAGCCTCGCCATGGTCTCGGCAAACACCTCCCCGGAACCCCAGGCGATCCCCGCAAACACCTCGGGGACAAGGGTCTCCTGCCGGAAACCGATCAGATAGTATCCCCCGTCGAGGGCCGGACCGAGCACGGCGTCGTGATCGGCCAGGGCCGCAGCCGCCTCCGCGAGGAGCTCCGGCGGGAGGTCGGGGATGTCGCTCCCGATGATGACCGCCGAGGCGAATCCCTCGGCAAAGCAGTCTTGCAGGGCGTTTCGCATCCGCTCTCCCAGGTCGGCGCCGCGCTGGGGGAAGGAATCGTGCCGGCCGAAAAGCCGGCGGATGTCCGCTTCCCGCTCCGCAGGCGTGAAGGCGATGCGGAAGGGGCGGCCGCAGCCGGCGAGCGTCGCCAGCAGATCCTTCACGAATGCCTCGTACAGCGCGCAGACGAACCCCGCGTCGAAGGCCGCGGCAAGGCGCGACTTGACCCTCCCCTTCTCCGGGTAGCGGACGAACATGACGGTGCAGTGCCTCTCCCCGCTCATCGCGGCGGACTCCCCGGAGGGACCGGCGGCGCGGTGGTTGATCCGGCAGCCGGCCCGGTGCCGGGCTTTCTGCCCTCTGCCGGACTGCCTGCCCCTGCCCGCGGCCCGCCGGCGACGCCCCCGCCCGCCGTCATCCCTCCCCGGCGGAAGGGCAGCAGCAGCAGATACCGGAGCGTCAGGACCCCGGCATCCCGGAAGCGGGCGAGGCCGATGGTCATCCCGTCGTGCCCCCTGTCCGGCTGCGGCCGGTAGGTCCCGAACAGACGGTCCCACCAGGGGAAGTTGAACCCGAAGTTGCTGTTCGTCTCCCGGACGATGACCGAATGGTGGACGCGGTGCATGTCGGGGGTGACGACCAGCAGCCGGAGCACCCGGTCGAACCCCTCGCCGAGGCGGATGTTGCCGTGGTTGAACAGCGACGTCCCGTTCAACAGCACCTCGAAGGCGATGACCGCCGGGGCGGATACGCCCAGCAGCGCCACCGCGGCGAGCTTGATCAGCGTGGAGAGGTAGATCTCCAGGGGGTGAAACCGGAGCCCCGTGGTGACGTCGATGTCCAGGTCGGTGTGGTGCATGCCGTGGAGCCGCCAGAACAGCGGGAGCAGGTGGAACAGGAAGTGCTGGAGGTAGATGAGCAAGTCGAGCAGCAGTACCCCGATGACGAGAGACGGCCAGAACGGCAGAGCCAGCTGGTTGAGCATCCCCCAGCCGCGGGAGGCGGCCAGCAGGGCGAGCCCGACGGGAAGGATCGGGGAAAGGAAGCGGGCCGCGAGCGCGCCGAGCAGGGTGATGGCGAGGTTTACCCGCCAGCGGGCAGCCGCGGAAACGGTGCGCCGCCGGCGGGGAGCGCCCCGCTCGGCAAGGGCAACGGCGAGAAAGATCGCCAGGAAGAAGCCGATCCGGATCGCCGCCTCATGGGGGAAAGAATTCATCTCGGGATAGGGTGGCGCCATGGAGAAACCCGTCTCTGTTCGGGCAAGTATAGCCGAGAATCGGGCCTAAGTAAACGCAGCATCCCGATGGGCGGTGACTACTACCTCCCGATGCCATCACCCCCTGCGCCGCAGCCAATCGGCAGGTCCTCCCGGGCCGCGGTGCAAGGGCCTTCCGTCCGAACCGATTGCCGGCCGGCGGCAGAAACTTATCGTCTTTTCCACCGCCGTCGTGTATAATTGAACCGCCCCATCCCCCGGAAACAGGAACGCGAGGAGGTGCCTATGTTCAAAGAATTCAAAGAGTTTGTGGTAAAGGGAAACGTGCTGGACATGGCGGTCGGGATCATCGTCGGCGCGGCCTTCGGCAAGGTCGTTACCTCCTTCGTCAATGACGTGCTGATGCCTCCCATCGGACTCCTGCTCGGCAAGGTGGACTTCAGCAACCTCTTCATCAACCTCTCCGGCAAGTCCTTCGAGTCATTGGCCGAGGCAAAGAAGGCCGGCGCGGCCACGCTGAACTACGGGCTTTTTTTCAACACGGCGATCGACTTTCTGATCGTCGGGTTCGCCATCTTCCTCCTCGTCAAGCAGGTCAACCGCCTGAAGCGCGAGGCGCCGGCTGCCGCCCCGACGACCAGGGAGTGCCCGTTCTGCCTGACCGACATCCCCCGCAAGGCGACCCGCTGCCCGCACTGCACCTCCACGGTAACCCCGGGATAGGGGGGACGGCTGCTCTGCCCGGGGGCTACCGGGTGATCCGGCGTGCGCTCCAGGCGGTAGTGGCGCCGCCCGAGCGGACCGTCCCCTCCATGGCGTCGCCGGTTACGCGGCCGGTGTAGCGGGCGTCGCCGATCCCGAAGCTGATCCGGTCTCCCGCGAGGCGGCCGCCGACCACGGGCACGCGGTCCTGGTCCGCACGGGCCGTGCCGGAGAACAGCTGGAACTCCTGCTGGAGGTCGATCTCCCCCGGGGAAAACTTCCAGGTCCCGTCGACCCTGGCCGGCACGACCCAGAGGAAGGCACGGCAGTAGACGGTGTCGCACCCCTCGGCCTTTCCCAGGGCAAGCTCCTTATCGGCCTGCCATTCCCCCATGTCGAAGGAATTGGAAACGACACGGGTGCCGGGTTTGAGTTTGAGGATCGTCGGCCTGAGCTGGAGGTTGAGCTCCGGCAGCAGGAACATCGTGATCACCGTCGCCTGGGAGAAGTCGGTCTCGAAGATGTCCCCCTGAACGAACCGGGCGCGGTCGGCGACCCCCTCCCGGGCGGCGTTGCGCTTCGACAGGGCGACCAGGTCGGGGTTGTACTCGATACCGAGGCTCCGGGCGCCGCGCTTCGCGGCGTTGATGACGATGCGGCCGTCGCCGGAGCCGAGGTCGATCACGTAATCCTGCGCCGTCACCTCGGCCAGGTTCAGCATCGTTTCGGTCAGCGCCAGCTCGGTGGGCAGCCACATCACGTCCTTGCCGACCTGCCCGGGCTGCGGCTCGTAGTCGTCTTTCGCCGGCGGCGTCTGCGCGTACCCCCCGACGCCGATCAGCAGCAGCAAGACGCACAGAATGCACGGACGCACGACGCGGATGAACCTCATATCCCTTCTCCTTTCCTTCGTTGGTGACAGCGGGCTGCCGCCAGTACCAGCCCCCCCGTACACAACAGCCCCAGGCCGACCGCGGCGCCGCTACCGGTGTACCGCAGGCTCGCGTGCAGCATGTACCCGCAGGAGCAACAGAACAACGCGGGAACCAGGGGGTACAGCGGGACCTTGAACGGCCGAACAGTGCCGGGCTCCCGCCTGCGCAGCAGAAAGAACGCGACTCCCGTGAGCAGAAAGAACAGCCAGAATACCGGGGCCGTGAACTCGACCATCGTCTCGAACCCCCTGCGGGTCACCGCTCCCATCAGCACCAGGACTGCGGCGATCACCCCCTGGACGAGCAGGGCGGTTGCCGGGGTGTTCGTGTCCTGCCGCCAGCGGCCGAGGAGGGAGAACAGCGCAAAGTCGCGGCCTACGGCGTAGCTGGTGCGGGCGCCGGTGAAGATGGTGGCGTTGATCGCCCCGAGCGCCGCGACTGCGATCAGGAGGCTGACGATCCCCGCCCCGGAGTCGCCGAAGGCCTTTCGCATCAGGTCCGCGGCCACCACCTCCGAGGCGCTCATGCCGCCTATCCCCAGCCCCGTGAGGTATGCCGCGCCCGCCACGAGGTACAGCGCCGTGATGGCCGCCACTCCCCCGAGCAGCACGCGGATCATGTTCCGCTCCCCCTGCTGGAGCTCGGCAGAGATGTACGCCGCTTCGTTCCAGCCGCCGAAGGTCAGCAGGACGAACACCATGGCTAGGCCGAATGACCCCCCCGCCGGGGGGAGCGCCCCGCCGGCCGGGGAAAGCGGCGGGGCAAAGGCCAGCCCGGCCAGCAGCACGGAAAACAGGCCGACGACCTTCGCGAGCGTGAGGACGTTCTGCGTCACCGTCCCCTTCCGCGTTCCCATGACGTTCGCGGCGGTCAAGGCGGCCACCGCCAGAACGGCGCAGAGGGAGGGGGTAACGACCGGCGGGAGGAGCGGAGCGAGGTAATCGCCGAACACAAAGGCCAAAAGGGCGATCGAGCCGGGCTGGATGACCGTCATCCGCGCCCAGCCGAACAGGAAGGCCGCCTCTTTCCCGAAGGCTCGCCGCAGGTAGTGATAGTCGCCGCCGGCATGGGGGTAGGCGGCGGCAAGCTCGGCGTAGCACAGGGCGCCGATCAGGGACACGGCCCCGCCCAGGATCCAGGCAAGGAAAAAGGCGCCGTCGCTCCCGGTGTTGGCGGCAACGAGCGAGGGGGTCTTGAATATCCCCGTCCCGACCACGATGCCGACGACCAGGGCAACGCCGTCGATCAGGGAGAGCGTCTTTTTCGGCACAGCCGTTTCGTTCTGCATTGCTTCGGTCTGATCGGGATCGGCACCCGCGTTGCGTGATACCTTCACGATAGGGAAGGCGGGATTGACCGTCACGGGGGACCGTTACGTACGGCCCCCCTCCATTCCGGTCACCGCCCGGTGGGCGCCTTCGGGATGCGGCCGGTGGTGATGCACTCCGAGCGAAGCCGGCGCCCGAGGATGCGTTCGTACATCCGGCCGATATCCAGGAGGCGGTCCACGTCCACGCCCGTTTTTATCCCCATCTCGTCCATCATCACCACCATGTCCTCCGTCGAGGTGAGCCCGACGATGTTGGGATCGGCATAGTAGTATTTCCCGGTCCCGGCCACGGGGCACCCGTCGACGAAATTGGAGGGCTGGCCGCCGGTGCCGCCGAGGGTGGATTCGAAATGGGTGATCCCCGCCTGGAGCGCGGCCAGCACGTTGGCCAGCCCCCAGCCGCGGGTGACGTGGAAGTGGGCGATGTGGAGATTCGGATCGGGGATGGCGTCCAGGAGCAGGGAGTAGTATTCGTACACCTTGTTGGGCGGGGCCGAGCCGTCGTGGTCGGCGTGCTCGATGTCGTCCGCCCCGATATCCAGGAAGCGCCGCGTGAACTCCACGGCCTTCGTCAGCTCCGTCGGCCCCTCGATCGGGCATCCCCAGATGGTCGATACGGTCCCGTTCACCTTGATCCCGTTTTCATGGGCCATCTTGATGTACTTCTCGCACATCCGCCAGTACTCCTCCAGGGAGAGCCCGGAATTGCGGCGGTGGTGCGATTCGCTCGTCGAGACCATGAAGAGGATGCGGTCCGGCCCCCACCCCTTCTGCCGGGCGGCGAAGGCCCGTTCGGCCGCCTTTTCCCGGATGGTTACCGCGGTCAGCTCCAGCTCCTTGCGCCTGTCCTTCAGCAGCTTGCTCTGGTTGATCGCCTGCAAGAGCTCGTCGGCGTCGGCGAACTGGGGCATGCCGGCGGGATTACCCAGGTTGGTAACCTCCAGCCGCCGGAACCCCGCCAGCGCGAGCTGCTCCACCAGCCAGAGCTTGGCCCGGGTGGGTATGGTCCGCTCCTCGTGCTGGAGCCCGTCGCGGACGGAGATGTCGCCGAGCACGACTTCCTTCGGATAGTTCATCATGGCCATGTTCGCCTTCTCCTTTCTCTGCGTAACGGTCAATCCAGCGATTCAACCCTGTAGGTCAAGATAGGGAATGTAGATTTTCCTGTCAAGGCGATTTATTGCCCGGTTCGTCGCGGGGACCGCCGATTCTTCGGAACCGCCCCGTACCGGCGGACCGAAAACGCGTCGGCCCGTGTTGACAGAATCTGCCGGTTCGGGTATGGTCGGCACCAGAACATCCTTCCCGCGGATGATGCGGTAGATGGCGGGGGTCTGCGGAATTGAGAGTGGATATGACGGAATCCTTGGCAGACTATTTCGAGATTCTCGCTCACCATGCCCGCGTCCGCGGGGACAAGGTAGCCCTCACCGGCCCGGGGCAGCAGGTCACCTACGCGGGGCTGAATGAACACATCGGCCGTTTCGGAAACCTCCTCCGCGATATGGGCGTCGGGAACGGGGAACGGGTGGTCCTGGCCCTCCCCGACGGACCGGACTTCTTTTTCGCCTTTTTCGGGGCGATGAAGTGCGGGGCAGTGCCGGTCCCCCTCAGCCCCGACCTGTCCGGCCGGGAATACGGTTACGTCCTGCAGGACTGCGGGGCATCGGCGCTGGTCACGGTCGGAGCCTGCCCGGCCGCATCGCAGGCCCGGGGCGCCCTGAAGATGCTGCTGGTCGACGACGAGGCCTGTCGGCCGCGGTTGGCGGCGGCAGCCGCAGATCTTGCCCCGCACCCCGCAGCCCCGGAACAGATCGCCTTCCTGCTCTACAGCTCCGGCAGCACCGGAAACCCCAAGGGGGTCCCCCACAGCCAGCGCGACATGCTCTTCTGCGCCCGCCAGTATGCCGGGAAGGTCCTGCAGATGTCGGAACGGGACGTCGTCTTTTCGGCGAGCAAGCTGTTTTTTGCCTACGGACTCGGCAACAGCCTGATCTTCCCGCTCTATTTCGGCGCCACGACGGTCCTGTTCGACCGGAAGCCCGGACCGGGCGATATCTTTCGGATCATCGACCGGTTCCGGCCGACCCTCCTGTATTGCGTGCCCACGCTGTACAACATGCTCCTGAAGACGATGACCGGTCCCGTCTCGCTGCCCTCCCTGCGCCTCTGCGTCTCCGCCGGCGAGGCGCTCCCTGCCAGCGCATACCACGCCTGGAAGGAGCTGACGGGCTTGGAGATCCTCGACGGCATCGGCTCCACCGAGGCCCTCCATATCTTCATCTCCAACCGGCCCGGCGATGTCCGGCCCGGCTCGTCGGGTTTCGTCGTCCCCGGGTACGAGGCCCGGATCTGCGGCGAGGACAGCCTGCCCGTTCCGGCGGGACAGCAGGGGATCCTGCACATCCGGGGGAAGAGCACGGCGCAGCGTTATTGGGACCGGCCGGAAAAGACCGCGCAGACCATGCTGGCCGGCGGGTGGCTGAATACGGGGGATTACTACCTGGAGGACGGAGGCTGCTACACCTACCAGGGCCGGCAGGACGACATGTTCAAAGCCGGCGGGGCCTGGGTGTCGCCGCTCAAGGTGGAGGAGGCCATGCGGGACCATCCGGCCGTCCTGGAATGCGCCGTGACGACCCGCAAGCTGGAAGGGCTGGTGAAACCCCTGGCCTATGTGGTCCTCAAACCGGGTTTCACCGGGGACATGAAACTGACGCGGGAGATGCGGGGGCGCATCCTGGAGCGTCTCCCGGACTACATGTGTCCGGTTCAGTTCAATTACGTGCAGGAGATACCGAAAACCGGGACCGGAAAGGTTCAGCGGTATATCTTGCGAGAAGGGGATGGCGCCTGAGCCGTCACAAACGCCCAGAGCAACCCGAAGCTGTTTCGTCTGCCCGTCTCACCGGGAAGGCGGTGCAGGGACCTCCCGGGCAGGAATGGACGGCCGGGGAAGGATCGAGTCGTGGCCTGAACGTAACGAGAAATGGAGGAGGAACGGATGAAGATCACTGCGAAGGATGTTATTGTTCTCATGAAAGAGGTGGGCATCGAAGAGGAAATCATCAAGAACCTGAAGAATGACGTTCCCCTCCTCGACCAGGGACTCGACTCCATCGACCTGCCGGCGATTGCCGTGGCCGCGGAAAAGCTCTGCAAAGTGGACCTGTCCGACGCGGACGCCACAAAGCTCAAGACGATCGACGACTTCGTACGGTACGTAAACGGAAAGATGAAATAGACCGGTGGCGCCCGGGGTTGACGGCGGGCAGCGATCGCTGCCCCGCTAGAGTACTTTGCCCGCGACCTCGGGCCCGAACGGGTACCGCAAGAAGGGCGACTGAGCATATCGCCGGCGTCGCGCCGGGGGCCCCGGGAGAGGCCGCCCGGTCAGAGACCCGGCCCTGAAGTCGGATCCTGCCAGTCCGAACGGACGAAGTCCCTGAGCTGCCTGGCCTTTGCCGAATGGAGCCGGGGGGCGTCGAAATCCGGCGGCGCCAGGACCTTCTGCATCAACAAGCCGTCTGCGTCGAACCAGCGGGGAACGCAGCCGCCGAAGGAATACCCCCGCCCTCTGAGGACGGAAACGGCCTCTCCCACCCCGGGTTCGCCCAGGTTCAGGAAGAACTGAAACACCAGGATCTTCTTCTCCCGGCCTTCCCGTTCCAGGGCGGTCACGATCCGCGCGAAATCCTTGCCGAGTCCGGCGATGTTGAACCGGCCGACGCCGGCATGCCCGAAGAACCGGGCGGTAAAGCGGGTGTCGGCGTCCCCGGGGAGCGTCTGCGCGGCAGGCGTCAGAGTCCGTTCGATTGCGACATCGGCGAGGAGATATTCCACGACCTCGCGATACCGCGGCGGAACGAATATCTCCTGGGGACGGTCGCGGAAGGAACGGAACTGGATCAGACAGGAGACCCGACCGGAAGCGCACTGCGACTTCTCGTACGCCGCGGCCGGCATGAGTTCCATCTCTAGGGCCACATCCTTCATCCCGATCTGCGCCGACGACTTCTGGGTGGCGGTGATGTGGGTCACCGCCTCGCCGAAGATGCCGGACGGGCCGGTCAGGGCGGTGAGGGTTTCCGCGATGAACCGGTTGATCTTGTAGGCCGCGAAGGTGGTGCGATACTCACGCAGGACGATGTACTGGCCTATCTCGTAGAGGTCCGGGTACGGGGGGGAGCTCCGGTACAGTGCGCCATGGCCGATGATTGCCCCGGTGGGCGTGCGGGCCACGACGGAATGGATGTTGCCGTTCTCGTTTTCCGCGATGATCCGCTCCGGAACGTAGTAGGTCTCGATCGGGTAGGAAGAACCGTATTCGGCGAAAAACAGCGCGGCTATCCCCGGGGCGTCTTCACGCCGGAAACGGTCGATGGAAAAACTCTGCCCCGGTTCAACGGTCCCTTCCAGATCGCTGCGCATCGGAATTCCTTTCCCCGAAACTCTGTCGATAGCACCTCCATACAGAAAGGCAGGATGGTCTGTCAAGGGAGTTCAGGGAAACGTCACCCCCCGTGCGATTTCCCCGCAGCTGACTTCACCGGTGCGGCCGGTACCAGCGGACCAGCCGGCACGGATCGGCGCCGAGGAGAAAGAGGGTGACGAGGGCCCAGTTGCGCAGCGTCGTGAACAGGATCCCCTCCCGCTCCCAGCGCCGCGCCGAGGTGACGGCCCGCGCGGGAAGGATCGCGATCCGCCCCCCGGCCCGTTTCAGCCGCCGCATCAGGTCCACGTCCTCCATCAGGGGGATCTCGCGGAACCCGCCGAGGGACCGAAACCGGTCGCGGCGCAGGAAGATCGCCTGGTCGCCGTAGGGGATCCGGGTGAGGCGGGTGCGCAGGGAGGCGACCCGTTCGATCAGGCGGAAGGCGGGCCGCGGCGATGCGATCGCCAGGTCGAAGGCCCCGCCCGCCAGCGTTTCGTCGCGGAGGGTCTCCTCGATCAGGGTCAAGGCGTTGGGCGGGAGGTTCGTGTCGGCGTGGAGGAAGAGGAGGACCTCCCCTGCGGCGGCCGCGGCGCCGCGGTTGAGCTGCGTACCCCTCCCCGGCGCACAGACCATCCCCCGAACAGCGGGGTCGGAAATCGCCCGCAGGGTTCCCCCCGCCGGGTCGCCGTCGGCCACGATGATCTCCGCGCGCTCCCCGCCCGCGAGCAAACGGATGCGCCCGATCGCCTCGCCGATCTGGGCCTGTTCGTTCAGCACCGGGATGATGAGAGAAATCATGACGCCTCCGACCCGCTTCCTGCGGGACAACGTACCGGAATGCCGGGCCGGGTTCAAGCAGATTCGGAAGCGGCAGCAGCCGGTTCAGCGAACCAGGAAGGCAAAGGCCGTGAACCGGCCGTCGTGGCTGAGGCTGATGGCCAGGAAGAGGGGCAGGTTGCGGCGGAAGAGGCGCGGGGCGCCGGATCCGGAGGGGTCCGGCCGGAGGGTAAGTTCGTCCCGGGGGCAATTCAGACGGCGGCTGATTTCCGCCAGGAGTTGTGCGCGGCCGAAGGCCGACGCATCGCCGGGGTTTGCCCCGTCCTCCCGCCGATCAACCCGGGAGACGATCCCAGCGAAGTCGATATCCGGCAGCGCCGCCAGGGCGTGGACATAGTCATCGTTCCCGGTGACGCGGAGCGCCACCGCGCCACGCGGGGTGATCACCTCTCCGACGAACAGGAGCGCCGATTGATCCTCTGCCCCTGCGAGACAGGCAGTGTCAGTAGCCGACCTGACCAAGGTCGGACAGGGGGAGATGGGGTCTGCCACAGGTGCGCGTCGGGAATGGGTGCCGATGTGAACGGGATAGCGACGGGGAATGGTATGGGGCGGTGGGTCTGCGCCGCTGACGGCCTTGTAGGCCGCCTCCTTGGCCGCCCAGAGCGACCAGAGGAGCCGGTCGGGGACTGCCGCGCCGGCGATCAGTGCCCGCTCCTCGGCGGTGAAGACGCGGCCAAGAAAACGGTCGTCCCCGCTTTTCCCCCGGTTGTCGGGGTCGTGCAGGTCGACGACGTCGTTACCCACGCCCGGCAAAATACTCCTCCTCCATCGCGGCGAGGCGCTCGGTGATCCGCCGGGAATATTCCCGCTGGAGCCGCAGCCCGCCGCCTTCGGCCCTGCCGGGATCGAACACCTCCACCTTCATCGTGAACAGTTCGCCCGGACGGGGCATCGATCCCCAGGTCTCCTGCCCGTCGCCCCGCAGGTAGACGAGCATCACCCGGCAGTCGCGGTTTTCGTCGACGAACCTTCCCACGCTGTAGGAGAAGTTTTCCCTGCTCACCCGCCCCGACCGCGACCGCCCGCCCTCGGGAAAGATCAGCAGGCTCTGCCGCCAGTCCAGCACACGGCGGCATTTGTCGAGGAGCCGCTGGAGCTCCTCGCGGCTCCCCCCCCGGTTGACGGGGAGGCACTTGGCCAGGTAACACAGGACTGCGAGGAAGATATTGCGTTGAAAATTGTCCCGCTCCGGAAGGTTCCAGGGAACCCTCCGGAAGCGGAGAATATGGCCGCCCAGCGAGGCCAGCCCGTAGCTGATCAGCACCGAATCGATCATGGTCAGGTGATTCGGGCAGATCAGCCAGGGCCCCTCGTGCTCCCGGTGCAGGCGGGCCGCCTCGGCGCGGATGCGCTTGAGGTCCCGGATGCGGTACCCCTTCAGCCGGACGGCCAGGAACACGAGCGACGATGTGATGAACGCCGCCGCATACCCGAGGAGGTACTGCAGCCAAAGGAAAAAACGGTCCCGCCCTGCCATGGCGCCTTCGGCTAGGCCGCCTTCTGCTGGATCAGCGTCACGGCGTCCCCGATCGTGGCGATCCGATCGGCCTCATCGTCGTCGATCGTCGTTCCGAACACGTCCTCGCACTTGATGATGATGTCCACCAGCCGCGCGGAGTTGACCTTCAGATCCTTGAGGATGTGGGTCTCTGCCGTCGCTTTCTCCAGCAGGGACGCGTCCTTCACATACCCCCTCAGAATCTCGATGAACTGTTTCGTAATCTGCTCTTCACTCATGGTGTATCCTCCTTGTAAAACATGGTTTATTGGTTGCCATCCATCTTCCTCCCGGGGGAGGAAGAAAAATCACTCTTCCCACTTCTTGAATATCAAACAGCTGTTCACATCGCCGAACCCGAACCCGGCCTTGGCGATGATCTTGACCTCGGGGCAGTCCACCGCCCGGTGGGGGACGCTCTTGGCGTACGGGACGATATCGGGGTGGAGGTCCTCGCAGTTGAGCGAGGGGTGGATGAACCCCCCAAACAGCTGCAGGACCACGGCCACGCACTCGATCGCCCCCGCCGCCCCCAGACAGTGGCCGATCATCGATTTGGTGGCGTTGATCCAGGGGAAATTCTCCGGTCCCCTTCCCAGGGCCGCCGACCAGTTCTTCACCTCCACGGGATCGGCGAAGGTCGCCGTCAGGTGCCCGTTGATGGCGTCGATCTGAGCGGAGGAGATCCCCGCGTCAGCCACCGCTCCCTGGATGCAGCGCTTCACCCCCTCAGGGTTGGGCGCGGTGATGGAGCCCCCCATCCGGTGTCCGCCGCAGTTCACCATCCCCCCCAGGATCTCGGCATAGATCCGCGCCCCCCGCGCCCGGGCGGCTTCCAGCTCCTCGAGCATCAGGATCGCGCCCCCGCCGCCGGGCACGAACCCCGCGGCGCTGGCGCTCATCGGCCGGGAGGCCTGCTCGGGCCGGTCGTTGAACTTCCGGCTGATCACCCGCATGGCGTCGAACCCGGCCCAGATGTAGGGCGACGCAGCCTCCGAACCGCCCGCCAGCATCCGCGTGGCGCGACCGTCCTGGATGCGCACCAGCGCCTCGATCACCGCCTCGTTGCCCGTGCTGCAGGCCGACGAATTGGACGTCGCCTGGTTTCCCAGGGCCAGGAGTCCCGCGATCCGGGCGCTCGTCCCGCTGTTCATCACCTGTTCGACCATCCGGCTCCCCATCCGCCGAACGTTCCCGGCGTTGACCATCGGCACGAGCTGCTGGGCGATGGTGTCCATCCCGCCGATGCCGGAACCGGCGATGACCCCGGTATCCCAGTGGACGCGGTCGTCCTCGGCGTCGGGTACGGCGAATCCCGCGTCGGTCCAGGCATCGACCGCCGCCACGGCGGCATAGCCGATGTTCTCGTTGAGCGACTGGAGCTCCTCGGGGCTGAAGTAGCGGCTGCGGACGGCATCGAACTCCTGCGGTATCCCGCCCACCTGACAGGCGAAGCTCAGCTTCGCCAGCTCCGGGATGTGCCGGATCCCCGAAATCCCCTCCCGGAGGGCCTTCTCGAACTCCGCCAGGCCGTGGCCGTTCGGCGCGACTACCCCCATTCCCGTGATGACTACCCTACGCTTCATGCGCTGCACTCCTCGATCGGCATCGCCGTTGGTTGACTATCGCTGCTTCTCAAACGCCGCCCGCGGGACGGCCTTCCCGGACAGGATGGCGGAACAGACCGGCTCGCCGTCAGGCCGCGTCATGGCCGCGTCGACCTTGATCTGGTTGCCGCGAAAATAGATCTTCCTGCCCGTGACCACCACCCGCTCGCCCGGCCGGACCACGCCGGTGAACTCCACGTTCTCCGCCAGGGTGAACAGGGTGACGTTGTCTTCGGTCAGCTCTTTTCCCTTCCCGGCGGTCTCCGCCAGGTACAGGCCGAAGGCCACGACGCCGGTCTGGGCCATCGTCTCGATCAGGATCACCCCCGGGGTGATCGGCAGCCCCGGGAAATGGCCCTGGTAGAAATACTCGTCCATCCGGAACCGGTAGG
This sequence comes from uncultured Syntrophobacterales bacterium, assembly GCA_903928915.1. GTDB lineage: Bacteria > Desulfobacterota > Syntrophia > Syntrophales > UBA5619 > JAKAFS01. Next base: position 7,803 of record CAIYSL010000053.1, on the reverse strand, counting down.
CCCCCACGCAATGCCGATCGTCCAGTTCGAGGATCTCCTCGATGAACCGAAAGGGCGGCTGCTGGGGCACCATCGCCAGGATCCGCTCCACCATCGACCGGTCAGCCTCCATACATCCCTCCGTTCACGTGGATGACCGTGCCGGTGACGTACGATCCGGCCGTGGCCAAAAACCCGACCACCTCCGCCACCTCCTCGGGCCGCCCCATGCGTCCCAGGGGCACCCGGCCGAGGATCCCCGCCTGGGCCTCCTCCGGCAGGACCGCCGTCATCTCCGTGGCGATGAACCCGGGGGCCACGGAATTGACCAGGATGTTGCGCCCCTTCAGCTCCTGGCAGAGCGATTTCGTCAGGGCGTCGAGCGCCGCCTTCTCCATGGTGTAGGGGATCTGGCCGCCGTTGCCGGTGTGGCCGACGACGCTCGAGATGTTGATGATCCGGCCGCTGTCGGCGCGCAGCATGTACTGGCGCAGGATCCGCTTCGTGAGGTACCAGACGCCCCTGAGGACCCCGCGCTGCTGGTCGAACTGTTCGATCCGCATCCGCTGCATGTCGCAGTCGAAGGAGACGCCGGCGTTGTTCACCAGGCAGTCGAGCCTTCCTGTCTCCTGCTTGAGCCGCTCCACCATGGCCTCCACCTGGTCGACGTCGGCCAGGTCGGCCGTCAGGAGGAACCCGTCGCCGATTTCCTCCCGCAGCGTTGCCGCGGCGTCAGCGCTCGACCGGTAGTGGATCCCCACCCGGAACCCTTTGGCTGCGAGCTCGCGCACGCAGGCCGCCCCGATCCCGGTCCCCCCCCCCCGTCACCAGCGCCACCCTCTTGTCAGCCATTCCTTCCCGCCCTTCTCTTTCTTCTTCTCATCGCATCTGCTCGCGGACGTGGGTCTTCGGGAGGGTCCGCCCCTACCCCAGCCGCCCGCCGATGCTGTTCTTCGACCGGCGCGGATAGTCCGGATAGGCGATCCCCTTGAAGACGCCCGTCTTGGCCCCGTGGACCTCGGTTATCGTCTCGCCGTCCACCGAGATGACCCCCTCGCCGATGACGATGGTGGCCCCCGATTCCTTCAGCTGGGTGAATCGCCGCACGTCGACCTCGTACCGCACCACGCGGTTGAACGGGCGGATCTGGCCGCTGAAGGCGACCTCCCCGCAGCCCAGCGCCCGCCCCGAGCCGAGCGCGCCCCGCCAGACGCAGTAGAATCCCAAGAGCTGCCAGACCGCGTCCACCGAAAGACAGCCGGGTTGTACCGGGTCGCCGGGCATGTGGCACTGGAAGTACCAGGAGTCGAGGCGGATCTCCTGTTCGGCGACGATCCTCCCCTGGCGGCCGTTTTCCTGGATGTCGATGATCCGGTCCACCATCAGAAACGGCGGCGCCGGCAGGCGGGCCGCAAACCCCTCCGGAGGGTCGTCCACCAGGGTCCCGTAGGCGAAGGCGATCAGTTCTTCGAGGCCGAAGCTCGACCGTTTTCTGAATTCATCGTATGTCATCGCACATCCTCTACAGCCAACAGCAGGTTTGCCCAGGTCAGCCCCGCCCCGACGAGGCAGATCGCCACCCGGTCGCCGGGCTCCAGCTCGTCCCAGTGGGCGCTGAGCACCGCGGGCGCCCCCGAGCTCCCGGTGTTCCCGAAATCGCTCACGTTGTGCCAGTGCTGGCTGTCGGCGATCCCCGCCCGTTCGCACACGGTCCTGAGCGCCCCCAGGTTCGCCTGGTGGCCGATCAGCCGGAACTGCCGCGCATCCCCCAGACCGGCCTTCAGCGCCTGGAGGGACTCGGTCATCCGGCGGATGGCAAACCCCTGGACGGCGTGGCCGTCCTGGCGGAAGTGGGAGGCAAAGGGGATCGACACCTTCTCCCAGGCCGCGGCGTTCGTCCCGCAGTTCGACTCCACAACGGCCACCCGCGACCGCACCGTCGCCGACAGGACGGCGGCGGAGCAGGCGTCGCCGAACAGGACCGCCGACGACCGGTCGCTGAAATCGATGGCGCGGGTGATCCCCTCGGGCTGGGTGATCAGCACGAAGGGCGGCAGCTTGTCCGGGGCCATCCGGTTGAGCAGGTCGACCTGCATCCCGAAGGTGGTGCAGGCCGAGTTCACGTCGAGGCAGGGGGCGTCGATCCCCAGCTCCGCCGCCACCGTCGCCGCTTCGGCCGGTGTCGTGTAGGAAGGGATGCTGCTCCCCGAGATGACCATCCCGATGTCAGCGGGCGCGAGCCCCGCCCGTTCGAGGGCCATCCGCGCCGCCGGCGCCGCCATCTGGGCATTCCGGTACAGACTCACCTCGTGGGCGACCCGGGGCTCCCGGTTTCGCGTCTCGCGGATGTAGTCCAGCGGGAGCACCGTCCGCCGTTCGCGGATCCCCACCCGTTCCATGATCCACGCCTCATCGGTCCCGATCCCCAGCTCCTCCAGGAACCGGTTCGTGATGACGTTCTCCGGATGAAAATGGCCGATGCCGTGCAGGTAGAGCATCAGGCCAGCTCCCGCCCGATGATCATGTTCTGGACCTCCCGGACCCCTTCGTAGATGTCGATGATCTGGGCGTCCCGGACCAGCTTCGAGATTTCGTATTCCGACATGAACCCGTAGCCGCCGTGGAGGTGGAGCCCCTGGACCGAACAGAAGATCGCCGCATCCGCCGCCAGGTTCTTGGCCAGCGAGGCGTACACCCCCCGGTCGGGCGCCCCCTCCTGGACGAGGAAGGCCGCCTTCATCAGGGCCATCTCGGCCAGCTCGGTCCGCCGCCACATCTCGACGAGCATCTCGCGGGCCACGGGCATGTCGCAGATCCGCTGCCCGAACTGGCGGCGCTCCCGGGTGTAGGCCAACGTCACATCGAGGGCGCGCCGGGCGATCCCGACGCCGATCGCGGCCACCATCGGCCGGGCATAGTCGAGCACGTTGGTAAGGTACTGGAACCCGAGCCGCCGGTCGCCGATGATCTGGTCCTCCTCGATGACCACGTCCTCGAAGGTGACGGTGGCCGTGTTCGACAGCCGCTGCCCCAGCTTATCCTCGGGCTTGCCCGTCACGATCCTCCCGCCGCAGGGAAGCGGGATCTCCCGGCAGGCCTGCGATCCGATCTCCGCCGTTTCCGGCTCGACGGCGAACGCCGGGACCACGACACAGGCGATGAACGGGGAGGAGGTCTTCCCCACCTTGGTGAACACGGTGAACTGCGAGGCAAAGGAGGCGTTGGTGATGAAGCACTTCTGGCCGTTGAGCACGTACTTGCCGCTCTTGTCCTTCCGGATCAGGGTCGTCATCCCGCTGTTGTCCGAGCCGGCGTTGGGCTCGGTGAGGCAGAAGGAGGCCAGAAGCGGCCGCTCCACGAAGGGTCCCAGGAAGGCCTGGCGCTGCGCGTCCGTGCCGTGCATGGCGATCACCACGTTCGCCAGGTCGTTGCACATGGCCGACGTGGCGATCCCGCTGTCGCCGTAGGACAGCTCCCGGATGATCAGGGCGGTGGAGATCAGGTCGATCGCGTAGCCCTTGACCGACTCCGGGATCGAGAGGTTCAGGACGCCCAGGTCCCAGGCCTTGCGGATGATGTCGAAGGGGAAGAGGTGTCCCTTTTCCAACTCCAGGATGCGGGGGGTGATATCGCGGCCCACGAACCGCTGCACCGTATCCAGGTATTGCCGTTGCTCATCGGTGAGATTGAAATCCATCAAACATGCTCCTTCGTGTTATCGGTTGAGGGCGTTTGGTTCAGGTCGGCGCAAAGGCCTTCTCGGCCGAGGCGACAGAGGTCACGGACGTGCAGGCCACGTCGAGGGTGCGGAAGAAGTCGCGCAGCGGCCTGCCCGGCCCGATCTCCCAGAGGGCGCCGGCCTGGGCCGCGAGCGCCGCCATGTTCGCCTTCCACTGCACCGTGTGGCTGAGCTGCAGGGCCAGGCTCGCGAAGATCTCCTCGCGGGAGCCCTGATGGAAGCCGCCCCGGTAGTTCGAGACCACGGCAACCGCCCGTTCGGGGTCGAGCGAGAAGCCCCACTCGCCCAGCACCTCCCGGAAGGGGGCGCCGATCGGCTCCAGGAAACGGCTGTGGAACGGGGCGCTCACGTTGAGCCGGACGAACCGGAGCGACGGGGCCGTAAGCCCGGCGCGCAGCCGCTCTTCCGCCTCGCCGATCGCCCCTGCCTCGCCGCTCAGGACGACCTGGCGGCGGGAATTGACGTTGGCGATGTCCACGGCAAGCGACCCGAGCAGCGGGGCGATCGCGGCCGGGTCCAGGTCGTCGGCGATGACCGCGGTCATCGCGCCGACGCCGACGGGCACGGCGGACTGCATCAGCCGGCCGCGCCGCTGGACGATGTTCAGGCAGGCCGCGAACGGAAGCGCGCCGGCGGCGACGAGCGCCGTGAACTCGCCGAGCGAGTGGCCGCCGAACAGACGGGGAGAAAACCCGTACCGGGCGGCAAGGCCCCGGAGCATGGCGATTTCCGTGGCCACGAGACAGGGCTGGGTGTACTCGGTCAGGTCGAGCCGGGGATCGTCGCCGAAGCAGACCGCCCCCACGTCCCACCCCAGGGCATCCGCCGCCTCTTCAAAGGCGCGGCGGCTCTCCGGCATGGCTTCGAAAAAATCCTTGCCCATCCCGGACCGCTGGCTCCCCTGTCCGGGGAAGACCACTGCATTGATGATGTCGCTGGCCAACCTGTTGCCTCCTTCTGTGAGAAACGGTCCCGGTGACTGTCCGTTTCCGCCCGCTTCACAACCCCTTGAGCAGCAATCGTGCCAGCCGGCGACAGTCATCGCAAAATGAATAGAACTGTTTTTATACCCGATAGTTACAATTAACTTTCTGCCCCGGCGCCCGGGGGGATCACCGGCTGCCGGGGCCCCAAGTGCGTACAAGCGGGGAGCGGTGCGAAGCGGGCTACGCACCGCCGCCGGTCCGGGGTCCACCCCCTCTCCTTGACTTCGCTCGGGCGAGTACGGTATGGCAGAGGGCAGCGGGCGCGACGCAGCGGCAGGCAGGCGCGCCCGGGGGGCCGGAAAGGGGGAGCGCGGGCCATGGAAATCTTCGTGCTGATGGCGGTATGCGTCACCATATCCGTGGCCCTGATGATCGCCGCGAAACGCGAGCCGCTGCAGCTCTCCTTTGCCGCCCTCTGCCTGGCCATCGCCTTCCACCGGGCGGGCATCCTGTTCGACCAGTTCTTCAGCCACGGGGCCTGGCTGTACATCGAGCGGCTGGGGCTTTTGGCCATCCCCCCCCTCGCGCTCCGGTTCAGCCGCGCCCTGTACCGCGACCAGACCCTGATCAAGAAGCGCGACACCCGCTACACCACCTTCCTCAGCGCGGGGCTGGCTGTCCTGCTGTTCACCCCCCTCGGTCGCTGGACATCGCTGGACACGCTGCTGTATCTGTACGCGGACGCCGTGCTGCTTTTGTGCTACCTGTCGCTGATCGTGTACGCCAAGAAAAAGGCGGCCGGGGTGGAGAAGAAGCGGGTCGTCTACCTGATCATGGCCGCCACGGCGGCGATCGCCACGGCGAGCCTCCCGCCGCTGTTCAACCTGATCGTCGCCGGCATGCTGTACTTCATCTGGATCATGATCACCCATCCCCACCTGACGGAGCTCCACGACCTGATGGCCCGCGCCCTGGTGATCCTGATCATCACCCTGTTCACAACGATCTTCTTCTACCTCATCATCGGGTTCTTCGGCAAGGGGCTCGCCCCGCCCTTCACCTTGGTGTTCATGGTCTCGTTTTTGATCATCATCGCCATCGGACCGTTCCAGGTCCTGCTCAAGCGGTTGATCACCCGCCTGTATCCCGACATCAAGGACGTGTTCACCTCGCCGCTCGACCTCGACGAAAAACTCGAGCAGGAGAAGGCGCTGCTCCTGGAAAAGATGGCCCCGGTCCTGGCCCACGAGATCCGGAACCCCCTCGGTTCGATCAAAGGGGCCGCCCAGGTCCTGCGGTCCGAGGCGGAGAGCGCCGAGCAGCGGAACCTCCTGGACGTGATCACCGAAGAGGTGAACCGCCTCAACCGCGTCGTCTCCCAGTTCCTCGACTACGCCCGGCCCTACACCCCCGACTTCCGGCCCCGCTCGGTCAACGCGGTCATCGAAAAGGCGATGGCCGTGATCGAAGCGAACAGCATCTCGGCGAATATCGATATCCACCTGGAGCTTCATCCCCATCTGCCTCCCGTCCCGATGGACCAGGAGCAGATCCATCAGGTCATCCTGAACATCGTCATCAACGCCATCGAGGCGATGCCGAAGGGGGGCGCGCTGACGATCAGAACCTCCCGGATCGAAAGCGACACCGGCGACGCCGTGGGCATCTCCATCCGCGATACGGGCGAGGGGATCCCGCGCGAGGCGCTCAAGCAGATCTTCACCCCCTTCTTCACCACGAAGGAGCGGGGGGTGGGTCTGGGGCTGGCCGTATGCCAGCGGATCATCCGCAGCCACGGCGGCAGGATCCGCGTGAAGTCGATCCCCGGCCGGGGGACCATCTTCTACATCCGGCTGGAGACCGTGCGGTAGCGAGGTCGCTGCGGATTGACCGTTCTTCCTATTCGCCTGTGCGCTCTTTGCAACACCTGAAAAATATAGGAGAATAATTCCCATGCCACTGAAACTTGAAGACATTATTGACATCCCGCAGTTTCAAATGCTTCAGGATCGGTTGAATGAGATCAGGCTCCTCCCGATTATTGACACCTTTACGAAAGAGTGTTTTTGGATTGAAGCCGACACATCGATTGGCGGTCAGCGGGTTATTCAGGTTCTGACCCGGATAGCAGCGATTCACGGGTTGCCGGAACAGATCGTGGTCGATAATGGCCCCGAGTTTATCAGCAACGCCGTGGACGCCTGGGCGTATGCGCGCGGAGTCAAACTGCAGTTCATCCGGCCCGGCAAGCCGGTCGATAATTGCTATATGGAGAGCTTCAACGGCAGGTTCCGGGATGAATGCCTGAATGAGAACTGGTTCATAAATCTCGATCACGTCCGAACGATTGTCGAGGCCTGGCGGGTCGATTATAACCAGACCCGGCCGCATAGTTCTCTGGGAGATCTGACTCCCGCTGAGTTCAAGATGCAAGCGTTGGCAAAGATTGCTTAGAACCTCTAATCGCAGCTGGCACTACAAAGGGGGGTAGGTCCCGAATGATACAGAAACTTCATTCTATTTACAACCGGATGTCGATTAAGGCAAAGATTTCAATCTTCACGCTGATTGTATTCCTGTTTGGTTTCTGGACCCCGGCATTATATTCCAGCAGAGTGCTCCGTGAAAATATGCAGAGAACACTGGGCGATCAGCAATTTTCCGCGGTTTCCCTTTTAGCATCGCATATTGATGACGAGCTGAACCTCAGGATGAGGTCATTAGAGAAGACTGCCTCCTCCATCGCTCCAGCGATGATGGCCAATCCACGTGCGCTGCAAATATTTCTCGATAATAGAGTGGTTATCCACAGCCTGTTCGATGGCGGCGCCTATGTAGTGAAAAATGACGGTACTGTGGTTGCCGATGCCCCGATTACAGCGGGGAGGGCTGGGATGAATGTCCGTGATCGCGACTGGATGGTTGATGCAACGAATGGAAAGGGAAGTATCGGCAGGCCGGTCATCGGGCAGAAGCTTCAAGTACCTGTTTTCACTATTGCTGTACCAATACGTGATGCCGCCAAGGGTGAGGTGATTGGCGTATTGGCAGGGGTGGTTAATCTGACAAAGAATAACTTTATCCGTCAGGTTACAGATGTCAACTACGGGAAAACAGGCAGTTACATACTTTTGCACCTCAGCACAAACTGGAGATCGG
>CAIYSL010000052.1 GCA_903928915.1 uncultured Syntrophobacterales bacterium | reverse complement strand
TCCACGTACTCGGCCGCCACGTTCAAGGGGCCGATCACCGAATCCAGGGTGTCGTTCACCCCCTGGACGATCTTGCGGAAGTCGCCCTGGTGCTTGGCCGCGTCGGCCCGGGTGGCCAGCTTCCCCTCCACCGCCGCCTTGGCGAGGACGGCCGCGTCGGCGACGAGGACGTTGACCGCGTCGATGCACTGGTTGAGGTTGTTTTTGATCTCGTTGAAGTCGCCGTTGTAGCTGTCGGTGATCCGGGGCGGGATGTCGCCCTTGGAGATCCTATCCACGTACTCGGCCGCTACGTTCAAGGGACCGATCACCGCGTCGAGGGTGTCGTTCACCCCCTGGACGATCCCCTGGAATTCGAAGTTCACCTTCTGCACGTCGCCCCGGGTGGCGAGCTTGCCCCCGACTGCGGCGTCGACCAGCGACTTGGTCTCGGCCAGGAGCGAGCTAATGATGCCCCGGATGATCCGGCCCGCGAAGAAACCGAAGATAATCGCCAGGATGAGGCCGGCGACGGTGAAGCCGATCATCACGTAGGTGGCGGTGCTGGCGAGCTTCGAGTTGTCGTCTGATGTCTTCTTCCCGATCTCGGCCTTCTGGTCCATCATTTTTGCCAGGAGGTCCTGCACTTGCCGGGACGATTGGGCCATGTCGCCTTTCAGGAAGGCGATGGCCTCCTTGTTCTTCCCCTGCGCCGTGAGGGCAAGCATCTTATCCCAGTCCGTCAGGTAGGCCGCCCAGTATTTCTTGAAATCGTCGAATTGCTTGCGCCCTTCGTCGGTGAGGATCTTCTTCTCGTACTTCGGTATCAGTTCCGCCGCTTGGGTCATGCGCGCCTTGGCGCGCTTTTCGATGTCCGCCGACTCCGCCTTCGAGTCGGAAAGGATCAAATCCCGGGCGTTGTTCCGCATCCGCTGGAAGCCTTCCGAGATCATCGCTACCTCCTCCAGCGGCACCACTACGTTCTCATACATCATCGTGTCGGCAGCATCGATTTTTTTTATCTGATAAATCCCGAACACCCCGATCATCCCGGCGATCACCGCGACCACGATGAATCCGGTAAAGATCTTTGTGGCCAACTTCATTTTCGCAAACATGCTTCCTCCTCCTTTACGATTATTGGTGTGTAACCCAGCGGTTCTTGTCTACGTTCCGTGTGCAGCCATTCGCAGTTCAGCGTGCGCACCTCCTTCCCTGATCCGGTGGAGCGAGGCGATCAGTTGTTGTTTGGCGTTCGCCACGAGCGGCGCGCCGTGGCCGAAATAGATCGTTTGGATATTCTTCCGGCAGAGGGCCTGGAGCGTGTCGACGAACCGCTGCGCGTAGGTGCCGCTGCCGGTCTGGCAGATCACCGGCGCGTCCCCGACGAAGAGGATCCCCTCCTCCCGGCAGTGGATGCAGATCGAATCGTCGCTGTGGCCCGGCATATGGATGATCTCGCATTCCCGGTCGGCGATCCGGAGCGTGTCGCCGTCCTTGAGGACCCGGGCTGCGCCGGCGAAGAAAGGGGAGAAGGCGCACACCTCGGGCTCGAAGGCAGTGCGGACCTGCGGCAGGATGCCCGTGTGGTCCGAATGGCAGTGGGTGAGAATCACCCGCTCCACCCGCTTCTTGCCGATCCCCGAGGGCCATTCCTCGATCAGGGGGACCCGCCCCGGGTCGTTGCCCACGTCGATCAGGGTGTTTGCGTCCTCGATCCGGTTCCAGTCGCCCAGGCAGAGGTAGACGTTGGACGAGTAGACCCTGTCCGATCCGGGAATGGCGATCACCTTCACGCCGGCACCTCCCGCTTGCGGAACACCTGGCTGTCCGACACGAGCTGCTCGAACAGGTGGCCGACCTCGTCGGGCATCTTCTGGGTGTGCTCGGTCACGAAGATGGCGCCCGGCTCCATTGCGCCGTGAAACATCCGGATCACGTCGCAGCGCTGGTCCGGCTGGAAATGGAGCAGCACGTTCTTGCAGACCACCAGGCTGAAGCCGCTCCCGCAGGGCTGCAGCGAAAGAAGGTCGTGGTGCTGCGCCTGGATGCGCTCGCGGATGGCATCGACGACCTGGTAGTGTCCCTCTTTGCCGTTCGGCTGGAAATACTTCGCGAACAGCTCCGTCGGGATCCGTTGGAGCTCGTCCCGGGGGTAGACCCCCTCGCGCAGGACCTTCAGGAGCGGCTCGTCGTAATCGGTGGCGGAAATGGTGACGTTGCGGAAGGCGAACTGGTTCATCTGCTCGGCCAGGAGGATCCCCAGGGTATAGGGTTCCTGGCCCATGGCGCAGCCGGCGTCCCAGATCCGCACCCTGCTCCGGCCGCTTGCCGCGACGATCAGGAACCGCACGGCGTGCTCCAGCGGCGTCAGGTCCCGGAAGAAGAAGGTGAAGGCCATCCTATCCCCTCCCTGTCTGCTGCTGCGCCCGGATCTCCGCCTCGGCGCCCTGCAGGAGCTTCGGCAGGTCCAGGATCAGGGCCACGGTGCCGTCGCCGAGGATCGTGGCCCCGGAGACCGCTTCCACGTCCCGGTAGACCCTGCCCATCGTCTTGATCACCGTCTGATGTTCGCCCACCACCTGGTCGACCACGAACCCGACCGTGAGGCCGTCGATGCTGGTGGTGACGATCTGCTCGATCGCCGGCGCCTGGCCGTCGATGGAGAATCGCTCCCGCAGGCGGATGTAGGGGACGATCTGCCCGCGGATGCTGGTCAGGTTCTTGCCGTGGGCCTTGGCCGCGTCGGCCCGGGTGAGCTCGACGCACTCCTCGATGGCCGCCAGCGGCATCACGAAATAGGCCTGGGCGATCCGCACCAAAAGCCCGTCGATGATCGCCATCGTCAGCGGCAGCTTGAGGCTGACGGTGGATCCCGTCCCGCGCTGGCTGGTGATTTCGATCGTGCCCTGCAGGGCGTCGATGCTCCGCTTCACCACGTCCATCCCCACGCCGCGGCCCGAGACGTTGGTCACCTCTTTGGCCGTGGAAAATCCGGGGGCGAGGATCAGGGCGTACAACTCCCGCTCGGAGAGCGTTGCGTCGGCTGCGATCATGCCCCGCTCGATGGCCTTCGCGCGGATCGCCTCGGTGTCGAGCCCCGCGCCGTCGTCGGTGATCCGGATGAAGACGTGCGCCCCGGAGTGTTCGGCGGCCAGGCGGATGGTCCCCTGGGCGGGTTTCCCCGCCTGCCTGCGCGCCTCGGGTTTCTCGATCCCATGGTCGATGCTGTTGCGGATCAGGTGGATCAGCGGGTCGTTGAGCTTCTCGATCACCGTCTTGTCCAGCTCCGTTTCGCCCCCCTCGGTGGCCAGGACGATTTCCTTGCCCAGTCCGGTCGAGAGGTCGCGGACGAGGCGCTGGAACTTGCTGAAGGTGGTGCCGATCGGGAGCATCCGGACGCTCATCGTGTTGTCCCTGAGCTCTGCGATCAGCCGCTCCACCTCTTCGGCAACCTGGATGATCGCCAGGTCGCCGGAACGGGTTGCCAGCTGGCTCAGCCGCGACTGGATCGTCACCAGCTCTCCCACCATGTTTACCAGGCTGTCGAGCTTCGCCGCGGGAACCCGGACGCTGGCCGCCGCTTCCGCTGCCTGGCGTTTCTGGCGCTCCTCGCGGATATGCTGCTGCTCGACGAGCGCCGACTCGACCTTGTCGGGGGCGACCAGCCCGGACTCGACGAGGATGTCGCCGATCCGCTTGCAGGAGCCGAGGGCCTTCTTGATCTCGTCGAGCGTCAGGTCGCCGCGTTCGACCAGGATCTCGCCCAGTTTCTTGTACCCCCCGTCGTCGTCGGTCCAGCCCTCGTCGTCGATCACGTCGATCCGCAGCTCGCAGGCGTCCTCCACGAAGATGAAGACGTCCCTGATGGCGTCGACGTCCCGTTCCGTGGTCAGGATGATGTCCCAGTAGGTGTAGCAGAGCTCGGGATTGAGCTCCGCGATCAGCGGGACCCGCTCCCGGTGGGCCACGACGGTGCAGGCGCCCAGGCCGCGCAGTTCGTTCAGCAGCAGGATGGGATTGGTGCCCGAGACGAACAGTTCGGCCACGGGCTGGAAACGGATCCGGTAGGTTACGCGCCGCGCCTTCTCCGGCGGCCGTTGCGGCGGGGCGGGTGCGCCCGCTTCGGCCGCGCCCGGCGCCGGCTGCTCCTGCTCGTGCAGAACGGCGCGGAAGGATTGGGTGAGCGAGGCGGACTGCGGGTCCTGCAGCGCGGCCCCCTCCGGGGCGCCGACCATCCGCCGGATGGCATCGCAGGCCGACAGGGTGAGGTCGATCAGCGGTTTTGTCACTGCGATCTTGCCGCCGCGGACGCGGTCGTACACCGTCTCCACGTCGTGGGTGAAGGCGGCGATGTCGTCGAACCCGAACATCGCTCCCGACCCCTTGATGGTGTGCATGGCCCGGAATACGCGGCCGATCAGGTCCTCGTCGGCGGGCGTCTTTTCCAGTTCGAGCAGGGCGTTTTCCAGTTCGCCGAGCAGTTCGTGCGCCTCTTCCTTGAATGCTTCCCTATGCGTGTCGGTCATCCGAGCACCTTCTTGATTACCGCCAGAAGCTGGTCCGGCTTGAAGGGTTTCACGATCCATCCGGTCGCCCCGGCAGCCTTGCCTTCCAGTTTCTTCTCCGCCTGGGACTCGGTGGTCAACAGGATCATCGGGATGAACCGGCAGGCAGGGGTAGCCCTCAGCGCCCGGATCAGGCCGATACCGTCGAGATTGGGCATATTCAGGTCGGTGAGGAGCAGGTGCGGGGTCCGGCCGCCCGCCTTCGCCAGGGCGTCTTTCCCGTCCACCGCTTCGATAACCTCGTAGCCGGCCTCCTTCAGGGTGAAGGTCACCATCTGGCGTACGCTCGCTGAGTCGTCGGCAGTCAGGATGATCTTACCCACGGCCCCCTCCTATGACCCAGAGGCAACCGCGCTGCGGGTCGGAGTGGCATCCGACCGTGCGCCGGTAGCCGCTGTCGTCCACCGTGCGGATGAAGGGCGCCGCCGGGACGCCGGTCGTCGTCAGCGTCTTATTCGCCGTCAGGAAGGACTTGTGCGCCGAGCAGAGTACCTGCAGGCAGGCGGTGTCGGCTTCGGTCACCCCCTCCAGGTCGAGGGACAGTTCCTGCACCTCGCCGAAGGCCTGTAGGAGCAGCTCCCTGAGCCGCCCCGCCTCCTGGATGTTCAGTTCTCCCTCCAGCCGTACGACGCCCCTGTCGGAATACCGTATCTCCATATCGATCCCCCGCTCAGAACAGTTCCACATTGTCGCCGAGATCTTCCCGGCCGTCTCCGCCTGCCGGAGCGGCAGCGTCCGCCCCGGCCAGAGCAGGCGCGGCGAGCGCCAGCGCGGCGGCGGTCCCGCCCGCGGCCACCGACTGGTGCACCTGGCGCTCGCTGTGCATCGTGTACCGCCCTGCCAGCGCGCCGATCCCGTCGCCCGCGTCTTGCCGCCTCCTCCGGGAGAGCATCGGTTTCATCCCGGTGATGAACGAATCGAGCCCCGCGATTACGTCCTCGATCCCCCGATCGATTTGCTCGTGCACTCGAATCCCGGCCGAGGCGGCGGTGATGTCGTCGGCGAGGGCGTCCCCCTGTGCGGTGATTCCGTGCAGGAGGGTGAGGGTCTCCCCGTCGAGGCGCTTCAGCGGTTCCATCAGCCGCGCAACCTCCTGCGCCAGCAGATGTTGCCGATCCTGGGCCGCGGCCGTCTGCCGATCGTTCAATTCCGCGGCCGAATGGATGACTGCTTTCAGGTTTCTGGCGAGCGCGTCGGTCAGGCCGGCTGTATCGCTGGAGAGTTGATGGATCGAGTCGGCAAGCACCCCCAGCGCAGCGCCCCGCTCTCCCACATGGGCGGCCCGGACGCAGGCGTTGAGCCCGATCATCCGGATCTCGATGCCGATCTTTTCGATGTCGCCGACGAACGTCGACATCGCCCCGATCGTGCGGACCGCATGGTCGATCGTGGCGCCGAGTTCGGCGCCGAGACGGCCGTACTCGGCGATCGAATCGGTCACCGCGGAGAAGCTCTCCTCCAGGGACGACAGGAACGAGGACGGCGATCCTCCGCCGTCCGCGGCCGCCACCAGGCTCCGCGTCTCCCGGCACATTTCCCCGACGTGGCCTGCGATATCCCGAAGACTGCCTGCGATCCGCGCGATTGCCGAGAGGACCTCCTGCCGCGCATGGTCGAGCTGGGCCCGCTGCAGTTCGCACACCGCGACCACGTCGGCGACCCCGACGGATCCGCGCGGAGCGCCGGACGGCGTGGCGGCGGTTCGGTCCGTAATTTCCGCCAGCGCTTCGGCCACGTGTTCGATCCGCTGCCGGGTGATGTCGTGAAACTGCAGGGAAGACACGACCTCGCCGATATCCCCGGTGATGCGGGTCCACCGGGCAGCGACGTCTTCCATCGTCGCCACCGAGAGGGCGTGCCGGTCGGTCAGGGCGCGCAGGCAACCGGAGGCGCCGTCGATGATGGAGCGGGCCTGGCATTGCCGGGTCCGTTCGAAGTCGCCGATCTTGCGGAGGCTGCCGGCGACCGCCGCCGTCAGGGAGGCCGATTGTTCGAACAGATCGGACGATTTGGCCGCGATCGTGGCGGCCAGCCTGCCCACGTCCTCGGACAGGGTGTCGAATCCGGTGTCGCCGCATTCGAGACGGGCGCTTTCGATCTTCACGAAGGTGCAAAGGATGCGAAGGTTCCTGACGATCCGGGCGAACCCCGCGAGCGGCTGCTGCAGCTCGCCGAGCCTCTCCAGGACGGCCTTCAGGACATCCGCCCCCTGCCGGGAGTCCCGGCCTAGGTCCTGCGCCTCCTCCAGGATCTGCCGGAACCCGGCCATCGCGCCGCTCATCCCCGTTCCCGCCATCAGGGCCGCGATGGAGGAGGAGCGCGCGGACAGATCCCTGCTGCGGCCGCTGAAGACCTGAAGCCCCCGTCCGAGCGAGAGGAATTCCTCTTCCGTCGACGCCGACAGCTCTCCGAGGCCGGCGGCCGTGGAGCGCAGCCGCTTCTCCCAGGTACGGGGAACGGTGCGATGGAAGAACAGCGATGTCAGGCTCAGACTCCCTCTCCTCATGCCGTGTCCGTCGTCCTCTCTCCGGGCTTCCCGCGGTCCCGCCGGCGCGGCGGGGGTCACGCCACGTTGTCGTACAGATCGACCATGCGTTTCAGCACGGTCGGAACATTGCCGAATTCCGCGTCCAGCCAGGTCATGTACCGCGGCCGCAGCGAGTGCGCCTTCGCGATCGTGTCCTTGTCCTGGTCCGCCAGGATCAGGATGGTCTTCACGTCCCGCATCAGGTCGCCGATCGCAAGGATCCCCATGAACTCCTCCCGGTTGACGGCGAACAGCACGGCCACCTTTACGTTGGAAGGCGGCCTGCCGAGCCTCTCCGCGAGCTCCCCGATGGAGCGGTACGTTTCGAATTCTTTGTTCGGGACGGTGATCTGCAGAAGGGCCCGGAAGCACTGTTCCAGGCCGTTTCCGGCCGGTATGTACAGAATAGATGCCATGTTTCACGACCCCATTCGGTTGTGGAAATGCTGCTCGGTACGGCCTATTCGCAAAGCAATAATGGGGCCAGGGGCGGGATGTCTTTGATAATCTAAAAAAGTCAGGGTGTTACGGCAGAGAGGCCATTCCGGTCATGGCGGGATAAGGTACGGGGAAACCATAATTTTATGGAAATACCATAATGCTATGGTTTTCCCGTACCGGAGGAATCGGGAGCGCTCGTCATCCCTTTGTCGACAGCCGGTGTTTCCTCAGCAGTTCATACAGTCGCGGCTGGCTGAGGTCTGCGATTCCGCAGGCCTGCTCGATGCTGCCCGCGGTAAGCTTGAGGAGGTCGAGCAAATACTCCCGCTCTGCCTTTTCGTACACGGAGACGCGCAGCTCCTTCAGGGTGGGGAGGGTGCGGGGCGGGGGGGCGGCCGCTTCATCGGCGGGCGCGGCTGCAGTCGAGGCCCGCACCAGTTGGATGCGGATCTCCCGGGGCAGGTGCCTGCTGAACAGCGTCGAGGCGGACGCCGATGCGGCCACGGCCCGGTCGATCGCGTTGACCAGTTCGCGGACGTTGCCCGGCCAGGCATAGGAGAGCAGCGCCTCGATGAAATCGGGCGAGAATACCTTGGGGGCCAGACCGCTGCGCTTGCAGATCTTCTCCTGGTGGTACTGCGCGATCGGCACGATATCCTCCCGGTGTTCCCTCAGCGGAGGCAGCGAGATCGTCAGCGCCCGCAGCCGGTACAGGAGGTCCTCCCGGAACTGCCCCGTCTGGACCATCCCGGCCAGGTTGCGGTTGGTGGCCGCGATCAGCCGGAAGTTGCTCTCGACCTCGCCGCGACAACCGAGCGGTCGGAAACGGCGCTCCTGGAGGACCCGGAGAAAGACCTTCTGCACGGCCAGCGGAAGCTCGGCGATTTCGTCCAGAAACAAGGTCCCCCGGTCCGCCTGCTTGATCAGCCCCTCGCGGCTCTGCGCGGCGCCGGTGAAGGCCCCTTTCTCGTACCCGAACAGGATGCTCTCGATCAGGCTTCCCTGGAGCGCGGCGCAATCGACGACGACGAAGCTCTCCCCGGCGCGAAGGCTGTTGTCGTGAATCGCCTTGGCGAACAATTCCTTGCCCGTGCCCGTTTCCCCGGTGATGAGCACGGTCACGTCCGCCGCCGCGGCCTCGGCGAGCAGGTCGTAGGAATCCCGCATCCGGGCGCTACGTCCGATGATGCCGCCGATCTTGAGCGTGCTGTGGGGTTTGCGCATCTGCCGCTCTTCCCGGTACTGGAGGGCCCGCATCAGGTGGAGCCGGATGACGCTGAGCGGGAAGGGTTTCTGGATGTAGTCCCAGGCGCCGCTTGCGATCGCCATCTCGGCGCCGTCGGGGGTGCCGCCACCCGTAAGGATGATGATTTCCGGCCGGGACGGGACGGCCCGGATGTCGGAAAGCCGCGTCAGCCCGTTACCGTCGGGCAGGATCACGTCGAGAAAAACCACATCGAAGGGCTCCGCCGCGGCAAGCCGCAGCCCCGCTTCGAGCGTATGGGCGCAGGTCGCCTGGCTCCCTCCGGCCTGCATCGCCTCCGCCAATCCGCGGCAGAAGGCCTCGTCGTCGTCGATGATCAGGATATTCGCCACGTAAACTCTCCTCCGATTACGATTGCCCCTTCCGCAGTTCGTCGCGGATGGCGGTGCCGATCTTCTCCATCAGGTAGGGCTTGCGCACATAGGCCCCGGCCCCGAGCTCCTGGGCCGTGCGGACCTGCTCCGTCTCGGCGAACCCGCTGACGATGATTGCCCGCTGCCCCGGGTGCAGCGCCGCGATCCGCCGGTAGGTTTCCAGGCCGTCGATCCCGGGGTCCATGATCATGTCCAGCAGCACCAGGTCGACGCTGCGGCCCCTCAGGAACTCCACCGCCTCCTCCCCGCCCGCGGCCAGGTGGACCGTGTACCCCAGCCGCTCGAGCAGCCGCTCGGCCACGTCGCGCTGCTCGGGGCTGTCGTCCACCACGAGGATCGACTCCCCCCGGCCCAGGTACTGCTCCACCGGGACTTTGTGCGGCGCCTCCGGCGCCTCCTCGCGGGTCACCGGGAAGTAGAGGGTGAAGGTCGTGCCGGTCCCCGCCTCGCTCTGCACGTCGATGTACCCGCTGTGATCCTTCACCGTCCCCCAGACGATGGCCAGCCCCAGGCCGGTGCCGCTCCTGCCCATGACCTTCTTCGTGTAGAAGGGCTCGAAGATCTTGCCGATGTCCTCGGTCGAAATCCCTTCGCCCGTGTCCGACACGGCGAGGACCGCGTAGTCTCCCTCCTGCACGGCGTCGTAGCCGTGCACCGGCCGGTCGAGGTACCGGTTCTCCGTCCGGACGGTCACCCGGCCGCCGTCCGTGATCGACTCCGCGGCATTGGCGATGAGGTTCATCACCGTCTTTTCCAGGTGGAGCGCGGACCCCCTGACGTTGAGCAGTTCCGGCGAGAGCTCCGTCCGGAAGGAGACCGCCGGGCGGCCGGCCTGCAGCTTCTCATACACCGGGGTCCGGAGGAAATCGGCGATGACGGCATTGAGGTTGAGTACGCCGTACACGGGCACGCTCCTCCTGGCCAGGGTCAGGAGGTCCTGGACGATCGCCGCCCCCTTTTCCCCCGACGACAGGATCTGATCGGCGTAGGTCTGCAGCGGGCCTCCCGCCGGGACCATATCCCGGAGCAGTTCCGTGTAGACGAACAGGACCCCCAGGACGTTGTTGAGGTCATGGGCCACTCCCCCGGCCAGCATTCCCAGCGCCTCCATCTTTTCGGCCCGGTGCAGCCGCTCCTCCAGCCGTTTCCGGTCGGTGATGTCGAAGGCGTAATGGAGGTACAGGTCGGGGCCGACCGGTATCCAGTGCGCGTCCCAGACCGTGCCCAGGGCCTCCACGACGAGATGCTGTTCCGTTCCGGTCGTCAGGGCGGCGGGGGCGAGGCACCAGGGGCAGGGCTCCAGCCGTTGCCCCCAGGTGTAGAAGCACTGGGTGCCCACTGCCGCGCCGACTTCCCGCGCGGACTTGTTGGGCAGCACCACGACGCGGTTGCGGTCGAGCAGCAGGGCCGTGCAGGGGAGGGCGTCGATGAAGGTCTGCACCAGCCGCGTCTTCTCTTCCAGGGCTTCCTGACTTCGGATGCGATCGGTGATGTCCCGGGCCACGTGCACAATCCGCTGCAGGCGGCCGGCTCCGTCCAGAACGGGCGCGGTGGAGACGGACAACCACCGGTCGAGCGTAGGTTCGAAGAACTCCGCATGCCCTTCCGCGAGCGTCTCCCGCGTCGTTTGAACGGGGCAGCGGTCGACGGGATGCTCCCC
This sequence comes from uncultured Syntrophobacterales bacterium, assembly GCA_903928915.1. GTDB lineage: Bacteria > Desulfobacterota > Syntrophia > Syntrophales > UBA5619 > JAKAFS01. Next base: position 37,600 of record CAIYSL010000052.1, on the reverse strand, counting down.
GCCGTGAAAGATCCGGAAGCATTTCTGGCCGACGATTTCCTCTTCCCGCTTTCCCAGCATCCGGCAGAGGGCGCGGTTGGCCCGGAGGATCGTTCGATCGGCGCCGAGGATCGACACGCCGTCGGACATCGCATCGAAGGAGGTCGACCACTCGCGCGCCGCCTCGATCAGGACCTGCTCCGCCTGCCTGCGCTCGCTTATGTCGCGGGACACGCCGTACACCTCGACATGGCCGTTCTTCGGGTTGAGACGGTAGCGGGTGGTGACTTCCGTCCAGACCGTACTGCCGTCGCGGTGGGGTTGTCCGATTTCGTCGCGGTACGAGGGTCCTGTCCGCTCTCGGTCCAGGGCCCGCACGCGTTCGGGAATGACCTGCCGGATATACCGCAGCGACTCCGCCGTCAGCGCCGCTGCGGCGTCTTGGGCGAGCGCTTCCTCGGGGGTGTAGCCGCGCAGGCGCTCGACCGAGGGGCTGACGTACAGAAAGCGCATCGTTTCCAGGTCGAGCACCCAGATCACGTCGGACACGTTGTCGGCCAGGAGCCCAAGCAGCGTCTCGCGCGCTTCCAGTGCGGCCGTTACCTCTTCCAGCGCGGCGGTCCGCACTAGAACCTGCTCCTTCAGGTAGTTGCTGAAGAAGCCCCCCAGGATCGAGGCAAAGGAGCGGTCGGTAGCGATCCGCTCCCTAAGGACGACGACCGCCGCGGCCAGGAAGTACAGCATCGCACCGTACTGCGCCCCCCTCCCTACCCACCCGACCGGCGAGCCGACCGCCTTCTGGATGAAGACGGCATACAGGCCGATGGTCATCAGGGCGAGCCCGATCGCGTACAGCGGGAAAAAGAGATGCCGCTCACGGAGATACAGAAGACCGGAAAGGATCGTCGACAGCGTGAAGAACAGCAGCGCCCCGCCGAGGATCGTCTGTCTGAGGGGCGTGGGCCCGGTCCCCTGGATGAAGAACGGCGGGGTAAGCGCGGCTGAGGATCCCCAATAGAGAAGGACGCCACCGGCCGCGATGGCCAGGTACGCGGCGGTCAGTTTGACGCCCCTGCGTGCGGTAGCTAGGCCCGAACCGGTGTGCGTGAACGACAAGAGGGTACAGGAAAACAGAAACAGGGCGCTCAGAAGACTGCCCGTGTTGTGCAGGGTGACCGTAACGTTCGGGTCCCTGTGGACGGCAAGGCCTCCCAGGAGGCTTCCCGTTCCGAGCGACACCATTCCGCAGCCCAGCAGCAGCAAGGTCAGCGTGCCGCTCCTCAGAAAGGCCAGCGATACGACTGCCGCCACGCCGAAGGGGATGGCGGTGAGAAACAGGAGGTTCAACAGGAACAGCACGAAGGGGGGCTCGTAGGACCCGCCGTTCGAGAGGATGACGGTACCGATCAGCAGCAGGAGAAAGAAAACAACCGGGGCCGCCAGGAGCAGGCGCACTGACGGGGACATCGTTCCGCCCGTCCCTGCCCCGTGGCCGGGCTGCCCCGGCGCTGCGGACTCGAGGTGTTTCCGCTCCCGCGCGGCCCCGGTGCTCATCCACATTCCACGCTTCCGATCGTCCATGCCGATTTCCCCCCGCAGGTCATCGTCCCTATCCCGTGCGCAGTTCGTCCCGGATGGCGGTGCCGATGGTTTCCATCAGGTAGGGCTTGCGCACATAGGCCCCGGCCCCGAGCTCCTGGGCCGTGCGCACCCGGTCCGTCTCCGCGAACCCGCTGACGATGATCGCCTTCTGGCCCGGGCGCAGCGCCACGATCCGTCGGTAGGTCTCCAGGCCGTCGATCCCGGGGTCCATGATCATGTCCAGCAGCACCAGGTCGACGCTGCGGCCCTTCAGGAACTCCACCGCCTCCTCCCCGCCCGCGGCCAGGTGGACCGTGTACCCCAGCCGCCCGAGCAGCCGCTGGGCCACGTCGCGCTGCTCGGCGCTGTCGTCCACCACCAGGATCGACTCCCCGCGGCCGAGATACCGTTCCACCGGCGACTTTTGCCGCGCCGCGGCGGGCTCCTCGCGCGTGACCGGGAAGAAGAGGGTGAAGACGCTTCCCCGGCCCACCTCGGTCTGGACATCGATGTACCCGCCGTGATCTTTCACCGTTCCCCAGACGATGGCCAGCCCCAGACCGGTGCCGCTCCTGCCCATCGTCTTTTTCGTGTAGAAGGGCTCGAAGATCTTCTCGATGCTCTCGGCGGGTATCCCGGCGCCCGTATCGGATACGGTCAATACGGCGTAATCTCCCTCCCGCACCGCGTCGTAGCCGCTGAGCGGCCGGTCGAGATACCGGTTCTCCGTCGTGATCGTCACGGCCCCCTTGCCGGCAATGGCCTCCGCCGCGTTCGCGACCAGGTTCATCAGGGTCTTTTCGATATGCACGGCCGAGCCCCTGATGTTCAGGAGGCGCGCGCCGGCCTGCGTCCGGAAGGTCACGTTGGGGTAGTACCCCTGGATCTTCTCGAACACCGGGGTCCTGAGGAACCCGGCGATCACGTCGTTGAGGTTGATGACGTCCGCCGCCACCACGCTTCTCCTGGCGAGCGTGAGCAGGTCCTGGATGATCGCCGCGGCCTTCTCCTGCGAGGAGAGGATATGGTCCACGTACCTCCGCAGGGGGTTTTCGTCCGGGATCTTTTCCTTGAGCAGCTCCGAGTACACGGTGGAAACGCCGAGGATGTTGTTCAGGTCGTGGGCCACGCCCCCGGCCAGCTGCCCGAGCGATTCCATCTTTTCGGCCCGGTGCAGGCGCTCCTCGAGGAGCGTGTGTTCCTCGGCGACGCGAAAATGCTCGGTGATGTCGCTGAGCGCGGCCACCACTCCCTCGACCCCACCGGCTTCGTTCAGGAGGGGCGCGGCGTTGATCGACAGCAGGACCCGGGTTCCGTCCGGCCAGCCGATGGCGTGCCGGACGTCGTACACCGGCTCGCCGGTGGCGATGACGCGCCGGAACGGGAGCTGATCCTCAGGAAACGGGTTGCCCGCGAAGTCGGTGATTCTCCATGCCGGGGCGTTGTAGGTCATGTCCGCGAGGCGGTCCTTCGTCAAGCCCAGTATGCGTTCCGCCTGGGGATTCGCGAAGACGATCTGTCCGTCCACGGCGATCTGGACGATGCCGACCGGGCTGGTTTCCATCACCCGGGAGAGTTGCTGCTCCTTCGCGAGCAGCGCCTGCTGGGTCTTGCGTTGGGCAAGGCTGACGGCGATGCTGTCGCCCATCCGCTCCATCTGGGCGATGAATCCCGGCGTGAAGCGTCCCCGCCGCTTGTCGTTCAGCTGGATCAGGCCGAAGGTCGTCTTGCCCAGCCGAAGCGGGATCAAAGCCACCGACTCGTATCCCTCTCCGTTGCAGCGGTTGCGCGTCCGGGCCTGGCGGTCCTCCGCGGTCGTGGTCGCCAGCAGTTCCGTGGTGCAGTTGGACCAGAAGCTGCCGTGGGGGGTGAAAAAGGGCTTGGCGGGGTCGAAGCGGCCGCACAGGACGTTGCCGCACATGCACTCCAGGGCAGGGTTTCCGATCTCCTCGACGGCCGGCCGGTCGTCGTGGGATTCCACGCAGAGGCGGTTTTCCGCCTCCACGAACTCGCCGGGGAACCCGCGGGTCTCCGCGTAGGGGAAATCGTTGCCGTCGCGCAGGCGGATGCCCACCGCCTCGCAGCCCGACCAGTCGTGGAGGAACGTGCAGATCAACCGCAGGATCTCGCGCAGCCCGTTTTCCGAGTTGAGCAGGCTGAGCAGCTTGATCGTCGTCTCCCGCTCCTCCACGGCCCGTTTGCGGTCGGTGATGTCCTTCACCGCGTTGATCGTGCAGGCCTTCCCCGCGAAGTCGATCGCCTCGGCGCACCAGAGCACGGTCCGGGTCTGTCCGTCCGGCATGCGGAGCTCGATCTCGTGATCCTTGAGGGAGCCGGTCCGGCGAATGATCTCCAGCGCCCGTTCGTAGGCGGCCGGGTCGGCGAGGATCCCCAACTCGGCGGTGGTGCGGCCGATGACCGTTTCCCGTGCGGCGCCGATCAGCCTGAGGAAGGCATCGTTGACCTCGATGTACCGCTGCTCCGCGAGCGTCGACAGGGTCAGCGAATCGGGCGAGGCCTGAAAGATCTTGGACAGTTTCTCCTCGGAGATGCGCAGGTCTCCGATTTTCTGGTCGATCAGCCGCTCCAGCTTGCGATTTTCATCCCGCAGGCAGTCCTCCGCTGCCTTGATCCGGAGAGCGACCTTTACCTGGGCGACGAGTTCATAGGGATCGATCGGTTTGGTCAGGAAGGCGTCCGCGCCCGTCTCCAGCGCCCGCAGCCGGCTCTGCGGTTCCGTTCGTATGGCCGTGAGCATGATGACCGGAATGTGGCTGCTCCGGTCGTCCGCCTTGAGGCGCCGGCAGGTCTCGAACCCGTCCATCCCCGGCATGACGATGTCCAAGAGGATGGCGTCCGGCTGCTCGGCCCGCGCCCGGTCGATCCCCTCCTGCCCCGAGCAGGCGGTAATCAGGGCGCAGTCGGGCAGCAGATTCTTCAGCAGCGCCGCGATGGTCGTCAGATTGTCCCGGTTGTCGTCGATCGCTAGTATGCTCGGCATTGTCCCCCCCCGGTTTGCCGCCCCGCGGTCATCGCGCCAGCCATCGGTTCACCGTTGCGGTAAAGCCATCGATGTCGATCGGCTTGGCCACATAGTCGTCGCAGCCGGCCTTCAGAACGTCCTCCCGGTCGCCTTTCATCGCCCGTGCGGTCAGCGCGACGACGGGGATGTGCGCCGTGGCGTCGTCGCTTTTCAGTCTTCGCGCCACGGCGAGCCCGTCCAGCAGCGGGAGCGCCAGGTCGAGGAGGATCAGGTCGGGCCGTTCCCGCTTCGCCGCCGCGATGCCGGCCTCGCCGTCCCGCGCCTCGACGATCCGGTAGCCGCCGGCCTTCAGGACCGCCCTGACCGTGGTGAGGTTGTCGGGGTTGTCCTCGACGATCAGGATCGTGGCCATGCGGTCGCTCCCGGCGGCCTCCGGCAGTGCGGAATGTCCGACAGGGGAACGGGGGTTCCGGTCGCGGCCGATCCCGAGCATCGCCCGTACCTTCCCGAGGAGGTTGTCCCGGTCGATGTCCCCTTTCTGGACCAGCTGCTGGACGTTGTTGGCGCTCAACCGCTTGAAATCGTCGGGAGTCAGGTCCCGGGCGGTGAGGATCAGGACGGGGATGCGCCTGGTGGAGTCGCTGCCGCGCACCTCCTCCAGCACCGCGAAGCCGTCGATCCCGGGCATCATCAGGTCCAGGACGATTCCGTCGGGAATTGTGGTCCGGACGTAGTCGAGCGCCTCTCGTCCTCCCCGCGCCACGTCCACGAGGTGGCCGTCGCTCTCGAGGACCGACCGCACCTGCAGGATCGCCGCTTCGTTGTCCTCGACGAGCAGGAGGCGGGACGCCTCTTTTTTCGGCCCGGCGACGATGAGATGCGGCGGAACCGACGGCGGGGGATTCCGCTGCGCTTTCGGGTACCGCCAGCGGAGCGGGAGCGTCACCGTAAACCGGGACCCGGCACCGGGTGCGCTCTCCACGGCGATGCTGCCGCCGAGCAGGTGCGTTGCCTTGGCGGAGATTGCCAGGCCCAGCCCCGTTCCCTCGTGCCGGCGCGATGCGCTTCCGTCCACCTGCATGAATTCGTTGAAAATGTACGGCAGGTCCGCTTCCGGTATGCCGATGCCGGTGTCGGCGACTTCGACCCATACCGCCTCCGCGTCGCTCGACAGGGAAACCGTGACGCCCCCTTGATCGGTGAACTTGACGGCGTTGCCGATGATGTTCTGCAGTATCTGGTGCACCCTTGCTTCGTCGCTTTCCAGGAGCGGGAAACGGGAGGGGAGCTCGCCGGTGAGCGCGATCCCCTTTTCGGCGGCGAGCGGCGCCATGCTCTCCAGGATATTCTCCACCGTCGTCTTGAGCGAAAAGGGTTTCGGGTTGACGTCCATCTTCCCCGCCTCGATCTTCGCCAGGTCGAGGATGTCGTTGATCAGGGTAAGCAGCCGTCTCCCGTTGCGTTCGATGATCCCCAGATAGTTGAGCTCCTCTGCGGTCAGTTTGTCCGCGGCCTGCCGCATCAGCACGTGGGAGAGGGCCATGACCGAGTTGAGCGGCGTCCTGAGCTCGTGGCTCATGTTCGACAGGAATTGGCTCTTCAGGCGGCTTGCCTCTTCCACGTACAGGGTCTGATGCTGCAGCTCCTCGTTCTGCTTTCTCATCTCGTCCGACTGCTGGTGAAGCTCCTCGGACTGCGCCGTCAGCTCCTCTGACTGGGCCTGCAGATCCTGATTCTTCTCCCGCAGTTCTTCGGCAAGGCTCCGCGTCGCTTCGTTTGCCAGGACGTTGGCAAAGGCGGTGTGCAAGGTCAGCATCGCCGGTTGGTGGAGGATGCCGATCTGCTCCTCCGCATACCCGTGGATGCTGGCCAGGGAGATCATCGCCCGCACCTCGCCCCTGACGGTGACGGGGATGGTGACGATCTCCCGGGGAACGATCGTCCCGGCAAAGGTCTTGAAGGTAAAGGCCGTGTCCGGGGGGATGTCGCGGATGCGTTCGACCGCCCCGGTCGCCAGGGAGGCCCCGAATTCCCCTTCCCGGAGGGCCGCGTCGAAGGACGCCAGCAGCGCCGGGTTCATCCCGAGGGAAGCGATCGGTTCGAAACGGCCGGTTGCCGGGTTGCGCACGGCGAAGGCCGCCAGCGGGGATTCGGTCAGCTCCGCCAGCTTTTTCACCACGGCCTCGGCGAACCCCCGGACCTCGTTCGGGGCCGCGACGAGCTGGGCGAACTCCCGGTTGGCGCGCTCGTCGCGCACTCGGGCGGCGAGGCCGTCCGCCATGGCGTTGAAGGCGCGCGCCAGGTCCCCGAGCTCGTCCGAGGTCATGATCGGGTTTCTGGCGGCGAGGTCTCCGGCGCGGATATGCTTCGCCGTTTCCGTCATCGCGACGACCGGGCGGCTCAGGTATCGCCCCAGGAGTATGGCAAGGAGGCAGACGATGACCGCCGCGGCGCAGAACAGCGCCGCCATGCCGGCGAACAGCATCCGGATGGGCGCGTACAGCTCCCGCTGGTCCATCTTGGCGACGAACCCCCAGCGCGTCGCCGGCAGGTAGGTGAAGGCGCCGAGGATCGCCTCGCCCCGGTAGTCCGTCCCCTCCAGGATGCCGGTCTCGCCCTTCGCCGCCCGCACCGCAGGGACGGCCTGCGTCTTCAGGCTCAGCGGCGCCCGGTTGTGCCATCGGAGCTCGCTCAGGAAGACGTTGTCGCTGTTGACGATCAGGGTCTCCCCCGTTTCTCCCAGACCCGAGCGGTCCAGGAGCAGGGGGTAGACGGATCGCTCCAGGTCGATCAGGTAGACCAGGACCCCGGTCGTGGGTCTTTCCGGTTGCCGGGTGTCCCGGACAGGAGCGGCAACGGCCAGGGTGGGCTTCTTCAGGATATCGGAGAAGAAGACATCGGAGATGTACGGCTGTCCGGTCCGCAGGGGTTCGGTGAGAAGCCGTTGACCGCTCTGATCCAGGCCGATAAAGGCCGGGTTGGAGGCGAGGACGACCTTCCGGGATGCCGCGGAGATGAGATAGATACCCGCGAAATCGCGGGCGCCCTTGTACATTTCGGCGAGCAGGGAAAACTGTTTCTCCCGGGCGCCGGTCGTCTCCGGACCGCGCGCGCCTCCGGCCGGTCCCGCGCCGAGCCCCAACAGCTCCGCGATCTTCGCGAAGTGCTCCATGTCCCAGGACCGCTCGCGGATCCAGCCGTTGATCTGGTCGACCTTGAGGTCGCGGATCGCCGTGAGCTTGTCGAAGGTCTCCTGCTTGATCGACCGGACCCGCTGCTGGTAGATGACGACGGTCACGGCGAGCAAGGGAAGCAATGCTACCGCCAGGAACCAGGCGATCAGCCGGTGCTGCATGCGCGTAAACTCGACCCGTCTCACGATCGTTCCCCCGTTCCTACCGTTTTTGGTAGATGCGGCCGCAGTCGGTGACCCGCGCGAAATGCCGCTCGTATGCCCCGGTCGGGCTTTCCGCTTCCCCCAGCACGAGATACCCGCCTGCGGCGAGGGCGTGATGGAGCCGCGCGAAGATCGTCTCCTGGTGCCTGGCATCGACGTAGATCAGGACGTTCCGGCACAGGACGATGTCGAAGTCGCCGTAGATGCTCTCCTGCGGGACGCTGTGCCGTTTGTCGAGCAGGTTGTGGCGGCAGAACGTGACCATCTCCCTGATCTCGCTCGCGAGCTTGAAGGCGCTGCCCTCCGGCGCGAAGTATTTCCGCAACAGGCGGTACTTGACGCCCGCTACGCTTTCGGCGGTGTAGACCGCCTCCCGCGCCCGTTTCAGGGCCGTTAAGCTGATGTCGGTACTGAAGAGATGGAGGTCCAGGGCAATGCCCTCCTTGGAGAGGAGTTCTTTCAGGAGGATCGCCAGGGAGTAGGGCTCCTCTCCCTGCGCGCAGCCCGCCGACCAGACCCGCAGCGAGCCGTTGCCGGAGCGGGTCTTCCCGAGGACGATGACCGGCAGGAGCAGGTCGGCGAGGTACTCGAAGGTGAGGGTATTGCGGAAGAATCTGCTGACATTGATGGTCAGCGCGTCGAGAAGGTCGTCCATCTCCGGGGCATGATCCCGCAGATGGGCGAGGTAGGCTTCGGTCGTGGGCGAACCGGTGACGGCCATCCGTCTGTCGATGCGCCGCCGCAGCATGGAGGCCCGGTATCCCGAGAAATCGACGCCCCGCTGTTCGGTAATGTAGTCGAGGATGGGCTTCAACGGCGAGACGAACGCATCCGGTGGTGTCTCTTTCAACCTGTTGCCTGCTCCCATAAGACCGCGCGTAACTCGGTTTTGCGTGCAGTAGATCGGTACGCCGGCCGGGCGCAGTTTTCTCCTGACGGCCTCGCCGATCCTTCCGTTTCCCGAAGCAAAAAGTCACTGCCGCCGGCGCTCCGGCCAGAGAGAGCGGGCTGTCGCGAGTCAGGTATCGGTGCGCGTGCGACGCCGGATGGCCGGCATGTACACCAATTCAGCAGAAAAAACAAGGGAAATGATCGTCATGCCGCCGTCGTCCACCCGGTGGATTCGGTTATCCGGCACGGAAGGGCGACGGGCAGCCGCGGGGCGGCGCAGGGGGCGGGCCCCGCGGCTGCCCCGCGGATTTTTGCTATCAAAATCACGGATGGATTTGCTATACTCGTTGCGGCGAGGCCCGGTGAAGGCGTATCAGCAGCGGGCCCGGGGAGCACTGCAATGCCCGTTCATCTGCCCGCATCGTCGGAACGCCGGCCCGAGGTATCCGGCCCGGGGATGGGCCGTGCGGCCTTCTGCGGCCGCCTGCCCGCCTGCGGGGGCGGGTTGCTGCGGAAGGCGCTCTGCGCGGCGATCGTCTGCATCGTTGCGTTCGCGGCCCTGCCTGCCGGGGCGAAGGACAAGTTGCGGCTCGGCGCCGTGGAAAACGTGGTGCTCCTCCCCTGGGGGGTGCGGATGCCCGCCCGGATCGATACGGGGGCTGCCACCTCCTCCCTCGACGCCCGGAACCTCGCCGTGCAGGGGAACACGGTCGAGTTCAACCTGCCGCCGGAATACGGGGGGCGGCGCGTGAAGCTGCCGATCCTGAAATGGCGGACCGTCCGGACGTCCGAAGGGGAGGAACGCCGGCCGGTCGTCGTCGTCGAGCTCTGCATCGGGGCGCAGCGCATCCGGACGCGGGTCAACCTCAACAACCGCGCCAACGTCAAATATCCGCTGCTGATCGGGCGCAATACCCTGTCGCGCGGGTTCGTCGTGGATTGCGGCACCTCCTACTGCACCCAGCCTTCCTGCCCCGAGGTGAAAACGAAGTGAGGCGTCCCGTCTTCCTCCTGGTTGCCGCGCTGTTTTGTGCAACGGCCGTGCTGATCCTCTACCGCACCTTCCGGCTCGACTATCCGCTGCTGCCGGCGGCCCGGGAACAGACCTGGCAGCTGATCGTCAACGTCTACCTGACGCCGAAGGGCGAGGAGAGCGTCCTCGCCCTGGCGCTCCCCCTCGAACACACCGGGAACGCGGTCGTGGAAGAGCGCATCTTTTCCGGCCCGTACGGCTTCGCCATCCGAACGGAAGGGGCGAACCGCCTGGGGGTCTGGACGGGGACCGGCATCGGGGAGTCCGAGGAGATCACCTACCGGGCGACGATCCACGCCCGCCCCCGCCGCGCCCCGACGCAGTCCCCGCTGCTCGGCCCCTACCCGCCGGCGGTCGGCGAGGGGGAGCGCAGGCTGGCGGAAGAAACTGCGGCGCCGTGGCTCGGCCTGGCGCCGGGCCCCCGCCTCCGGGCAGTGGCCGCTTTTCTGGCGGACGAATCGGAGGGGGGCGGACCGTCGGCGGCTGCCGCCCGTGGGCGATGGCGGGTGGCGCAGGCGAAGCTCTCCCGGATGGATGCGGCGCTCGCCCTCCTCCGGGCCGCCGACCTGCCGGCGCGACCCGTCGAGGGACTCCTGCCGACCGCGGACGTGCACACCCGGACGGCGCGCTGGGTCGAGGCGTGGACCGGCCGGCGATGGACCGGCCTGAACCCCGAAACCGGGGAGGTCTATCCGGAGACAACGCCGCTCCTCCCGCTGGCGGTCGGCGGTCTGCCCGCTGTCGCCGCCCGAGGGGCGGAGATAGCGGACATCCGCTGGGGGCTGAGCCGGCAGGCGGTGAGCCAGTGGAGGCTCCTGTACGAACGGATCGCCCGTTCGGGCCACTTCCTCGACCGGTGGTCGCTCCTGCAACTGCCGCCGGAATTTCAGGGCACCTTCCGGGTCCTGCTGCTGGTGCCGATCGGGGCGCTGATCATCTCCCTGATGCGCAACGTCGTCGGACTGCCGACCTTCGGGATCTTCATGCCCATGCTGATCGCCCTGGCCTTTCGGAACACCGGCTGGCTGTACGGCATCGCCATCTTCTGCGGCGTGCTCGCGGTCGGGTTCGCCGTGCGGACGTTCCTGGACCGGCTCCATCTCCTGTTGATTCCCCGGCTGGCGGTCATCCTGACCCTAGTGGTGGCCTGCTTCACGGTGCTCGCCCTCGTGGGGAGCAAATGGGGAATGCGGGAATTCATGGCCGTCGGCCTGATCCCCTTCGTGATCCTCACCATGACGATCGAGCGGTTCTTCATCCTCGTCGAGGAGTCGGGCAGCCGCGAGGCGCTGATCACGGCCGCCGGGAGCATCGCCGTGGCGGTCGGCACCTACGGGATCATCGGGTGGGAGACGCTGCAGCTGACATTTTTCATCTACCCCGAGCTGATCCTGTCCGTGGCGGGCCTCCAGATACTGCTCGGCCGGTACCGGGGATACCGCCTGTCCGAACTGTTCCGCTTCCGGAGCCTGGGGGAGACGCCATGATCGGCCGGGGGGTTCGCCGGCTCCGCGAGGCCGGGGTGCTCGGCATGAACCGGCGGAACGCCGAGTACATCATGGGACACAACCCGCGGTCCGCCTATCCCATCGTGGACGACAAGGTGCTGACCAAGCGGCTCGCCCGGCGGTTCGGCATCCCCACCCCCGCGCTGTACGCGGTCGTGGAGAACCACGGCAGCATCGCGGGGCTTGCCGGCCTGCTGGGGGGGCTGCGCGAGTTCGTCGTCAAGCCGGCCCGGGGGGCGGGCGGCAGCGGGATCGTGCTGATCAGGGACAGGACCGAGCAGGGGTTCGTCACCCAGAGCGGCAGGGTGCTGACGCCGGACGACTTCGCCTACCACCTCGCGACGCTCCTGTCGGGGGTCCATTCGCTGGGGGGGACGGAGGACCGGGCGATCGTCGAGGCGCTCGTCCACCCCGATCCGGTGTTTGCCGGCGTCACCGTTCGGGAGGGGGTGCCCGACATCCGGATCATCGTCTACCGGGGCTTCCCGGTGATGGCGATGGTCCGGCTGCCCACGGAGGCCTCGGACGGGAAGGCGAACCTCCATCGGGGGGCGATCGGGGCGGGGATCGATATCGGGGCAGGCGTCACCTTGAGCGCGGTGCATCGCTCCCGTATCGTGGCGCAACACCCCGACACGGGAAACCCCGTCGCCGGGATCCGCGTCCCCTCGTGGGAAGAGATGCTCCTGCTGGCCGCCAGGGCCACGGAGATGACCGGTCTGGGATACCTCGGCGCCGATTTCGTCCTCGACCGGGAGGCAGGACCGGTCCTCTTGGAATTGAACGCCCGGCCCGGATTGGCGATCCAGATCGCCAACCGCGCCGGTCTCCGGGGGCGGCTGGAGGAAACCGACCGCGCCCCGGCGGCCCTGTTCGCCACCGCCGCGTCGCGGGTCGCCTGGGCCAGGCAGCGGTTCGGCCGGGTGGCGGAACAGCCGGCCGGCTCTTCCCCCCGGGGATAGGCCCTGCGCCGCTGCCGCCGCGGTGCGCTCAGCCCCGCGCGGTCGCTGCCGCCCCCCCGCTCCCCGCTAGTTCCGGAGGTCGGCGAGCGCCTTGAGGATCTGCTCCTTGCTCCCCAGGACCTGCTTCCCCCGGGGACCGGCGATCACCATGGTGGGGGTCGAGTTGATCCGGTCTTCCCTGATGTACCTGCTGAAGGCCGTAAAGACGGGGGTGGGGTCGGACAGCCGGATCTCCAGGCCCTGCTTGGCGAGGAACGCCTCCAGCTCGGCTTTCTTCTGGATCTTCAGCCGTGCCGCCTCGAACAGCGCGGCGCGCGCCGCGACCGCCCGGCCGAACTCCCGCTTGGCGTTGAGCGCCGCGAGAAAATACTCCGCGTACAGGACCGTCTCCGGGAACAGCGGCGTGTCGATCAGCAGGACACGGATGCGATTCTTCGCCACGAGCTCGGCGATTGCCGCCATTACCTCCTTCTCCTCGGCAGCGCAGGGGCCGCAGAAATAGTCGGTGTAGACGCGGACCTCGACGCTGCCCTCGCCGAAGATCGGCAGCGCGGAATCGGCAGCGGAGGCAGGGGCAGGCCCGGACGGCGCGCCGAGGAGCAGGGCCAGCACGAGCGCCGCTGCACAAGCGGCGCGTCCGGTCCGCTTTGCTCCCCGGGAACAGGGGATGGGGACGGCTGCGAACAGCCGCACGATCGTATGCACCATCTTTCGCATGGCAGGGTGAACCCTCCGGTCGACTGAACAGAACGACCGAAGATTCCCCCGGCCCGCAGCGGGCGGCCGGGCAGTGCTCCTCGGTCGGCAGTGGTATCAATCAGGTGCGGAAACAGCCCTTTTCGTAGATGACGATCCGCTTTCCCGTGCTGAGCTGTGCCGTGACGGTCTTGTCTTCGGTGTTCACCAGGTCCCAGTGGTTGGCGGAGTCGTTGAACCCCAGCTCCCGCTTGAGCTCCTTGGTCAGCCGGGCGGGATCGCCGGCGTAGGTGTCGGCGTAGGACGATCCGAGGGCGATGTGGCAGTTCCCGAACTTGCCGCCGAAGTTCTCGTCGAACAGGGTGTCGGCCATGAACCGGTCGATCCGGGAGAACCGGCGGTCGGTCAGCGAGAATTCGCCGATCCGGCCCGCGCCGCGGTCCATCCGGAGCTGCTTCACGGTGAACGCCTCGCCCCTCTCGGCGGTGATGTGGACGGCGGTCCCCCGGGCGAAGGTCAGGCGCACCCCCTCCACGTAGTTGCCGCTCCGGAAGGAGGGGAGGTTCGCCGTGTAGGTCCCCTCGGTGCCGCGCCAGTCCGGGGAGAGGAACAGTTCGAAGCTCGGGATGTTGTGCCCCGAGATCCCGGCCCATTTCCTCTTTGCCCCCGGGGTGATCCTGAGGTCGCACCCCTGCGACTCGACGTGGAGGAAGGCGACCTTCAGCGAACTCAGCCACTGTTTGATGGCCGTGGCGCTCTTCCGGATCGTCTCCCACTCGCCGACTGGGTCCCGCCGGTCGAGATAGCAGGCCCGGACGATCTGCGCGCCGTACAGCTCCGGCGTGGTGCGCGCCTGCGACGCCAGCTCCGGCGTGGGCAGGGTGCAGAGGGTCCAGCCGTAGGCCCCCTGCCGCTCGCGCGTTTCGAGGATGTCGCGCAGCGGCTTGCGGGCGACGATTGCCTTACCGATCCGCGCGGGATCGACCCCCTTCAGATGGGTCAGGGAATCCGGGGCGTGGAGGAAGATCCGGCCGTTGATGCCCGCGCAGAGTTCCTTCTCGCCGGGGGACTGAAACACCAGCTGCCGGGCGTCGGCCCGCTGGAAGAAGGAGCGCTCCATGGCGACGGTGAGCCCCATCCGCTGGACGGGGCTCATCCCCGCGGCCACGAGCTTGTCGTACAGGACCTCCGCCAGGGCAAGGGCCGCGTGGTCGTACTGGATGAGGATCACGTTCCCTTTGCGGAACCGCTCCCGCCGGGCTGTCTTGAGTCCCCAGATCAGGACGTCGGCGTATCGCTCCAGGTGCCGCTGGTTCAACATCTCCGCTCCTCTCCCTTCTTCGTCAAGGGCCGCATCCGCCCGGCGCTGGGGTGCCGTTTGTGCTGCCCCAGCGCCGGGCGGCACTCCTGTCCGCCGGCACCCGAACGGTCCGCTCCGGCTGTCGTCCTTTACTTCTTGGCGTTGAGCAGCTTTTCGATCTCCGGGATGTTGGCGCCCCTGACAACCTGTCCGTTGACCGTGAACATCGGCGTGCCGAGCCCCTGGATGCCTGCCTTGTCGCCCAGCTCCTTGTGCAGCTTCACCATGTCCGCCGCCGCGGCGTCTTCGCAGACCTTGAATTTCATGTCGTCGAGTTTCCCCGACATGGCTTCCTCATAGGCCTTGGCCTTGTCCTTGGCGCAGAAGATGTACTTGATCTTCGCCTCGGCGTTCGGATGGATCGTGAGCGGGTAGAGGTAGACGTACCGGGTGACGTCCTTTCTGCCGGCGAAGAATTTCGAAGCCGTCCGGCAGAAGGGGCAGTCCGGGTCGGTGAGCTCGATCACCTTGTGGGGGCCGCTGCCGATCTTCAGGGCCTTGTCGAGGGGAAGGGACTTTATGCGCTGCCCCATGATCTCGCCGTTGCGCTCCTCGGTCAGGTTCTTCCGGTCCTTGCTGATGATGCTCCCGACGATCAGGTATTCCTGGGCCGGGGCGTAGTAGGCGATCCTGCCGCCGGCGACGACTTCGTAGATGCCGGGGATCGCGGTGGCATGGACGCTCTCCACCGGGATGTCGGGAAAACTCTTCTTGAGGGATTCCTCGACGGTGGCTGCCGCAAGCGGAGCGGCGGCCGCGAGGATCGCCGCGGCGCAGAGGGTGAGGACTGCATATCGGATGCTCTTCATGATCTGTTCTCCATTTCTGTGTGCATCAGGATAGTGACGGACTCTCCGTGCGTCCCCGAAACGCGAGCGCAAGCAGGGTGATGTCGTCCGATTGCGGTTCACTGCCCGCGAACGCACGGACCGACCGGAGGACTTCTCCGACGAGCTCGGCCGGCGGCGCCGTGAGGTGGCCTTCCGCCACCCGGACCAGCCGCCGCTCCTCATAGAACTGCCTGTCGCCGTTCATCGCCTCGGTGACGCCGTCTGTATATAGCAGGAGGCCGTCGCCGGGCGCAAGGAGAATTTGGCGCGTTTCATACCGGGAATCCTCCATCGCCCCGAGGAGAAAGCCCTCGGGCAGGGCGAGCCATTCCGGCTGCCGCCCGGACCGCAGGACGAGCGGCGGGTTGTGGCCGGCGTTGGAATACCGCACCTCGCCGGTCCGGAAGTCGAGGACCCCGCAGAAAACGGTGACGAACATCAGCGAATCGTTCTCCAGGCACAGTTCGCGGTTGACCTTGACGAGGATCTCCGACGGATCCAGGTCGCGGCTCGCGGTTCCCTTCATCAGCGTCTTGGCAGCGGCCATGAACAGGGCCGCCGGGACCCCTTTCCCCGAGACGTCGCCGATCGAGAAGAAGAGGTGATCCCCGTCGAGAAGGAAGAAATCGTACAGGTCCCCGCCCACCTCCTTTGCCGGGACCAGGGTCGCGTAGAGGTCGAATTCGGCGTGCTCCGGGAAGGGGGGGAAGGTCTTCGGCAGGAAGCTCATCTGGATCGTCCGGGCGATCTTCAGCTCGCTCTCGTACCGTTCCTTGGCGGCGGTGGTCTCCGCGAGGTCCGCGATGTATTCCTTCAGCGCCGCCTTCATGCCGGCGAAGGAGCGGGAGAGCTCTCCCACCTCGTCTCCGCCGGCCACGTCCGACACCTCCACGTCGAGGTTCCCCCGGGCGATCTCCGCGGCCTTGGCGGTGAGGGTGCGCAGGGGCCGGGTGATCGTTCCGGAGATCAGGACGATCAGCAGAAAAAGAATGGCGAAGCCTGCCGTGCCGATGATCAGGACCACCCGGTTGAGGTCTCTGATCCCCGCGAAGAGCGCCTCTTCCGGGAAGACCACCCCGATCGACCAGCCGACCGAGGGGAGCGGCGCATAGTACAGCCAGGCCTTCTGACCGGCGAAGTGCTCCCGCAGGGCGGCAAACCCCTTTTCCCCCCGGACCATCGCCCTGCCCGTCTCCCTGAGCGCCGGGTCGGCGGCGGCTTCGGCCACGCTGAAGATGCTCTCGCGCATGATCCATTCCCGGTCGGGGTGGGTGACGAAAACGCCGCTCTGGGAGATGAGGAAGGCGTAGCCCGACTGGTAAGGGGAGAGCCGCGAGACGATCTCCACCAGCCACTCCAGGGAGATGTCCGCCGTGACGATGCCGGTGAACACCCGCCGTCCGCCGCGCTCCCGGGAGAAGGGAACGGAGTAGGTGGACATCATGATGTTGCCGGCCCCCTCGTCGAAATAGGGTTCGCTCCAGACCGCCCGCTCCAGCTCCTTCGGGACCTGATACCAATCCCAGAGGGCGTACCGGTAGTCCTGGCCGCCGAGGTCGATGTGCCTGAGCGTCCGCCCGTCGCGAAAGACGTAGGGGGCGAAGGTGCGGGAGCGCGGTTCGAAGGCGTAGGGTTCGAAGGCAACCGTGGAGCCGAAGATCTCCGGGTTGTCGGCCAGGACCGCGTCGAGCCGTCTCCGGATCGCTGCCCGGTCGAGTCGCTGCGCGCTCAGGGTGTGGGCGAGCGAGGCGGGATGCTTCTGCGCCCCCTGCAGCACCGTTTCGATACGCCCGACCGCGGCGAGGGTCAGGCTCTCGGCGTTGGCTTCCACATCCCGGAGGATCTGATTGCGCGAGTAGATGTAGTTGTAGCCGAACGCGGCGGTGAAGATGACGGCCGTGCCGGTCAGGATCATGACGGAGAGCTTGAAGGCGAGGCCGCGCCGCTTAGCGGGAGGCGGTGCTGTCGGCATAGATCGCTCCGAACGGGGGGATTTCCCTGATCAGGCCGTTACGTTTCAGTTCCGCGGCGACGCGGTGGTAGTCCTCGCGCTTGAGCAGCCCCGGGACTGCGGCGGTTCCGGGGGGGAAGATCAGGTCCTTCATCCGGGCGAGCATCCACCGCTGGTGGGTCCGGTTCGTGCCCACGTTCGCCCTCTGTACGTGTTGCATCACCACGTCGAGGGTCTCCTCCGGGTGTGCGAAGGCGTACTCCCATCCCGCGAAGGAGGCGCGGACAAACCCGCGGCACAGATCGGTGTTCCGCCGGAGTGTCTCCTCGAGGCAGTAGATGCCGTCTTCGGGGAAGTTGAGGCCGTGCTGGTCGAAGAAGAAGGTCTTCAGTTCGGCGGGGTCGATGCCGGCGTTGAGCAGCGCGTGGTACTCGTTGTACCACATCGCCGAGGCCGCAACGACGCCGTTCCGGAGGAAGAGGGTCATCGTGGCCCCCTGGTCGACGGGCCGGACCTCCACG
Organism: uncultured Syntrophobacterales bacterium; assembly: GCA_903928915.1. Classification (GTDB taxonomy): domain Bacteria; phylum Desulfobacterota; class Syntrophia; order Syntrophales; family UBA5619; genus JAKAFS01. Next base: position 19,908 of record CAIYSL010000052.1, on the reverse strand, counting down.
CCGTACTTCCGGAAGAAGGCCAGCGGCTGGAGGCGGAAATCGGGCCAGAGGCCGACCTTCCTGCCGTTCAGGTCGGCCGGGGAGACGATTCCGCTCGTCTTCTTCGTGACGAGGATGAAGCCCGAGCGTTGGACGACCTGGCCGATGTTCACCAACAGGACCCCCCGGTCGCGCTGCTGGACGGCTGCGGAGAGGAACGTTGTGGCAAAATCGGCCTTGCCGCGGGCCAGGCCTTCCACGGCGGGGCGTTCCGGCCCGCCCCGCAGGATGGTGAGGCCGATGCCCTGTTTTGCGTAGAACCCCTTCGCCTGGGCCATGTAGTAGCCGGCGAACTGGGCCTGGGGAAGCCAATGGGGGAGGAAGGAGAGGTTCCGCAGCTCCGCGCCGCCGGCCGGGTGGGGCGCCAGACCTGCCAGGATCCCGAGGATGAGCAGCGCGCGAACGGACAAACCGGACCTCCGACGTTGTGCGGGGTGATGGGCCTTTTTTACACAGACCCCGATAAAACTCAATCGAAAAGTGCGGGACTGCAGACGGCTCCCCGTGGATTAGGTTTTGACAGTCGCCGAGAAATGTGCGATGAACTCGTGCAGTTGGTCATTCCCCACCGGGGGGCGGGTGCCGCGCGGCGGACGAAATCCGGTGGGCATGCCGTAGGCCGGACGAGCGGAAAGGGGGAGAGGGATGGAAATCGCAACGAAGAAGCAGGGTGGCGCCATGGTCGTGTCGGTAACCGGCAGGATCGATGCGGTGACTGCGCCGGAATTCGAAAAAGGGCTGTCGGCGGTGATCGCCGCGGGCGACACGGTGCTGTTGCTCGACATGAACGGCCTCGAGTACATCAGCAGCGCCGGGCTGCGGAGCATCCTGACCACGGCCAAACAGCTCAAGGCGAAAGAGGGCAAGATGCTCTTTTCCGGCCTGAAGGGACCGGTGAAGGATGTGTTCAAGATCTCCGGTTTTGGCTCCATCTTCAAGATTTTCGAAACGGAGGAAGAGGCGCTCCGTCAGCTCTGAATGGACGAGACTTCCGAAGAAATCCGGGTTCCCGCCAGGCTGGAGAATCTGTACCCGCTGCTGAACTTCGTCACGTCCTGTGCGAAGCGATGCGGGGCAGGCCGGGAGAGGCTCACCGAGATCGAGCTGGCCCTGGAGGAGATTCTCGTGAACATCTTCAACTACGCCTATCCGGACCGCCGGGGCGATGTGGCCATCCGCTGCGGCTGCGCCGCCGGCCGGCTCCTGGTCGAGATTGCCGATGACGGGGTCCCCTTCGACATCCTCACCCGCGCCGAACCCGACCGCGACGCCGCAATCGAACAGCGGAGCATCGGCGGGCTGGGGATATTCTTCGTGAGACAATTGGTGCAGGAGATCAGCTACCGGCGGGAGGGGGGGAAAAACATCCTGACGCTCGCGATCGCTCCCGCACCGCAGTCGCCGTGAGGAAGGCTACAGCCGCCGTTCGATGATATAATCGGCGATGGCCTGGAGCGCCGTCTTGGCCTCCGAATCGGGAAAGGGGGCCAGGAAGCCCCTGGCCTCGTCGATGCAGTTCTTGGCCTTGGCCAGCGCGTAGGAAATGCCGTCGTACCGGTGGATCAGGGCCATGATCTCGGCCATGACCGACTCGTCCTTCTCCTCGATCCCCTTCCGGATGAACGCCCGCTCGTCGGCGGTGCACTTCTTCATCGTCCGGATCAGCGGGAGGGTCAGTTTGCCCTCCCTGAGATCCTGACCGATCGCCTTGCCGAATTCCTCCTCCCGCGCCACGTAGTCGAGGGTGTCGTCGGTGATCTGGAAGGCGGTGCCCAGCCGCATCCCGAAACGGGTCAGCGCCTCGACCCGGTCGTCGGGGGAGTTGCCGAGGATCGCGCCGATGGCGCAGGCCGCCGAGATGAGGATCGAGGTCTTCTTCTCGACGATCGCCAGGTATTCCTTCTCGGTGACCTTGACATCGCCCGTCTTTACCAGCTGGACGATCTCCCCCTCCGACATGGTGTTCGTCGTGGTGGAGATCAGCTTGATGATGGCCAGGTTTCCGTCCTCGGTCATCAGACGGAAGGATTTCGAGTAGAGGAAGTCCCCGACCAGGACGCTTGCCGCGTTGCCCCAGACGCGATTGGCGGACGTCCTGCCGCGCCGCGTCTCCGCATGGTCGATCACGTCGTCGTGGAGCAGGGATGCGTTGTGGATGAATTCGATCATGGCCGACAGGGGGTAGCGGCGCTCCCCGCGGTAGCCGCAGAGTTCGGAAGTGGCCAGCAGCAGGAGGGGGCGGAACCGTTTGCCGCCGCTGCCGATCAGGTGGTGGATGATCTCCGGGATGAGCCGTACCTCCGACCGGAGGTACGTTTCCATGTACTCCTCGACCCGCTTCAGGTCATCGGCATAATAACGAAAGACGTCCTGGATCTGCATGCCATCGCTTCCCGGTTCCGGATGATTTGCATCACTATAACGGATGGGCCGGGCAATGTCAAACGAATGCTCCCCGGGGTAATAGGGTTTGACGGGCGGCCGATCCCCATACTATATAGTGCCTGCCGAAACGGCTTTCCGGCGGGACGGCGGCCGCGAGGTTGCCCTGTGGGCGCCGATACGGCAAGCCAGGGGATGGCGCCCTTCGCGCGAAGAAGAGGCGGGGGAAGGCGCAGAGTGCAGAGGGGCGGGGATGATCGCTGATGCGGCTGCGGCCGGTTTGTCCGGGAGGCTGCCGGAGGACCCGGAGGGTACCCGGCGCGGTTCGCGCGGGGAGGTGAGCCGGGTGGAGACGCGATGAGCGGCATAGCCATGACCATCGTTCTGGCCTCCGCGGTCCTCCATGCGGGCTGGAACTTTCTGCTCAAGAAGAGCGAACGGAAAATCGTGTTCATCTGGTGGTTCCTCCTGCTGGCCGGGGTCTTCTACCTCCCGATGTTCCTGTACTACCTTCCCCAGGTCGTCATACCCGTGCAGGGCTGGTACTGCATCGTCGCCACGGGGCTGATCCACGGGGTCTACTTCTGGTGCATGGGGGGCGCCTACCAGCGGGGGGACCTTTCCCTGGTCTACCCCCTGGCCCGCGGATCGGGCCCCCTGTTCATCCCGATCTTCGCCGTGCTTCTGCTCCGCGAACAGGTCTCCCCCCTGGGGATGGCGGGGATCGCCCTGATCGTGGTCGGCATCTACTGCGCGCACCTCTGTTCCTTCACGCGCGCCGCGTTCCTGGAGCCCTTTCGCGCCCTCCGGCGCGGCGCTTCCCTCTGGGCGCTGTTCACGGGGTTCGCCATTGCCTCCTATTCGCTCGTCGACAAGGTGGGCGTCGGGCTGGTCTACCCGCCCGTGTACATCTACCTGATGCTGGTGATCAGCTTATTGACGATCACCCCCGGGGTCCTGCTCCGGGAGCGCCGCTCGTTGATGCCCGAGTGGCAGAGCCGCAAGGGTTCGATCGCCGTCGTGGGGTTCCTGAGCGGCTTCACCTACCTGATGGTCCTGTTCGCCCTGACGATGAGCAAGGTCAGCTATGTGGCGGCAGTGCGCGAGGTGAGCATCGTCCTGTCGGCCCTGTTCGGCATCGTCTGGCTTGGGGAAAAGAACGGCAGGCAGAAACTGATCGGCGCGGTGTTGATCGCCCTGGGGGTGATCGTGATCGGGTTGAGCCGGTGACCGATTTGCCGGAGAGGGAAGAAGGTATGTGTTCTTGTTATCGAAAATATAATATTTATTATTTTGACTTATAATTTGTCGCTTTTCTATACTGCAAAACTTAAGATTGACTCGGCAAAAGGCGAATCGGAACGCGCCCCGGATGCCGCCCGAGCGGCGGTTTCCGCACCCTCCGGGACCGGAAACGGACGGTTCGGGAGGGGCGCGCGCCGGTCGTTCGCAAGCCAATACACTGGGGAGGGATGGAAAGATGGACAGACAACCGTTTGTTAAACGTAAGACGGCAATCTCGTACAAGACGGAAGAGAAGACCGTCGTGCGGGGCTACGACGTGAGCGACCTGGCGGAGGCGGGCTACACCTTCTATGACATGCTCTTCATCCTCTTCCAGAATCGTATTCCCGCGGAGAACGAGAAGGACATGCTGCGGTACGAGACCGGGGAGTTCCTGGAGCACTCCATGTCGCCTTCGGCGGCGTCGGCGATCGCGGTGATCGGCGGCAGGCCCAACCTCCCCGCGGCGGTCTCCGCGGCGGTCATGACCTTCGGGTCGGCGCACGGGCCCGGGGCGGCCCACGGCTACATGATGCACAAGTACATCGAGCGCGCCCGCATCGAAGGGAAGAGCCTCGAGGAGATGGGCAAGATCCTCGTCGACGAGTACATGGACGCGGGGCTGGCGGTGATGGGGATGGGGCAGCCGCAGCACCTCGACGGCGATCCCCGGGCGGAACCGACCCACATCAAGCACGAACAGCTCTGCAGCGGCGTCTACCTGGCCCTGCAGCGGTCGATCGAGAAGCACTTCAACGCCCGCCGCAAGAAGGAGGGCAAGGCCTACGTGTCGGTGAACATGATCGGCGCCGGGAATACCGCCCTGGCGGAGCTCGGGTTCTCGCCCAACGCCGCCTGGTGCATCGGCTGCGTCTGCCGCGGGTTCTCCTGCGCGGCCCACGCCACGTATACGATGAAGAAGGGGCGGGCCTGGGCCGCCTCGAAGCGCGAACCCATGGTCCAGATGCTCGACCTGTCGATGATCAAGTACGTCGGCCCCCCCGACCGGGAAGTGCCCGGCCAGGCCGAGCGGCAGGAGTACGCCCGGAAGCAGAAAGAGGAAGGAGAGTACAAGAAATGGACAATCTAGACGATCCACGGCTCAACTACAACTACCGCACGCGGGAACGCGGCACGGTCCCGCCCGATGAGAAGCGCGACCGGTTCCAGTGGGTGTCCGAGGTCGCGTACAAGAACGTGCACCGCATCGTCGCCCGCGGCTACGACACGACCGAACTCGTCGAGCAGGGGTACGGGCTGACGGACATGCTGTTCATCGACTTCCAGTCGCGGATTCCGCTTATCGAAGAAGACCAGATGCTCAACTACGTGATGGTGGTGATGCTCGAAGACGGCCTGTCCTCGCCGGCGGCCATCGCCCGGACCGTGGCCAGCGGCAAGACCATCCTCACCCAGGCGGCGGGTTCTTCGATCCTCGCCTTCGGCCACGCCTACGGCGCCTACCAGGCCTTCGGCAGAATCCTCGACGGGATCCTCGGCCGGCAGGCAAAGGGGGGCAAGCCGCTCGCGGAGGTGGTGGAGGCGGTCGTCAAGGAGAAGCTGGACGACCCCGCGCTCGGGATCTCGGGGCTGATGCTGAAGGACCCGGCGGCGAAGCGGATGATTGCCCGGGCCGAGAAGCTGGGGGTGGCGGGGAAGTACGTCGCCCTGGTCAAGGAGATGGTGACGGCGGCGCAGAGGCTGAGCAAGGAGCCGGTCGATATCGACCTGTTAGGCGCTACCGGTGCCGTGATGTTCGACCTCGGGTTCACCCCCGAGGCCGCCTGGGGGATCCTGGCAGTGACGCGCGCCTTCGCCACGGGGGCGCACTACTGCGAGGAGGTGGAACGCGAGGCCCCGGTCCGACTCGGCCAGACGCTGACGCCGAAGGAGTGGTACGACGGCCCGGAGGACCGGCCGGTGCCGACCCTGGAGGAGCGGAAATCCGTCGCCAAGTGTATGGAGGCGCAGACCCCCGAAGAATGGAAGCAGACCTTCCTGGAACGGCAGAAGATCAGCGGTTCCGGCTGGGCGATCGTGGAGGAGATCGACGACCCCCGCCGGAAGATCTGACCGCGGGGCGGGGAACTGCTCCGACCGGAAAAGGTGACCCGGGAGGGCGGACGGCTTCCGGCGGAGCAGCCGGCAGGGAGTTCGCATCCGCCGGCGCCGGGCCGGCTGCCGGGCGCCGGGGCAGGATGGGGAGGGTGTACGATGGAAGTTTCCATTTTCATCATCGCCGCTGTCGTGGTCGCCCTGGCGCTCTTTTTTGATTTTTCCAACGGGTTCCACGATGCGGCGAATGTCGTGGCGACGATCATCGTCACCTGCGCCATGTCGCCGGCGATGGCGCTCACCGTGGCGGCGGTCTGCGAGTTCATCGGCCCCTTTCTGTTCGGCACTGCGGTGGCCCACACGATCGGCAAGAATATCGTCGATACCTCCGCCTTCGCTCCGAACGCCATGGCCCTCTCCGCCGGTCTGATCGTGGCCGCGCTGATCGGCGCCATCGTCTGGAACCTGATCACCTGGTGGTTCGGCCTCCCCTCAAGTTCGTCCCATGCCCTGATCGGGGGGTTGATCGGCCCGGTGCTGATCGCCTACGGTCCGGACAAGATCATCTGGAACGGGGTGCTGTTCGTATTCGGATCGCTGATCCTCTCCCCGCTGATCGGGCTGTTTTTCGGCTGGCTGTTCCTGCGGGTCACGCGCTCCATCGCGGAGCAGCAGCGCGCCACCCCCCGTGCGAATGAGTTCTTCAACAGGATGCAGATCGTTTCGTCGATTTGTCTCGCCCTGAGCCACGGGGCGAACGACGCCCAGAAGTCGATGGGGGTCATCGCCATGAGCCTGGTCATTTTGGGGGTTTCCCCCTCCTTTGACGTACCCTTCTGGGTAGTCGCCAGTTGTGCTGCCGCGATCGCGCTCGGCTGCGCCACCGGTGGCTGGCGGATCATCAGGACGATGGGGACGCAGATCTGCCGGCTCCGGTCAGTCCATGCCTTCTGCGCCCAGACCGCGTCCGCATCGGTCATCCTGACGGCGGCGCTGTTCGGCGGCCCCGTCTCGACGACCCATGTGGTCTCGTCGAGCATCATCGGCGCCGGAGCGGGGGAGCGCCTCTCCGCCGTGCGGTGGACCGTGGCGAAGGACATCGTGATGGCGTGGTTCATCACCATTCCGGCCTCGGCGGTCGTGGCTGGAGCGGCGTTTTACGGGATCAAAGCACTGCATCCGCACTTTTAAGAACGGGTGGAAAGGAGCTCTGCCGTGGTGTTCAACATGCGAAAAGGGCTGTTCGCGAAGCAGAAGAATATCTTCTACGACCTCCTGTACCAGCAGTCCCAGAAGACCCTGGAGGGGCTCGAGGCGCTGGCGAGCTACATGGACAACCGCAGCCCCGAGACGGCCAAGCAGGTAAAGAAAGACGAGGTGGAGGCCGACGACCTCCGGCTGATCCTGATCCAGGAGCTGGACAAGACCTTTGTCACGCCGATCGACCGGGAGGACATCTTCAACCTCTCCCGGGCGATCGACGACGTGATGGACTACGCCAACTCCACCGTGCTGGAGATGGAGATCTACGAGGTCCCCGCGGACGGGCACGTCAAGGAGATGGTCAACATCCTGATCAGCGCCGGACGGGAGATCAACCAGGCCATCAAGCACCTGGAGTTGCAGCCGAAGGTGGCCGCCGTACATGCCGTCAAGGCGAAGGCCTATGAGAATACGATGGAGGGGGCGTACCGCCTCGCCCTGTCCCACCTGTTTCGCGGGGACGATCCGGTATTCATGCTCAAGATGCGCGAGATCTACCGCCATCTGAGCAACGCCGCGGACCGCGGCGACGAGGCGGCCAACATCATTTCGAGTATCGTGATGAAGCATTCGTAACGTGCACAGAAAGGCAGGAATCATGGAAGACGATATAAAAGAGATGTATCAAAAAGCGCGGGCGGCCTTCAAGACCGTGGAATACTGGCCGCAGGAGAAGGTCGACGAGATGGTCCTGGCGGTGGGCTGGGAGCTGCAGAAGAAGGAGACGGCCGAGGAGCTGGCGCGTCTGGCCGTCGAAAGATCGGGCATCGGCGTGTACGAGGACAAGGTCCACAAGATCGGGACGAAGGTGCGCGGAACCCTGTACGACCAGATCGGGGTGAAGACCTGCGGCCTCGTGGAGGAGGACAAGGCGAAGGGGATCCGGAAGTACGCCAAGCCGATCGGCGTGATCGCCAACGTGGTCCCCTGCACGAACCCGGAGTCCACGGTCTGCTGCATCGCCCTGTCCACGCTCAAGACGCGCAATGCGATCATCTGCTCGCCGCACCCCCGGACGGAGGAGGCAACCTACGCGACGGTGGAGCACATCCGGAAGGCCCTGGCGAAGGTCGGGGCGCCGGTGGACCTGGTCCAGTGCATCCGCCACACGAGCAACGCCAAGACCTCGGAGCTGATGGCGAACTGCGACTACGCCGTGGCCACGGGCGGCGCCGCCCTGGTGAAGGTGGTCTATGCCGCCGGCGTCCCCGCCCAGACCGTGGGGGCGGGAAACGTCGTCTCGATCGTCGATGCCACCGTCGCCGACGACCTTCCCGGCATTGCCCTGCGGCTCCGGAAGTCGAAGACCGCCAACAACGCCGCCTCCTGCTCGTCGGAGAATGCCATCGCGATCGAGGAGAAGATCTTCGAGAAGATGATCGCGGCCCTCGAGGCCGAGGGCGGGTATCTGTGCAGCACCGAGGAGCGGGAGATCCTCCGCACGACCCTGTGGCCCGACGGCCATACCCTCAACCGCGACGTGGTGGCGAAATCGGCCGTGTACATCGCGGAGCTGGCGGGCCTCAAGGTCCCCGCGGAAACCAAGATGCTGATGGTGATGGGTGAGAAGGTCGGCCCCGAGGACCGCTTTTCCGGCGAGAAGCTCTCCCCGGTCCTGACCGTCTGGAAGTGGACCGACTTCGACGAGATGCTCGACCGGATGGAGTCGATCCTGAAGTTCTCCGGCGAGGGCCACTCGGTGAACATCCAGACGCGCCTCGACGAGCGGATGGACAAGATCGGGCTCAGGGCCAACGTCAGCCGGGTGGTCTGCAACATGGGCCATACCGAGGCCAACAGCGGCGGGTGGACGAGCCACCTGGGGTTCACCGACACCCTGGGCTGCGGGACCTGGGCGGGCAACATCAGCTGCGAGAACATCAATTGGAAGCAGTTTCTGATGTACACCCGCGTGGCCGTGCCGGTGGCGAACTACCAGCCTGCCGACGACGAGCTGTTCGGGCCGTACCTGAAGAAGTGGGGCAGGGATTGATGCACTTGCCGCTTGCGTACGGCAGGCGGATGGGGTAGCTATGGGGCGGCCGCCGGTGACCGGCGGCCGTCCTGCGTTTCGGGAACGACGTTGAAGATCGCAATCCCTCCGCGCGGCTGGATCTTTTTCGACCCTGCTCCTCCTCGCTTTGCTGCAAAGACGAAACTCGCGCTTCGCGCTCAAACAGTCGTCTTTGCAGGCGCTATGCTGCGGGGGCAGGGTCCCCGAAAAATCTCCCGATGCGCGCTTCCGGGATTACGACCTTCAACGTCGCAGGGAAATATCGAGGAGGACAGATGATCAAGGCGGTATTCTGGGACAACGACGGTGTCCTGGTGGACACGGAAAAACTGTACTACCAGGCGACGCGGGAACTCCTGCTCACCACGGGCGTGGAGCTGACCGAGGCGCTGTTTCGGCGGATATCGCTCGTGGAGGGGCGCAGCTCCTTCATCCTGGCCGCTGAGCGCGGCGTGCGCCCGGAGGAGATCGACCGGCTCCACGGGTTGCGCAACCAGCGGTACACCGAACTGCTCACCGGAGGGGTCCGGATCATGGAGGGGGTCGAGGAGGCCCTGAGGCAGCTCCGGGGGGGCGTGGTCCAGGGGGTCGTGACCAGCTCCCGGAAGGAGCATTTCGACGTGATGCACCGGAGCACGGGGCTCCTGGCCCACTTCGATTTCATCCTCACCCGCGAAGACTTCACCCTGTCGAAACCCGATCCGGAGCCCTACCGAAAGGCGATGGCCCGCTGCGGCCTGACCCCGCAGGAGTGCCTGGTGGTCGAGGATTCGCCGCGCGGGCTGGAGTCGGCGGTTGCTGCAGGCATCCGCTGCCTCGTCGTCCCCAACGCACTCACCCGGGGCCATGCCTTTGCCGGCGCCTGGCGCGTGCTGGAGACCTGCCGCGAGGTACCCGGCGAGGTCCGGCGGCTGGGCGGCGCAGAGGCCGGACGATGATCCGGGCGATCGTCTTCGACTTCGGCCAGACCCTCGTCGACTCGTCGGAGGGGTTCCGGGCAGCAGAGCGGGAGGCCCAGCAGAAGGCCTTCGGAGCCCTGGGCCTCGCCGACCGCGAGGCGTTCCTTACGGTCTACCGTGCCGTCCGGAGCGAATTCCACGGCCGGTCGCGGTTCTCCCGGAAGGCGATCCTGGCAGAGCTGTTTCGCCGGCACGGCCGGGAGGCGGACCCTGCGCTGCTTACGCAGTGGGAAACGGACTACTGGCAGCGGGTCCGGGCGATGACGCGCCCTTTTCCCGAGGCCGGGGAAGTCCTGCGGCAGCTTGCGGAGCGGGCATACCGCCTGGCCCTGATCACCAACAGCCAGGGGCAGGAGGCCGAGGGACAGCACCGCCTGGCCGACTTCCCGGAGTTGGAGCGCCGCTTCGAGGTGGTCGTCGTAGCCGGGGAGGGGGGCGTTCTGCCCAAGCCCGACCCCGCCCCGTTCCAGCTCTGCCTGGAGCTGCTGGGGCTTTCCCCCGGCGAGGCCGTCTATGTGGGCGACGACTGGCGGATCGATGTCCGCGGGGCCGAGGCAGTGGGCATGCGGCCGGTCTGGCTGAAGCACCGCCTGGTGCGGCGGAACTGGCCGGAGGTGGAAACGGCTGCCCCGGTCATCGACGGCCTGGAGGCGCTGCTCGAGATGGAAACGATCCTCAAGGGGGTGAAGCAATGACCACACGCGTGATCGTCTGCCTGGACGGCACCGGTCCGGACTACCTGGCGGCAACCGCGACGCCGAACCTCGACGCCCTGGCCGCCGGGGGGTACCACGTAATCGGCGAGGCCGTGGTCCCCACCGTGACCAACGTGAACAACACCTCGATCATCACGGCGAGCTTTCCCGAGACCCACGGGATCACGACCAACTACCTGCTCGACCCGGCCACCGGCGAGGAGCGCTACATGGAGTCGGCGGACTACCTCCTGGCAGAGACCGCCTTCCGCCGCGTCAGCGACCGGGCCGGGAAGGCTGCCCTGTTCACCGCCAAGGACAAGCTCAAGAGCCTGATCCGGGACGGCGCCGCGATCGCCGAATCGGCGGAGAAGCCGTCGCCCGAGCTTGCGGAGCGCATCGGGCCGCCGCCGGGGATCTACACCGTCGAGGTGAACCACTGGCTGCTCAAGGCCGCGCTCGAGACGCTCCGCAGGGACCCGCCCGATTTTCTGTACTGCTCCACCACCGACTACGTGACCCACACCCACCCGCCCGAATCCGAGATCGCCCAGGCGAACGTCCGCGAGATCGACCGGCTGATCGGCGAGATCGTCAACGCCGCGGACGACCTGGAGCTGGTGGTGACCGCCGACCACGGGATGAACGCCAAGTCCTGGGGGCTCGACCTGGAGGCGATCCTGACGGCGCGAGGGATCGCGGCGCAGGTGATCCCGATCATCAAGGACCGGCACGTGGTGCACCACCGGAACCTCGGCGGCGCCGCTTACGTCTATCTGGCCGACCCCGCGACCGAGGCGGAGGCCGCGGCAATGCTCCGGGAGGAGCGGGGGGTCGAGGCGGTCCTCGACCGCGCGGCCGCTGCCCGCGACTACCGGCTTCATCCCGGCCGGATCGGCAACCTCTTCGTCCTGGCCGATCGCGCCACCGTGTTCGGGAACCTCATTGCCCCGCGGCAGGAAGTCACCGTCCGCTCGCACGGGTCGCTCCACGAGCGGTCGATCCCGATCTACGCCGTCGGGGCCGGGCCGCTGGCCCTCCGGGCGCGTTCCAACGCCGAGGTGGCCGCCTGGGTATTCGGCCGCGGCGCATCCGCTTGATTCACCGCTGCCGTCCGAAGGACGGGGCGTGCGGGATGCGCTGGCGGTCAGCGTCCGAACGTCTCCCCGCAGGCACGGCGGCCTCTGCCGCCCTGCGAGGGCATCGCAGCCCGAGGAAAACGGCGCGCGCGATGCCCGCACCGATGCCTCCTTCCCCGTGGGCGGCTTTCAGAGGATTCAGCGCGCCCGGGCGGTGAGGTCCACGATGCTCTCTGCCGTCCCGAACAGCGGGATCCGGCTCACCGCCGGCGCCGAGAAATCGAGCCTGTTCAGGTCGATCTTCCGGAGCGTCAGGTTGTCGTAGGTCCGGAAATAGAGGACGCGGTTCGTGAGGTCCCGGAAGGTGACCCACTGGGTGGATTCCTTGAGCACGGTCTTCTTGTCCGGCAGGGTATCGGTCACCAGGCCCAGGGGGATGTCGAAGGTATTGATGATGTGCTGGGCAAGGTTGAGGGTCCGCGGGGCATCGGGCTGCTGATCGGCAAACCGGGTCAGCGCGGCGAGGCGGACGAACCGGCTCGGCGGGGTGAGGTCGCCGGGCAGGCCGAACATCCCGGACCCGTGGCCCGTGGGTCGGAACGTTACCCCGGACAGCCGGTAGGGCTCCGGCATTTCGCTCCTCATACCCACGTACTGCCGCAGGTTCGTCAACTGCCAGGGAAACCGGGGGGCGTTGGTCATGATGCCCAGGGGGTTGTCGTAGATGTGGCACAGGCCGTCTTCGTATTCGATGACGATGCACCCGCCCTGCGCGTCGTACACGATGTAATGGACCGTCGGGGCCATCTTGGTGTCAGGGTCCCGGTAGCCGAACACCCGCACGTTAAGGATTTCGCGCTTCACCTCATCCACGCTCGAGAAGTTGCCGAGTATCCAGTCGACGACCATCGCTTGGGCGAGGGCGCGCGGCTCCTGGTCGGGGGCGACCTCCTGCCATTTCATGTCGGCTTCGAACCAGAGCGTCGCGGCGGCAAGCCCCTGTTCGTTCATCCCGTCGGACAGGCCGTACTCCAGTCCGAAGGAGGCGATTCCCGCATAGCCGTACCGCGTCTTCCAGGGAAGTCCCGCTTTCCCGCCGGGGCCGGGGCTCACGTAGGCCTTGTTCCGCGGAACCACGACGGCATCGTATTTCAGGTCGACGGCGAACTCCATCGACCGCCCGACGACGAGCGATCCATCGCCGGCCTTCAGCCGGAACACCGTGCAGGCCTCCGCGGGCGTCGGGAGCGCCGCCGATACTAACGCAAGGGCAAGAACCATCGTGAGTAGTCTCTTCATCTCTCTGCTCCTTTCTCGGAATGATAGATCAGCGGCGACGATCAGCCGTGCCGCGCGGTCAATAGATGAAGGGGATGAACTTGCGCACCCGCCGCCGGTATGCCGCGTACTCGGGAAACTTCTTCTCCAGCCACCGCTCTTCGCGCCGCGACTTCGCTTCCAGCAGGGCGAACAGGGCAGCCGCGTATCCGAGGGTGAGCCATCCCTGGAGGTGCAGCGCCCAGCCGAGAGCGAACAGGAGACCGCCCCCGTACATGGGATGGCGGACCAGGCGGTAAGGGCCCGTCTGCATGAGGCCGGCCCCCTCTTTCGGATAGGGCAGCGGCGTCAACGCGCGCCCCAGGCGCAGGAGCCCGGCGGCAAACAGGGCACCGCCGAAGGCCATCAGCAGGCAGCCCAGGAGCGTGCCGGCGCGCGGAAACGGGAAGGGCCATGCCGCCAGGGCGGCCGTTGTGCGTGGGCCGAAGAACAACAGCCCCATCAGCGCGACCTGCACCACTACGTACCATTCGCCGCGCGCCCCTTTCCAGCAGGGCGTGCGGCCGGCTGCCGCATCCGGTTCCATCGGGTTATGTCTCCTCGTATGCCGGCCGTGCGCTCCGCGGGATGAGCATGGGCACCCTCCGCTGATAGTCGCGATAGGCGTCCCCGAAATCGGCGACGAGGTCCCGCTCTTCGAAAACCGTCCCGATGACGACCCAGGCGGTCCATAGGATGTTGAACAGCAGCCGGTCCGCCGTCAGGTCGGGGTTCGACCAGAACAGCACGATCATGCCCAGGTACAGCGGGTGCCGAACCCACCGGTACGGGCCCCGGACGATGAATGGCTTGGGCGGCGGGGGCTTCTTCCCCCGGAGATCCCGTATGATCGGCGCAAGGCCGAGCATGTCGACCTTCCCCAGTGCGCGGACGCCCCAGAAAAACCCCAGGATCGACAGGACGCCGGCGGCGCGCATCAGACCCCGCGCCGGACCCTGGGTCTCCAGGAGCAGGATACCCGAACCCTGCCAGAACACCATGCATCCCGACAGCGCCAGGCCGGAAACCAGGGTGTACAGGGCGCCCTGGTAGTGGGCTGGAATAACCCCCTCCAGACGCCGGCGGAAGGGTTTGCGGATCATCAGGCTGTGCTGGAGGAAGAAGGCCGCCGACAGCAGTGCATCGAGCGCTAGCCGTCCCGCCTCCTTCAGCCCCAGGTCCACAGCGGCGAGCGCTCCATCGTACAGAAACAACAGGAAGGCAATGAGCGGGACGACGCCGACGACGGCGGTCGCCAGGACAATACCGCGTGCGATCGATTCACGACGTACCATGGACATTGCCTCCGATATCAGCTGCACCTCCGGCCTGCCGGCAATCACGGACGTCCCCATCAGGCGCGATACCCATTGCCTGACAAGCGGCACCTGCTAAGTCGATGCGATCGCTGACGGAGCATTGCTCCATCACGAGTCGCCATTCCCTGGTCAGCCTCTCCCAGACCATGACGCACGGCTGGTCATCCGTGAAGGCAGCGCCCTCGAACGACCCGGCACCCTGGCCGCGGTGCCGCACCACAGCCGCGTTCCCGTCCATCCGTGCCAAGCCCCTTGTTAAGTCTCGTTCCCCATACAATAATTTACAATACTTTCCGCATGAATGGCAGTTGTGTTCAAGAAAGCAATACCGAACTCGCCCTTCGTGAGTATCAGCGGCAGCTCGGTACAACCGAGGATCAGTGCATCAATCGAATGCTCATCCACCATTTTCTTCACTATAGACAGCAGCTCTTCCCTGGTCGAATCTTTTATGATCCCCAATTCGATCTCGGAAAAAAGTCTATGATGGATTAACTCTTGGTCTGCCTTATCGGGGACAACAACCATCATTCCCTTTTCCGTAAACGGTTTCTTAAAGAAGTCCGATTCCATGGTGAACCTCGTGCCCAGCAACCCAAGTTTCTTGAAGCCATGCTTCTGCGCATTCTTGCGGGTCTCTTCGATAATACTCAGCATAGGGATGGGCGATCTCGATTGCACCTGTGCGAATACGATATGAGGCGTATTAGATCCAATAGCGGCAAATTCGGCGCCGGCCTTATGTAGCGCACCGACCTTTTCAACCAGCCAGTCGGTGAGGCCCTCCCAATCTTTTGCATCGAGTATTTTCATGAGACTGGATAAATCTGCGCTGTAAATGATGACTTCGGGATAGCCTACCTCGTCCCGTTTATCGTGGAACGCGCCGATGATACATTTGTAATAGTCAACGGTTGATTCCGGCCCGATACCGCCAATGATGCCTATTTTCTTCATTTGGTTACCTCTATCTTTTAGTCGCTGTTGCCGACGCGCGCAGCGCGGCGGCAACGCGCCGACCAGCGCCTGCCGCAGACCGTCGGCTGGAGTAGCTTGTTCGGTATGCGAATCTTCATTTCTGCATCTGCTTCTTGTACGATTTCAAGAATCGGCCGAATGCCTTATCCTTCTTGCGTTTGTCCAAGTATGACATTTCGTAGTATTCAGACTCATGCCTGAGCTTCAGATAGTTGGAATGCCGTTCGTGGCTCAATTCACCACGTTCCACGGCGGCTCGCACGGCGCAGCCCGGCTCGTGCTCGTGCCTGCAATCCGCATAGCGGCATTCTGCGGACAACCCGACCAGGTCTTCGAAACCTGCATCCACCCCTTCGCGAGCCCCGACAAGGGCAAGCTCACGCATGCCTGGCGTATCGATCAGCATCGCCCCTTGACCGAGAACGATAAGCTGCCGACGTGAAGTGGTGTGGGTGCCTTCCCCCGTACCGCTGACCGGCTTTGTGTCGAATGCCTCCCGACCGATGAGGCGGTTGATGATGGTCGTCTTGCCGACGCCGGATGAGCCGAGCAGGCAGTATGTCTTTCCCGGGCGGAGTATTTGCCGGAACTCGTCAAAACCGCTGCCCGTGAGGCTGCTGACGGTAAGGATCCTATTCCTATGGGCCGGGTTGATGACCGCAATCTTCCGCTCCAGCTCGCCCGGGGAAATCAAGTCCGTCTTCGTCAGCATGACTATCGGTTCAACGCCGCCATCTGCCGCCATGGCCAAATATCGATCCAGACGATTGGGGT
Source organism: uncultured Syntrophobacterales bacterium (assembly GCA_903928915.1). Classification (GTDB taxonomy): domain Bacteria; phylum Desulfobacterota; class Syntrophia; order Syntrophales; family UBA5619; genus JAKAFS01. The sequence continues at coordinate 3,750 of CAIYSL010000052.1, read as the reverse complement.
TAAAGTCAAAATGGCAGGACTGCACAATGAAGGCGGAATCGATATTGGCTGCTATCATTTGGAACTCGACGTTCACCCCTGCGGTCTTGCGCCGCAAGAACGTTTTTCGCGGAAGCACGCCGTGGATGACGGCCGCAGTGTCGTTGTCGTAGTATTGCACCGCCACCCAGTCTCCGACACAGGGCAGGTCGACGGGACTTTCAATCAGGTAGGAAAGCTTCCCCGTCAATTCGGCAGGGACCTCCCCCGATTCGTTTCTGATCAGGTATGCGCCGCGATCGACCGCCGATACGCGGGCGATGCCGCCAGCATCCCGGCGGAACTCCGTGGCGTGCGCTTCAAACCATTCATTAAAACCCAGAGCATGCAGTTTCATATTCAAGTGACACCGAACGGCGAAGCAGCGCTTCGCTGTTGCCGATGCGCGCATCGCGGCGGCACCGTGAAATCAGCGGTACCGTTGCGGCCGCTGGATTGAGCGGCTCGACTCTTCACTCCCCTTCTTTCTGCGACATCCATCTAAACACGCTCTTCTTTTCGGCTCTGCAAGGAGGATTCGCTCAGCGGGGCACTCTTCCACTGCGCATAGAGCAGTGCAAAGCCGATGACAGGCAACAGCATATCGGTATACAGAATGGCGCCTGCGTTGCCCGGAGCCAGATTGTGAGTCTTGATGATTTGGTAGATATGACCTCCGGCGGCCCCCCACAGGAAGAAGGCGGGAGGGATAAAGGCAGCGAATCGGAAAGTCAGGTTTTGTCTGAACGCGATGAGGCCCGCCACGCCCATGCCCAGGCTGGCAAACCCCACTTCCAGTTGAAAGGGGCTGTCCGCCCAGCCGATGAATTTCGCCGTGTACTCGGCAAACACCACGTGCATCAAGAAGTTGTTCAGGTACCCGATCCCGACGGTGAACAGGAAGAAGTATGCGACCAGGGCTTCGACGACCAGGGACCTCGTTCGCGGCCTTTTCTCGAAAAGGAGGGAAACCGATGAACCGATCAGCCCCAGCACGAAGAGGGAGATGGAGGGATTCGACAATACAAGTTTAATCGCTGAAGTGATCAGGTGTCTTTCTCACTTTCGCTGTTGCCGACGCGCGCAGCGCGGCGGCAACAGGGAGTTCACCCGCACGGCAGTCTGTTTTGCCGTGCGGGGTGAAACGATGGGTTATGCGGCCCGTTTGCACTTCTTGCATAAATAGTCAGGGGCCAAAAGCCAGCCCCTGGGGAAGCCGATGCTCGACCCGGTTATTTCGCTTCCGCCTCGAACCAGCATCGACCGTGAACTGCCTGGCCCCCGAGAGTTCCTTCCACTTTCCCCAGTCCCTGGTAATCCGGTTTTTCTCCATTTCCCATGTCGAGTTCCTGGTCTTCCTCCAGGGTTACAATAAGGTCCCCGGGGAAGGTTGAGGATTCCAGGAGAACGCGATACTGCAGGTCATATGTGATTCCCGATGCTTCGCTGTACCATTTCTTTCCATTGGACAGAGGCTTCACGGTGACCTTGTCTATGTCTATTTCCCACGAATGTGCGGCGGTGCGCGCGCCGTTCCTCGTCCGTCCCCCGTCTTTGTTGAAGAGCCGGACCAGCGGAAGAGATCCGGAGTCGTTGTTCATGTTCAACACGTTGATGGCGGAGTCCATTTCCGGAAACTGCATCGCAATCCAAGTCCACCTGGAATTGTTGGTGTATATCATGTACGCGGCATCGGCGGTCAGGACGAAATAATCGAGCCAGCACTTTCCGGTTGAACCGCTCAAGGTCTTGCCGTCATATTCGATCGAGAACTGCTCAACGCTCATCAGCGGCAAAGCGTAGTAGTAAGGCCCCTGACAGTCCATGCGGTCGTGAGTCGCCTCGAGATATGCGTCGATGGTGCTCTCGGGGAGGCTCATGATCATCGCCTTTTGCTTCTCGGTAATATAATGCGGGTAGAATGAGGTCGTCCCGTATCCCTGGTTGACGGCTCCGAACGGGTCTCTCAGCCGCACATCCGCCTTGAGCCTCTTTCCATGCGTGTCGATGACATCGGCGGAGAGCCTGTATGTCGCATCGGCCGAGCCCATGAGGCCTGACAGGAGCTGTATCGAGATGAACGACCCGGGCTGCTCACGGGAGTTCAGTCTCAAACCCCACGGATTGACCTGTGTCTCAATGACGGAGTTGTCGAAACCCGCCCATTTGTAGAATGACCCGAAAGCCGCGCCGCGGAAGCCCGCGCCGCCCTCATACTTCTTCTCAAAACCTACGCCTTCCTTATACTCCTCCTTATGCTCTACGCCGAGGAAGAAGGCCACGACATTGCCATCGGCGTCCACAAGGCTCACGCCAAAGTTGTAGCCAAAGAGATGATAATCCAGGTGCGGGCTCGTCAGGAAATCGGAGAGTTGCTGAGCGCCCTCGGAATGCGGGCTCTCATAGTCTTCCGAGTAGAACGCGTGCTGGTAAGCCTGCGCGTCCGAGCCGTCGTCCGAGGAACCGCCGCATCCATAGACGAAACAGAGAGCCGGTACGAGGGCCGCCAGCCAGAGAGAAACGTGAAGCACCTTTAAATTATTCATTTTCTCCCCTTTGCATAACGGAAAAATCATCGGGGCGTTTAGCCGTCCGATGCATTGATTCGTTATGCAATAATTTCATTCAGCCCATCGGTCACTTGGATCAATTCGTCCGGAGATGCCTTGCCAATAACCTTCCCGATTCTCTCTACAGACAGTGTTCGAACCTGACTGATCTTAAACCACGATCTCTTCGGCATGTTTCCCGACTTGACTTCGAGGGTAAGAGGAAAGCCAGCCTTTTGTGGCTGACTTGTGATTGCCACAGCTATTACCGTACCCGAACGCGCGTTGAATATATCATGGCTTAGGATCAATACGGGACGCAAACCTGCTTGTTCGCGACCTCGCACAGGATTCAAATCAGCCCAACGAATCTCGCCTCTCAATATTCCGGCCATCGGCTCAAGTCCTCGATAATCCCTTCTTCAGCCATCGCCTTTTCAAACTTGGGATCGAGTTTGGCGCATTCCCTGGAAAGCCTGCTCCGTTTCATCCGTGCTAGCTTTTCGCTTACGGCAGCTTGTATTGCCTGGCTTCGATTTTGGAAGCAATGTGTATCCACCAATTTATCCAGTTCGCCGATAAACTCTTCGTCCATTGTAATCGCTATCTTGGCTTTGCCCATAGGTGCCTCCTTATCCTGGTATTACATTATATCATACCAAAAGAAAGGCAATCAATTCTTCTTTCATGAGCATAACGCAAAATTGAGGGGCTGGTTTGGAGCGGCCAGCGGAAAACCAGTCCCTCTCAAATGACTGGTTATGAAATCTTCATCCGATTGAATTTTGTCAGTCTTCCTCAGGAGTCTCTCCTGGCCCCCATCCTTTCTTAAACCTAGAATTGCCTCTATCCCAGATCTCTTTATGCGAAACCGGACCTGAAATCCTGCGCGTAAATGCACCAGGAATTGGCTCTTGAACCATCTCAACCCTATTTCCTATAAGCTCATACCTGGCAGGCTCCAACCAGCTAATAGATTCTTTGCCGTCTTTGGAAGTTACTATGCTCAGGTCAGAAACAATCCTTGGACCCTTTTCTCGCCCATATGTCTACGTAAGCTCCCCCTAAAAGCGGACCATACAAAAGTAGAGTTTTCTGGCATAATACGTCCAGGAGGCTCTGATGAAGAAGGCACGTTTTACCGAAACCCAGATCATTGGCATTCTCAAAGAGGCTGATGCCG
>CAIYSL010000051.1 GCA_903928915.1 uncultured Syntrophobacterales bacterium | reverse complement strand
GCCGGCATTGTTGGCGATCATCTTGAGGGGCTCTTCGAGGGCCTTCTTCACGATCCGGACGCCAACCTCCTCGTCGCCTTCCAGCGCCATCTTGTCCAGCCCGGCAAGGGTCCGCAGGTAGGCCACGCCGCCGCCGGGGACGATCCCCTCTTCCACGGCCGCACGCGTCGCGTTGAGCGCATCCTCGACGCGGGCCTTCTTTTCCTTCATCTCGGTCTCGGTGGCGGCACCGACCTTGATCACCGCCACGCCGCCGACCAGCTTCGCCAGCCGCTCCTGGAGCTTCTCGCGGTCGTAGTCGGAGGTGGTCTCCTCGACCTGGGCGCGGATCTGCTTCACGCGGCCCTCGAGGGAGGCACGGGAACCGGCGCCGTCGATGATCGTGGTGTTGTCCTTGTCGATGGTGATCCGCTTGGCGCGGCCGAGGTCTTCGAGCTTGGTGTTCTCCAGCTTGTAGCCCATCTCTTCGGAGATCATCTTGCCGCCGGTGAGGATGGCGATGTCTTCGAGCATGGCCTTGCGGCGGTCGCCGAAGCCCGGGGCCTTGACGGCGGCCACATGGAGGGTGCCGCGGATCTTGTTGACCACCAGGGTGGCCAGGGCCTCGCCCTCGATGTCCTCGGCGATGATCAGGAGCGGCCGGCCCATCTTGGCGATCTGCTCGAGGATCGGCAGGAGGTCCTTCATGCTGCTGATCTTCTTCTCATAGATCAAAATCAGCGTGTCTTCGAGCTCGACCTCCATCTTCTCGGCGTTCGTGACGAAGTAGGGGGAGAGGTAGCCGCGGTCGAACTGCATCCCTTCGACGATCTCCAGCTCGGTCTCGAGCCCCTTGGCCTCTTCCACGGTGATAACGCCTTCCTTGCCGACCTTCTCCATGGCCTCGGCGATGATCGCACCGATCGCCTCGTCGTTGTTGGCGGAGATGGTGCCGACCTGGGCGATCTCCTTGGCATCCTTGGTGGGCTTGCTCATCTTCTTGAGCTCTTTGACGACCGTCTCTACTGCCTTGTCGATGCCCCGCTTCACGTCCATCGGGTTGCTCCCGGCGGCGACGCTCTTGGCGCCCTCGCGGAAGATCGCCTGGGCAAGGATCGTGGCGGTGGTGGTCCCGTCACCGGCGACGTCGCTCGTCTTGCTGGCGACTTCCTTCACCATCTGGGCGCCCATGTTCTCGAACTTGTCGGCAAGTTCGATCTCTTTGGCGACCGTTACCCCGTCCTTCGTGACGTTGGGGGCGCCGTAGCTGCGGTCGATGATGACATTCCGCCCCTTGGGGCCCAGGGTCACCTTAACCGCATCGGCCAGGGTGTTGACCCCGTTGAGGATCGACTTCCTCGCCTCTTCATCGTACTGAAGTATCTTAGCTGCCATGTATGTGTCCTCCTTCTCTGCTCGGTATATGCGAAAATTGGATTATTACTCGATGATCCCCAGAATGTCGTCCTCGCGCATGATCAGATGCTCGACGCCGTCGATCTTCACTTCGGTGCCCGCGTACTTGCCGAACAGGATCCGGTCGCCCGCTTTCACATCCAGCTTGATCAGTTTGCCGTCTTCCGCGGTCTTTCCCTTACCCACGGCGATGACGATCCCTTCGGCAGGCTTCTCCTTGGCGGTGTCGGGGATGATGATGCCACCCTTGGTCTTTGCCTCCTCCTCCAACCGCTTCACGATGACTCTGTCCTGTAATGGTCTGATTTTCATGCTTTAACCTCTCCTTTCGTTATATTATATTTGTCGATCGTCTCTGAACGGCTTCAAAATTTGTGCTATCATATGCATCAAATATTTTCTGTCAAGGCGTTCCTGAGAAAAAATTTGCCCCCGGGCGCTTAGAAAAGATGGTCCGTCAGCTCCCGCAGGGATCCGATCCGGACGAGGTCGATCGGCATCTCGGGCAGGCATTCACGGGTCTGCGTCCGGGGCAGGATGCACCGCGTGAACCCCATCCGGGAGGCCTCCCGGACGCGGATTTCCGTCTGGGAGATCCCCCGGATCTCGCCGGTCAGCCCCACCTCGCCGAACACGACGGTCCCGGCCGCCACCGGCCGGTCGAGGAAGCTCGATGCCATGGCCGCGACGATCCCCAGGTCGATCGCCGGCTCGTCCACCTTCACCCCGCCGGCCACGTTCAGGAAGATGTCGCTCGCCCCGAGGCGGATGCCGCAGATCCGGTCCATCACCGCCGTGAGCAGCGACACCCGGTTGTGGTCCACGCCGATCGCCGTGCGCCTGGGCATCCCGAAGCTCGTGGGGCTCACCAGCGACTGGACCTCCACCAGGATCGGCCGCGTCCCCTCCATGCTCGGCACCACCACCGACCCGGCGGCCCCCTCCGGCCGCTCGGCCAGGAAGAAGGCCGAGGGGTTGGCGACCTCCGCCAGCCCCGTATCCCGCATCTCGAACACCCCGATCTCGTGGGTGGGGCCGAACCGGTTCTTGATCCCCCGGATCACCCGGTAGGCGTGACCCGAATCACCCTCGAAGTACAGCACCGTATCGACCATGTGCTCCAGGACCTTGGGGCCCGCGATCGAGCCGTCCTTGGTCACGTGGCCGACGAGGAAGATCGGGATCCCAGTCTTCTTCGCCATCAGGATCAGCCTCCCCGAGGCCTCCCGCACCTGCCCCACGCTCCCCGGCGCCGAGGAGAGCGCGCCGGAGTAGACCGTCTGGATCGAATCGATGACGGCGATCGCCGGTTTGATCTCCTGGACCTGGCGGAGGATGTTTTCCAGCTCCACCTCCACGAGGACCAGAAGCTCCTTCGCCGATGCCCCGAGGCGCTTCCCCCGCAGCTTGATCTGCCGGGCCGACTCCTCGCCCGTGCAGTACAGGACCGTCAGCCCCCGCCGGGCGAGCTGTTCGAGCACCTGCAACAGGAGCGTCGACTTTCCGATCCCGGGGTCGCCGCCGACCAGGATCGCGGACCCGGCCACGATCCCCCCGCCGAGGACCCGGTCCATCTCGGCGATCCCGGTGGCGAGCCGCTCCCCCTCGTCGGCCGCGATGGCGTCGATCGACTCGGGTACCCCTTCGAACCGGATCGCGGCCGGCTGCCCCGCCTCGCCATCCCGCAGCTCCTCCTCGACGAACCGGTTCCAGGCGCCGCAGGAGGGGCACTTGCCCAGCCATTTCGGCGACTGCTGGCCGCACTCCTGGCAGAAGAACATGGTCCTGCCCTTTTTCACCCCGCCGCCACCTCCCCCCGGGTATCTGCAATTCTTGCGCATACATACCCCGTTGCCCCCGCCCCGTCAACGGGAATCCGAAAAGGCTTGTGCAATCCACCCAATATTGATATATTCCCCCGTCAATTTTCCCTTTTTGAAGGAGCCGACCATGCATAATCCCAACTTCGCCTCCGGCCCCTGCAGCAAGCGGCCTGCATGGAGCCTCGATGCCCTGAAAGACGCCGCCGTCGGACGCTCCCACCGCTCCAGCCTGGGCAAGGAAAAAATCAACCTCGCCGTCAGCGAAACCAAGCGCATCCTCGGGATTCCCGCAGACTACCTCGTGGGCATCATGCCCGCCTCCGACACGGGCGCCTTCGAGGCCGCCCTGTGGAGCCTGCTCGGCCCCCGGCCCGTCACGATGCTGGTCTGGGAGAGCTTCTCGGAGGGGTGGGCGACCGACGTCGCCAAGCAGCTCAAGCTCAACCCCACGATCATGCGCGCCGATTACGGGCAGATCCCCGACCTCAACGCGGTCAACTGGGAACATGACGTGGTGTTCGTGGCCAACGGAACGACCAGCGGCGTGAAGATCCCGAACTGGGACTGGATCCCCGCCGACCGGAAGGGGCTTGCCCTCTGCGACGCCACGAGCGCGGCCTTCGCCATGCCGATCGACTGGTCCAAGACCGACGTGGCGACCTTCTCCTGGCAGAAGTGCCTCGGCGGCGAGGCGGCCCACGGGATGCTCGTCCTGGCCCCCCGCGCGGTGGAGCGCATCGAATCCACCGACCCGGCCTGGCCGCTCCCCAAGATCTTCCGGCTGAAGAAGGGGGGGAAGATCAACCGGTCGATCTTCGCGGGGGACACGATCAACACCCCGTCGCTGTTGTGCGTGGAGGACTACCTGGACGCCCTGCGGTGGGCGGGCGCGATCGGCCTGGAGGGGCTGATCGCCAGGAGCAGGGAGAACCTCCGGGTCGTCGAGAAGTGGGTGGCCCGCCACGACTGGGTGGAGTTTCTCGCCGCCGCCCCTGAAATCCGCTCCACTACCTCGGTCTGCCTCTCCGTGGTGAGCGCCAAGGTGCTGGCGCTGCCGAAGGAGGACAAGGCGAACTTCCTCAAAGGGATCGTCAGCGAGATGGCGAAACGGAAGCTCGCCTACGACATGGGCTCCTACAAGGACGCCCCCCCGGGGTTCCGCTTCTGGTGCGGCCCGACCCTCGAGCCGGCGGACATCGGCCGGGCCCTGGAGGAGTTGGAGAAGGTGTACAAGGAAATGATCGCGACGCTGTAGTTTTTCCCGGAGGGATACCCCATGAAGAAGATTCTGATCAGCGACAACCTGTCCGCGGAAGGTGTAGAAATATTCAAGGCTACGTCCGGCATCGAGGTGGATGTGCGGACAAAGCTGACCCCCGACGAGCTTTTGGCAATCATCTGCGAGTACGACGGCCTGGTCATCCGGAGCGCGACGAAGGTCACCGCGGAGGTGATCGAACGCGCCGGGAAGCTGGCCGTGATCGGCCGGGCCGGGATCGGCCTGGACAACGTGGACATCCCCGCGGCGAGCAAGCGGGGGATCGTGGTGATGAACACCCCCGGCGGCAACGCCGTGACCACCGGCGAGCACACGATCGCCATGATGCTCTCGCTGGTCCGGATGATCCCCCAGGCCACGGCCTCGATGAAGGCCGGCAAGTGGGAGAAGAGCAAGTTCACGGGCCACGAGTTTCTGAACAAGACCCTCGGGGTCATCGGCACCGGCCGGGTCGGCAGCATCGTCGCCGACCGGGCCCAGGGGCTGAAGATGAAGGTCATCGCCTACGACCCCTTCATCTCCCCCGAGGCGGCCCAGCAGCTGGGGATCACCCTGGCCACCCTCGACGAGATCTTCCAGCAGGCGGACATCATCACGGTCCACACCCCGATGACGAAGGAGACCCGGGGGGTCATCAACGCGGCCGCCTTCGCCAAGATGAAGAAGGGGGTCTACATCATAAACTGCGCCCGCGGCGGGATCGTGAACGAAAAGGACCTGTACGACGCCCTCGTCTCCGGCACGGTGGCCGGGGCGGCGCTGGACGTGTTCGAGGAGGAGCCCACGAAGAACGCGGCGCTGGTCGCTCTGGACAACGTCATCTGCACCCCCCACCTGGGGGCCTCCACCGACGAGGCGCAGATCAACGTGGCCATCGCCATCGCCGAGCAGATCACCGCCTACCTGACCACGGGCGAGATCAAAGGGGCCGTGAACTTCCCCTCGGTCAGCGCCGAGCTCCTCGCGGTGCTCCGCCCCTACCTCACCCTGGCGGAGAAGCTGGGGAAGTTCGAGGCGCAGCTCATCTCCGGGGCCGTCAAGGAGGTGGTGATCGAGTACAGCGGGGAGATCCTCAACTACAACATCGCCCCGATCACCATCTCGCTCCTCAAGGGGCTCTTGACCCCGATCCTCAACGAGAGCGTCAACTACATCAACGCCCCGCTGATCGCCAAGGAGCGGGGGATCAAGGTTGTCGAGGCGAGAAGCAGCGAGGTCAAGGATTACACGAGCATGATCTCGGTGACGATCAAGACCGCCAGGGACGAGGCGTACGTGACGGGCACCATCTTCGGCCGCCAGGAGCCGCGGATCGTGCGGATCAATAAATTCACCGTCGAGGTGATCCCCGAGGGCAGGATGTTCGTCCTGTTCAACCAGGACAAGCCCGGGGTCATCGGCAACATCGGCACGATTCTCGGCGCGAGCGGCGTCAACATCTCGCGGCTCCACCTGAGCCGCGAGCTGGTCGACGGCAAAGCGATGATCGTGCTCAGCACCGACAGCGTGGTGGCCCCGGAGGTGATCGAGAAGCTCCGGAAGCTGCCCTACATGATCTCGGTGACCGACCTGGAAGTGTAGCGGAACAGGCCCCGCGGCTGAAGGGCCCGCGGGGCAGAGGGAGAACGTGCGGCATGGCAAACGTGGTAGTTGTGGGAACCCAGTGGGGTGACGAGGGGAAGGGAAAGGTTGTCGACCTGTACGCGGAGCACGCCGACGTGATCGTCCGGTTCCACGGCGGGAACAACGCCGGCCACACCCTAGTCGTCAAAGGGCAGCAGACGATCCTCCATCTCATCCCCTCCGGGATCCTCCATCCCGGCAAGGTCTGCATGATCGGCAACGGCGTCGTCGTCGACCCGGCCGTTCTGCTCGAAGAGATGGACGGTCTGCGGGGGCGCGGGATACTCCCGGACGGCTCGCGGTTCATGGTCAGCGATAAGGCCCACGTCATCATGCCGTACCACCGGCGGCTCGACTGCGCCCGGGAATCGCACGGCGTGGGCAAGAAGATCGGCACCACGGGCCGGGGAATCGGCCCGGCCTACGAAGACAAGATCAGCCGGGTCGGCATCCGGATGTGCGACCTGATGGACGAGGAGGTGTTCCGGGAAAAGCTGGAGCGGAACGTGGCCGAGAAGAACTTCCTCCTCACGAAGCTCTTCGGCGAGGCGCCGCTCGACGCCGCGGCGATCCTCGGGGAGTACCGGGGCTACGCCGAGCGGCTCCGGCCCTACGTGGCCGACTGCTCGCTGATGCTCCAGCGGGAGATCGCCGCGGGGAAACGGGTCCTGTTCGAAGGGGCCCAGGGGACCCACCTCGACATCGACCACGGGACCTTCCCCTACGTGACCTCCTCGAACACCGTCTCCGGCAACGCCTCCTGCGGCTCCGGCGTGGGGCCGGCGTCGATCCAGTCGGTGATCGGGATCTGCAAGGCCTACACCACGCGGGTCGGCGAAGGGCCTTTCCCGACCGAGTTGAAGGACGCGACCGGCGAGCGGCTCCAGCAGGTCGGCCAGGAGTTCGGCGCCACCACCGGCCGGAAACGGCGCTGCGGCTGGCTGGACATGGTCCTCGTGCGCCACGCGGTCCGCACCTCCGGCATCACCGGGATCGCCCTGACCAAGCTGGACGTGCTGACCGGGCTCGAGACGATCAGGGTCTGCACCGCCTACCGCGCCGGCCAGGAGGAGTACACCGAATCGGTCCCGGCCAACCCCCGGATACTGGGCCGCTGCACCCCCGTGTACGAGGAGCTCCCGGGCTGGACCGAGGAGATCCGGGGGGCGCGGCGGATCGAAGAGCTGCCTGTCAACACCCGGAACTACATCGCGCGACTGGAAGAGCTCAGCGGCGTGAAGATGGCCCTCGTCTCCGTCGGCCCCGACCGGGAGGCAACGATCGCCACTGCCGACCCCTTCGCCGGTTGAGGGAAGAAGCCGCCGCCGCAGACAGGGGGACATCACGGATTCGCGTCCTGCCGGATGTTTCCGCTTGACAAAAAAAGCCCGCTCCTGTTATGTGACCGGGCTTTCAAAAAAAAGTGGGTCGTTAGCTCAGTCCGGTAGAGCAGCGGACTTTTAATCCGTTGGTCGCGGGTTCGATTCCCGCACGACCCACCAAATGAAATCAAGGGGTTACAGCTTTCAAAGTTGTAGCCCCTTGTGCGTTTTGGGGCAAATTGTAACTAAATTGTAACCGTCCGGCTTGCAGGGCATAGAATTCATGGCGCTTTTGAGCCGCTTCCCGCAAGTCGTCCTGAGAGGTGATGTTGTACCGGTCGAAGACATTCCGCGTCTTGTGACCGGAGATCGTCATCGCCACCCGCTCGGGAATTCCCGCCCGCACCATGTTGCGCACCGCGCTCCGCCTCAGGTCATGGAACAG
>CAIYSL010000050.1 GCA_903928915.1 uncultured Syntrophobacterales bacterium | reverse complement strand
CGCCAAAGCCGCCTTCGACAAAGCCGCCGGCGCCGTGGCCGCAGGCAAGAAGAAGGTCGCCGACGAGGCGACAGCGGCGATAACGGCCGTGGAAGAGGGGTGGGCCGCGGTAGAGGCTTCAGCCAAGAAGGCCGAGAAGAAGATGAAGGACAAGAAGGCCGAGTGGGAGGCCGACGCCAAGGCTTTCGTGGACGGTCTGAAGGCCGCCAAGGATTCGCTCGGCACCGATCCGCTCGGCGCAAAGGCAAAGGCAGGCGAACTGAAGGCCGCCGTCGAGAAGTGGGACGCCGCATTCAAGGAGATGCTTGCGGCCCCTGCCAAACCCGAGCCCAAACCGAAGAAGAAACAGAGCTGAGCGCGGGGACGCCAGCGCTGGCGCAAACCTGATCGAGAAGGGCGGTCCCCCGGCGGGGATCGCCCTTTTTTCACCAATCACCTCCACCTCCGGTTCCTCCCCGCATGGCGACGGCCGGGCACAATCCGCGGGGGCATTCCCAACGATCCCTGCGCGCACTTATCGACGCTCTCGCAGCGATATCGTCACGCCGGACTCGATCCGGCATCCAGAACGCCGCTGGATTCCGGTTTCGCTGGGATGACAGCCTAAAGGGACCGGTGACACCTGTCCGCCAGCAGAGAGCGACCGCCCATCGACCAGCGAGGACAGTTCTCCTTTGGCTCGACCTCCGGCGCAATTACCTTGACACGTCCGGGGAGTTTCCCTACACTCACTGCACGGAAGCCCACTTCGCCGTTGCACCGGGCTTATCGGCAACAGGAGCATTCCCATGCAGGCCGCTGTCTACCGCCGTTCCACGGGATTGGTCGTCGAGGAAGTCCCCGCACCCGAGCCGGGGACGGAACTCATCCTGGTCAGCGTATCCAATACGGGGTTCTGCGGGTCCGACCACTCGCTGATCGAAAGCGGTCTCTTGCCCGACGGGACGATCCTCGGCCATGAGGTCAGCGGCACCGTAGCCGGGTGCGGCTCACAGGTCCGGGGGATAGCCGAGGGGACGCGGGTCGTAGTCCGGCCGACCTTCTGCGGGCAATGCCGCGACTGCCGGTCGGGCAGGCCGCACCTCTGCACCGGCGGGAGACGGACGATCGGGATCGGGGACCTGCCGGGCGCCTTTGCCGAGTACGTGGCGGTCCATCCCCAAATGATCATCCCGATCCCGGCCGGGGTCGAATCGCGCAACGCCGCCCTGGCGGAGCCCTTCGCCTCGGCCCTGCACGGAATCAAGGCTGCCGGCACCAGGAGCGGATCGGCCCTCGTGATGGGCGGAGGCCCGATCGGGCTTGCCGCCGTCGGATTGTTGAAGATCCTGGGGTTCTCCCCGATCGTCCTGAGCGAACCGGTGGAGGAGAAGCGGACGCTGGGACGGCGCTTCGGCGCCGAGCAGACCCTCGACCCGCTCTCCGCCGACCTGCGGCAGGCCTGCCGGGAGTGGACCGGGGGGGTCGGGTTCGAGACTATCCTGGAGTGCTCGGGCGTTCCCCAGAACGTCCCGCTGGCCTTCGAACTCGTCGCCACCGGCGGGTCGGTCTGCATGATCAGCATCCTCTTCACCAGCGTCATCCTGAACCAGCCGATGGTGATGAACTTCAAAGAATTCCGCTTTACCGCGTCCTATTCCAACACCCACGAGGAAAACAGGCAGTGCCTCGCCTGGATGGCCGACGGCGCCATCGATGCCCGGCCGCTGATCTCCGATCTGGCCCCCCTGGAACAGCTGCCGGACCTCTACCGGCAGCGGATCCACCCGGGCAAGGCCGTGAAAGCAGTGCTGCGGATCGGAGCAGAGTTCTGACGGTCGAACCAGACCAGTGCACACAACAGGAGGCGATCCGGCCATGGCTCACCCCCCCCCACCCGCAGGCTATCTCTTTTCCCGGGGCTACACTGCCTACGTCTTTTCCCTGCTCTGGCTCTTGTACTTCTTCGATTACATCGACCGCATGGTGGTCGTCTCGCTGTTCCCCTTCCTGAAGGCCGACTGGGGATTGACCGACGCCCAGTGCGGGGCCATGGTTTCCGCCGTGTACTGGGCGATCGTCCTGTTCTCGTTCCCGGCCTCCGTCGCCATCGACCGCTGGAGCCGGAAAAAGAGCATCGGCATCATGGCCGTCCTGTGGTGCCTGGCCACGGCCGCCTGCGCCTTCACGAAAAATTTCACCCAGCTGTTCGCGGCCAGGACCGCGATCGGGATCGGCGAGGCAGGCTACGCCCCCGGCGGGACCGCGATGATCTCCGCCCTGTACCCGGAGAGCAAGCGCGCCTCCATGGTGGGGATCTGGAACGCCTCCATCCCCCTCGGGATGGCCGCGGGGATCGTCATCGGGGGGTTCATCGCCGCGCGGTGGGGATGGCGCCACGCCTTCGGGATCGTCGCCATCCCCGGGCTGATCGTGGCGCTCTTGTTCTTTTTCGTCCGGGACTACCGGACCGTCGCGCTCGGGAAATCGGCCGAGGCCGAGGACAGGGCGGGGGACCGCAGCGCGGCCAGAATGAGCAAGCGGGACATCGTCCGCCGGTTCAGCCGGACGCCTTCCCTGCTGTTCACCTATCTCGGGTTCGCCGGGATGATGTTCACCTCCATCTCCATGTCCACGTTCCTGCCCACCTACTTCCAGCGGGTCCAGGGAGTCCCCCTGGAGAAGGCCACCCTGCTGGCAAGCGGGATCATGCTCACGGCCATCTTCGGATCGCCGCTCGGCGGCTGGATCGCCGATGCCTGGATGAAGAAGCGGCTCGAAGCCCGCCTGCTGCTCCCCGCCCTCTCCGCCTTCCTGACCGCGGCCCTGTTCCTGGCCGGGTTCAGCCTCCCCACCGGCGGCATCGTCCAGTACGGGATCTTCCTGCTGGCGGGGATCGCGTCGATCGCCTGGGCTTCTTCGGCCATCGCCGTTACCCAGGACGTGGTCCATCCGGGGCTCCGGGCCGTCTCCTACGCCCTCTGCGTGGTCACCCAGAACCTGCTGGGAAGCGCCCTCGGACCGGTTGTGACGGGCCTCTTCTCCGACCGGTACGGGATCCTGACCGCCCTGAAGATCGCCAGCGCTATGGCGATCCTCTCCTGCATCCTCTTTACCCTCGGCTCGCGCTTCTACCGGCGGGACCTGGAGAGGGTCGAGCGGGTCGCCCTCGTCCCGGAGGGAGGAGCAGCCGGAGAAGTCCGCTGAGCCAGTTCAGCGGAGACGCCGGCATGAGGCCGTCCGCCGTTTGCCATTGATCGCCTTCGACGGCCCGCGGGGCTCGGGAAAACCCCTTGACAGGCGGGGGCGCTTTTCATATCCTCACCTCACTTTCAGGCGACTTCCCCCCTCTGCGGGACGCGGGGAGTGGTTCTTTCGGCAACCGTTCACGGACATCGCACTACCGGCAACAGCGCCAACAAACTGGTCGGCCACACACGGGAAGATTTCACTATTCACCAAGGAGGAGGGATCCATGAATAGCAGCGGGAATCTGAACAGAAAAGGGTCGGTGCGCGTTTTTTGCGCAGCGGGGATCGCGGTCTTGCTGCTGGGGCTTTGGTCATTCGCGGCGCTCGCGGCGGACTGGCCTACCAAACCGATCAAATTGACTATCGGGTACGCGGTGGGCGGCGGAACGGACGTCATCTCCCGGGCCTTCGTCCAATCCCTGGAGGGACCGCTGAAGGCGACCATCGAGGCGGGCAACATGGCCGGTTCGGTAGCGGCGGTGGCCACGGAGTTCGTCCTGAAGCGGCCCAACGACGGGTACGCCTGGCTCGGCACGTCGAACTACAACAAATTCCTCCGGCCGATGGGCTATCACAAGGGGCTGCCCTGGCAGGATTGGCAATGGTTCATGCTGGGCAGCACCTACCTGGGGTGGGCGGTGAAACCGGACTCGCCCCTCAAGACCTTCCAGGACCTGCTCGACACGGCCAAGAAACGGCCCATCACCATGTCCCATTCGGGGATCGGCGGGATCTGGCATGAGGGAGACGGCATCATGGCCAAAGCTGCGGGGATCAAGGTGAACTACATCCCCTACAAGGGCGGTGCGCCGGCGACGATGGCGGTTCTCCAGGGCGAGGTGGACGTGGTCAGCTCCGGGATGCACGAGCAGATCGAGTTCCTCAAGGCGGGCAAGCTGCGGAACCTGGCGGTGTTCGTCGACAAGCCGATGACCGTGGAGGGGATGACCTTCGAACCGGTGACCAAGTACGTGCCCAGCCTCAAGGCCTACGTCCCCTTCGGCGGGGACATCACGATGGGGGTCAGACGGGACACCCCCGTCGACATCCTCCAGAAGATCCAAGCCGCCTACCTGAAGGCCATGGAAGACCCGAAGTACGACGCGATCCTCAAGCAGAACGTCGCCTACAAGGTGGTCCAGACCCCGGCCGAGGCCGACCGGATGTCCGCCTTCAAGGAGTCGGTCACCGCCTGGACCTTCAAGGACCTGGGCATCGCCAAGGTCGACCCGCAGACCCTGGGAATCCCCAAACCCGAAGACTTTGACAAGTGGTGGCCTCCCAAGGATTACGCCCCGCGGCTGAAGTAGCGCAGGGGCTGCCCCCGGGAAGCGGTGCCGGGGCGAAGCAGTTGCCGCAGCTACGTGTCACCCTCCTCCTGTCCGCACGGCCAGGAGGAGGAATTTCACTGCGGGAGGCAGGGGATGGGGAACATCGCGGAGGAGTATAAGGAAAAGACGAAGGAGAAGGTCGAGGAGACGCCGGCGGGGGACTTTTTCATGGGGATCGCCCTGATGGTCCTCTCCGCAGCGGTCCTGTACGTGGCCTGGTCCTGGCCGCGCGAGGGCAGCCTGGCCTCTTCGGCGGCATTGTTTCCGGTCCTGATCGCCTCCACCCTGTTTCTGATGGCCGCGAGCCTCTTCGCGACGTCGCTGAGGCACCGGGGGCTCCCGCGTCTCCTCCATTACCTTACCCCCGCGTACTGGCGGGGATTTATCGCCAGCACCACGGGCAGACTCACCCTGCTAACCCTGTCGACGATCCTCGGCTACATGGTCATTCTGCTGAAGGTGCTCCCCTTCGAGGCGGCGACGATCCTGTACATCGCCGGGTCCCTGCGGATCTTCTGGAAGGCGAAGATGACCCGGATCATCATCATTTCCGTCTGCGTAACCGCCTTCTACGTCCTTTCGTTCCGGTACCTATTCAGGCTCGAACTGCCGGGCTGGGGAATGTAGGAGGCCGCCATGGATGCTGTCTGGATAGCGCTGAAGGAAGTATGCACCGTAAACGTCATCCTTCTGGCCCTGGCCGGGTCGGTCCTGGGGATGATCTGGGGGGCGATGCCCGGTGTCTCGACGGTCATGGCCATGGCCCTGCTGGTGGGGGTGACGGCGAAGCTGTCTACCCATGAAGCGATCATGATCCTCCTGACCATCATGGTGTCGAGCGTCTACGGAGGGTCGATCACCGCCGTCCTGATCAACATCCCGGGCAAGGCGACCGCCATCCCGACGGCGATGGAGGGATACCCCCTGACGCTGAAGGGCGAGGGCGGGCTGGCCCTGGGCACCACGATCATGGGTTCGTTCATCGGCAATTGGATCGGGATCATCGCCGTCATCCTCTGCGTTCCCCTGATCCTGGCCATCGCCATGAAGTTCGGCTCCTGGGAGATCTTCCTCCTGGCCTTCTGGGGGATCGCGATCTGCGGGACGTTGGTGGGGAGCGAAAAACCGATCAAGGGGTGGATATCGGGCTGGCTCGGTCTCCTGATCGCCACGGTCGGAATCGAACCGATCCACGGCGTGGCCCGGTTCACCTTCGACATGCCCGCCCTGATCGACGGCATCGGCGACGTCCCGGTCATCATCGGGCTGTTCGGACTGGCAGAGGTCGTGAAGGCCCTCTCCTCGCCGAGCGTAGCGATCGAGGTCAAGCAGGTCAACCGGATCATCCCGAAGTTATCGATGCTGAAAGAGCAGTTCGGGACGATCGTCCGGTCCGGGTTCATCGGCCTGATCATCGGGGCGCTGCCCGCGGCCGGCCCGAACATCGCCTCGTTCTTGTCATACATCACCGCCAAGCAGCGGGCCAAGGGGGAGGAGCGGGAGAAGTTCGGGAAGGGGTCCTACACGGGGCTGATGGCCGCCGAGGTGGCCGACAACGCCTGTATCGGCGGCGACCTGCTGCCGACGATCACCCTCGGGATCCCGGGAAGCGCCGCCATGGCGATCATCCTGGGGTCGCTCAACCTCCACGGGATCCGCGTGGGCCCCGCCCTCGAGACGCACCATCCGGGGCTGATCTACTTCTTCTACATCTCCCTGATCATAGCGAACTTCCTGATGTACGCCGTGGCGCTCGTCATCATCAAACCCGGCGTCAAGCTGTTCACGATGAAAAAGGAGATCCTGATGCCGCTGATCGCGCCCCTCTGCGCCATCGGGGCCTTCGGGATCAACCAGTCCCCCTTCGACCTGTACGTGATGCTCGCCACGGGCCTGTTCGGATTTGCGCTGTACAAGATGCGCTACCCGATCGCGCCGATGATCCTCGGGGTGATCCTCGGACCGATGGCGGACGAGAACCTCCGCAAGGCGATCATGATCTTCCAGGGCCAGGGGGCGACGATCCTCGACGTCCTGATGCGGCCCGTGGGAACGATCATGCTCCTCATCATCATCGCCACCTTCATCCAGGGGTTGCGGAAAAAGTAGAACTGCCCCCTGAACCGCGATACCTTCTCTGCCGCATTGATCGCTGCATGCGGCCTCAGATGTCCAGGACGACCGTCGCCTCCCAGCCGTCGGCGATGCGGCTCAGGGCGAAGCGGTGGAGGGTGACTGCCTTCACGTCCCCGGCCAGGGGGTGCCGGTCCGGGTCGATCTCCTCGCCGAACAGCTCCCCCTCCAAGGTGAATCGGGAATCCCGCCTCCCGATCCGCAGCGAACCGACGCGCATCAGCAGTCCCTTCGCGTCTTTCAGATAGACGAACTCGTTCAGAAAATCGAACAGCAGCAGGTCCAGGGCGTCGTTGTCGAGGCAAAGCGGGATCCGGGTCCGGTCCTGAACGGTCCCCAGCTCCTCCACCATCACGTTCACCGTGGCATCGGCAGCGGCAATGAACACCTCCTCCTCGGTCCTGCCCGTTGCCCGGAAAGCGACGTCGGCGATGGCGATCTCGTCCAGGTAGGTGTAGGGCATCGGGCGATTATCCTTTGATGTTGCCGATCGGCACGAGGCGGACGATCCGCTTGCTCAGGCCGGCGAGTTCCGTGGCCTCGACCACCTCATCGATATCCTTGTAGGCCGCACCCGCCTCCTCCGCCAGCCCCGAGCGGGTGGCGCTCCGGACGTAGATCCCCCGGTGCTCCAGCTCCCGCCGCAGCTTGTCGCCCTTGACCAGCTGCCTGGCCCTGTGCCGGCTCATGGTGCGACCGCTGCCGTGGGCCGTGGAGCAGAAAGTCTCGGCCGCACCGGCGAGGCCGGCCAGGAGGTAGGAGCCCGTCTCCATGCTCCCGCCGATGATCACGGGCTGGCCGGTCTCGCGGTATCGTTCCGGAAGCCCCGCGAGGCCCGGTCCCAACGCCCGGGTGGCGCCTTTGCGATGGACCAGGACCTCTTTCGGCGCGCCAGCGACGGTATGGCTCTCCAGTTTGGCCGTGTTGTGGGCCACGTCGTAGACCATGTGCATCCCCAGCGCCTGCGGGTCGCGGCGGAAGATGTCGGAGAAGACCTCGCGGATGCGGTGGAGGATCACCTGCCGGTTGGCGAAGGCCATGTTGATGGCGCAGGTCATGGCAGCGAAGTAGTCCCGCCCTTCAGGAGAGGAAAAGGGGGCGCAGGCAAGCTCCCGGTCGTTCACCCGCAGGCCGTACCGGGGCCCCATCACCTTCAGGAACAGCCGCAGGTAGTCCGTCGCCACCTGATGGCCGAACCCCCGGCTGCCGCAATGGAACATCACCGCCACCTGGTTGGGGAGGGTAAACCCCATCCGTTCGGCCGTTTCCGGGTCGCGGATGTTCTCGGGCCTGGCCACCTGGATCTCGCAGTAGTGGTTTCCCGACCCCAGCGTCCCGACCTGGTCGAACCCCCGCTCGACGGCCTTCTCGCTGACTTTGGCTGGGTCGGCGCCGGGGAAGCACCCCCCCTCCTCGGTCATCTCGAGGTCCTCGGGCCAGCCATACCCCTTTTTCAGCGCCCAGCGGGAGCCTTCCGCCATGACGCTCCGGAAATCGGCGAGTGAGAGCCGGATGAACCCCCGGCTCCCGACCCCGCAGGGGATCCGCGCGAACAGGCGGTCCACGAGGTCGCGGAGCCGTGGCTTGACCTCGTCGTAGGTGAGGTTCGTGAGCACCAGCCGCATGCCGCAGTTGATGTCGAACCCGATCCCCCCGGGGGAGATGACGCCCGAGTGGGGGTCCATGGCCGCCACGCCGCCGATCGGAAACCCGTACCCCCAATGACCGTCGGGCATACAGAACGCGGCCCCGATGACCCCCGGCAGGCAGGCAACGTTGGTGACCTGCTCGAACACCCCGTCGTCCATGGCGGAGATCAGCTTCTCCGTGGCGTAGATCCGGGCGGGGACGCGCATCCCCTCTTTGGAGGAGGGGGGGAGCTCCCACACCGTGTCGGACAGCTTCTGCAGACCTGCGGGTACCATGGCAGCCTCTTTTCTTTTTATCATAGCCATGGGATCCCCCTTTGACAAGGAGGGCGACCGTACATCTCAAGCGGCCTCCGGAAGCCAGGGTTTGCGCCGCGCCGCGCCCGTTTCCCCCAATCTTCCTTTCTCTTAATCTTCTTGACAGAAGCGCGTCATTTCCCTAAGATGCACTCTCTTTGCGAACTCCCCTTGACGAACCGATACCGGGAAGGGCGGAAATACACCACCGCCGGCCGCAGTTGCGTGCCGGCCCGAAGGAAAGGTCACATGACATACACTACCGCAAAACTCACGCGCGGGTACACGAACACCATGGTCTCGATCGACCTGGGAACCCGGACCGTAGCAACACCGGAGCTGGCGCCCGAGGTCCGGGACTACTTCCTCGGCGGGCGGGCCCTGGGCCTCTACCTGCTCCACCGGCGGGTCACCAGCCGGACGAAGCCCTCCGACCCCGCGAACCCGTTGATCTTCTCCCCCGGCCCCCTGGCGGGCATTCCCCAGTTTCCCGGGACGAGCAAGTGCATGGCCGTGTCGCTGTCGCCGCTGACGGGCGTCGCCGGGGTGTCGAATTTCGGCGGCCACTTCGGCGCCTACCTCAAGTACGCCGGGTTCGACGCCCTGGAGATCACGGGGAAAGCCCCGACGGATGTGATGATCGTCATCGACGGGTTCAACCGGACGATCGCTGTCGTCGACGCCCCCGCGATCGGCGAGGTGTTCGACCTGGAGCGGGCGATCATCGAACGGTTCACCCGGGAGGGCCGCGAGCGCAAGCAGATCGTCTTCCTTTCCACCGGCGTCGGCGCCAGCCACACGACCTATGGGTGTATCAACAGCCATTACTTTGATCCCACCAAGCATGTGGACGGAACCAAGGGATTCTTCCGGACGAAACAGGCGGGCCGGACCGGGCTGGGCACGGTGATGATCGACAAGAAGGTCCGCGCCGTCGTGGTCCTGGCGGAATTCCCCCACGGCGAAAACCCTTACGGCGCCGCGGACTGGGAGAAGGTGAAGCACGCCGGGACCGAGCTCGGGAAGGTGGTCCGCGAGGTGGACCCCCAGTCGCTCAAGATGTACCGCAAAGGGAGCGCAGGGCTGATCGCCTTCATGAACAAGGAGGAGTACCAGTCGCTGCCGGTCCATAACTACCAGCTCGGTTCCGACCCGCGGGCGGAGCAGATAACGGGCAAGTACTACGCCGACCACCTCTTCGACCACCGCGGAATGGACGGCTGCTTCCCCGGCTGCAACCTGCGCTGCACCAAGGGCGGCTGGGTAACCCTGCGGTTCGGGGAGCACAAGGGGAAACGGGTCTGGGTGGACGGCCCCGAGTACGAGACCGCCGCCGGGTTCGGCTCCAACCTCGGGATGTGGAACGCCGAGTTCATCATGGAGGCCAACTGGCACTGCGACAATTACGGGATCGACACGATCACCGTGGCCGTGATGATCGCCTTCCTCATGGAGTGCTTCCAGCGGGGATACCTGACCGTAGACGATACGGAGGGGCTGGAGCTCACCTGGGGCAACGAGGAGGCGGTCCTGAGTTTCATCCGCCGGATCGCCCTCGGGGAGACCGAGTTCGCCCGCGCAGCGGGCCAGGGGATGCTTCCCCTCGTCGACTGGGTCGCCGCACGCTTCACCAGCCGGACCGGCCAGGCCGATCCGCGGCCGGAGCTCCGCCGGTTCGCCATGCAGACCAAGGGGCTCCCCTTCTCGCTGTACCGCACCCACCGGTCGCTCTCGATGCAGGGTTCCTACGCCGCCGCGAGCGACATCGGCGCCCACCACGCCGCTGCCTGGCTGATCAAGGTGGACCTCCTCGGGGCCTTTCCCACCCGCGAGGACAAGGCGCGGGCGCTCGTCACCTACCCGCGCGTGCGGCTGGGAAACGATAACCTCGGCCTCTGCAAACTGCCCTGGGTCGACGTGTTCAATCCCCTTTCGGAGAAGACGACCAGCGGGGACAAGTTCATCAACCCCGCCTCGCAGGAGCTGTACGCCCAGTTCTACAACGGGATGCTGGGGACGGCAATGACCTGGGAGCAGATCTTCGCCCAGACCGACCGGGACATCAACCTGCAGCGGGTGATGAACGTGATGGTCTACGGCGCCGAGACGGGCTGCCACGACTGGATCCCCGAACGGGCGATCGGACCGACCGACGACGAGCTGTACGCCGCCGAAGGGGCGTACAACGACGCGGAGGTCGGCCGTCTCTTCGGCAAGACGGCGGAGGAGGTCGCGGCGATGCCGATCACGGCGCGGCGCGAAGCGCTGATGGGCCGCCGCAGGGAGGAGTTGGCCGCCCTGATCCGGACCTACTACCGGCACCGGGGCTGGAACGCCGCCGGCATCCCGGCCCCCGCCACTCTCAAGGCGGTCGGCCTCTGGGCATTCCTCACCGACGAGGCCAGAGAGACGATCACAGCGCTGGCGGGGTAACGCCGCCGCAATGACCGCTTAACGGCATTCCCGGGGCACGCCGCGGGGATGCGCCGCCCGGCCGGTTCATTTCAGGTGCTTTTCCAAGAAGGCCCGCACCCGGACGATCGAATCCGCCGCTGCCTCGGGGTGGTACTCCAGACGGTGGATGCTCCCCCGCGAACCGGCGACGCTCCTGGCCCGGCCGGGGCCGTCGAAGGCATGGTGGGCGCCGGGGTAGACCCGCAGGCTGACCTCGGGAACCGACCCTTCCTTCGGCATCTTTTCGCTACAGCGCGTAGCCGGTGTCCAATCGTCGGCCTCCCCGATAAGGATCAAGAGCGGCGCATTGAGGCCGGTCAGCATCCTCCGGCAGGAGGGATAGTAGGCGACGGCAACGCGAAAGGGGGCTTCGGTCTGCCGGAAGAGCGCGTCGAGCGTCACCGCCCCGCCGTGCGACCAGCCCATCACCGCAATCCGGCCCCGGTCGACGAAGGGGAGCCCCGCGAGATACCGCTTGGCGTCGTAGGCGTCGGTCACCCGCTTCCGGCGGATGTCCTCGGCCTCGCTCCCGGTATAGGTACAGACGCTCGCCAGGCCGCGGGGGCCGAAACTGTCCACCTGCAGGGCGACGTAGCCCCAGCCCGCAATCATCCGCGCCCAGAGACTGTCCCTTCCCGGCTGCATCCCGCCGCAGCCGTGGAGAAGCACGACGGCGGGAAAGGGGCCGGCGCCCTCGGGTTTTCTGAGCCTGCCGGTCAGGTTCCGCGGGCCGCTCCCGGTGGCGACCTCCGAGCTCGCGAACGACACGCTGCCCGGCCCGCCGGGCGCCTCGATCTTTGCCGGAGCCGGCACGGGGGCCTGCGCGCAGGAGACCAGGACAAGGAGGACAGCGGCGACGAAGGGCAATCGCACCACCGCCCACAGACGGCCCAGGATCACGTTCTCAATCCACAGTGAGAACCGAACCGATTGTTCTCCTCGTGCTGTGTTCACGACGAACCTCCGGGAGGGTTTTTTACCGCTTTATACCTTGAAAGGTCCATGAATTTCAATTACACATAGTGCGGCGGATAATCCACCCGCCCCGTTCAAGGACCGATTATGACCGAAGGCTCCACCAACCGCGTTCGCTCGATCGACGTCATGCGGGGCTTCGCCCTGATGTGCATGGTGCTGGTGCACTTCATGGTCTACTTCGGGGACAGCACGGCGGCGAATTCCCCGCTGCACGTCTTCTTCAACCATGTCCTGGGCGACTGGGGCGCAGCCTGTTTCCTGATGATGCTGGGGATGAGCCAGGTCCTCTCGGCCCAGCAACGGGCCAGCGACGATGCGCTCCTCTTCCGCAGGGCGCTGATCCGCGGCGGGTATATCTTCCTGGTGGGCATCCTGATGCTGGCCCTGTCCAAAGGCCCCGCTGCGATATGGCGGTGGGACATCCTCACCCTGATGGGGGTCGCGACGGTGGTCCTGTTCGCCTGCCGGTTCATCCCCTCCGGACCGCTCCTCCTCGCCGGGGCGCTCATCGCCGTGGCCACCCCTCCGCTGCGCGCGGGGATCGATTTCGCATCACTCTGGGGCGGCCCGGCCGTGCAGGTCGCGGTCGTGTCGGACTGGCTGCCGGGCATCCTGCTGGACCCTGCCGGGGAGTTCGATATAATCTGGAAACCGCAGGAGGTCCTCCGCGGATTCCTTCTCACCGGTGAGTTTCCGCTCTTTCCCTGGCTGCTGTTCCCGCCGGTCGGGTTCGTCCTCGGCCGGCGCATCGTCGCCGGTCAGATCCGGGGCGATCTGCCCTTCCTCGCGATCATCGGCATCCTCTTGATCGGGCTGGGCATCGGGGGGGCTTACGCAAGCCTTTTGCGGCCGGGCTCCTCCTTTGTCAGCGATTATCTGGCCCCCTTGAGCTTCTATCCCGACTCGTTCACGATGATTCTGTATCAACTGGGGATGTCCCTGCTGGTATTCGCAGGGCTGTACTTCTGCTACGACGTCCACGGGAAGGCCCCCTCCCGGGTAACGTTCCTCGTCGGCCTGTACAACCGGACCAGCCGGTTTTCCCTGACCTTCTATTTTCTGCACTACCTCCTGATCGGCTGGCCGCTGATGATCGCCGCTGCGATCACCGGGCGCAGTGCCGCGCTGCTGGGGGCCACCTCCTCCTTCCTGGCCGGCGTAGCAGGTCTGCTTTTCCTCGAGACACTCCTGTACCTCTGGGAAAAGCGCGGAGGGAAATACAGCCTGGAATGGCTGCTCGGCGCCATCACCGCGCAGCTGACGGAGGACCGCGGACGGTAGCTTTCTCCGCGGCCGTCCCGTTATCCCTCCCAGCGTGCAGGTGATGGCGTTGCTGACGGCCGGGGACACCTGGCTGACGCCCCTTCTCGCTACTTCACCGCCCGTCCCTTCAGGACCTCGATCAGCCGGTCAGGATGGTTGGTGATGATCCCGTCGACGCCCAAGGCGATCACCTTCTCCATGTCCGCTGCGGCGTTCACGGTCCAGGCGTGGACCTGGAGACCTGCGCTGCGGGCGAGACGGACATTATCCGCGTTGACGTTCCGGAAGGAGGAGTTGATGGCCGGGTAGCGCTTGCCGCCGCCCGCCTCCTCGGGGGTCGTCCAGGGCTTCTGGGTGATCACGGCGGTAGGAAGATGGGGCGCCTTCTCCCGGACCCGGTCGACCGCCGCCGGGTCGAAGGAGGAGAACAGGACCTCGCCGGTCATTCCCGCCTTATCGACCGCGGCGAGGGTTCGGTCGGCGAGCTCCTCCATCGTGTAGGGAAAGGCCTTCTTCCCCTTCTTCAACTCGATGTTGACGCGGATGCGGCCCTGCGTCACCGCCAGCACCTCAGCCAGGGTGGGGATCGGCTCGCCCGAGAACTGGGGGTTGAACCGGAAGCCCGCGTCGAGTTTTTTCAGTTCCGCCAAGGTCCTTTCCGCCACCGCGCCTTTCCCATCGGTGGTCCGTTCCAGGGTGTCGTCGTGGATCACCACGACCTCCCGGTCGCTCGTGAGGTGGACGTCGAGCTCCACCATGTCGGCACCGGCCGCGATCGCCGCCCGGAAGGCGGCCAGGGTGTTCTCGGGGTACTCCCCGGAGAAACCCCGGTGAGCGGTCACGATGAGCGGGGGCTTCCCTTTCCAGGCAGCGCCCGGCTCGGGCGTCGTCTTCGGGTGCGCGCATGCCATGATCAATCCTCCGCAGATGCCGCCGAGCACGATCGCCCGGGCGGCCCGTCCTTAGGGTAGCTCCGGGGTGTCAGGCCGAAGGCCATGTTCCGGTAGACGCTCATGTGGGATAAAGCGCGTACTCCTGGAAGACCATGGCGATGTCGCGGTCCTTGGGGGGGAGGTCGGTCACGTCGCGCTCGCCGATCCGGATGGTCCCGGCGTCGGGGTCCTCGAGGCCCGCCACCATCCGGAGGGCGGTCGATTTTCCGCACCCGGAGGGGCCGACGAGGATGACGAATTCCCGGTCCTCGACCGTGAGATGGAAGTCCTTTACCGCGGCAACGGGGCCATAATGCTTGGAGATGTGGTCGAGCACAACCCTGGCCATGGAATCGCCTCCCGAAGGGCCGGACATGCCTCTGCGAGCGGCATTATGCACCAACGCGGCGCAGAACGGAAGCACTATTTGCTGTCGATTCCTGCCGGGAAAACCGTACATTGTCCAAAATGTTCTTGACAGACAGGGCAACCCCTTTTACTCTGCATCGTCCTGGAACCGACTGCCGTGGCCGTACGTCGCCGAACGAGGGGCAGCGAAAACCGCTTCCCCCCGCGCGGACAGGTCCGATCACGACGGGGCGGGCAGGACTGCGGGAGATACGATGCGTTCGTTGCTGAGTTTCCTCAAAACCCTCATCGAGCAGCTCAACCGGTTCTTCGTCCCTGCGACGCTGGAACTGGACGAGCGCTCCCGTCGCCTCGTGTTCGCCTATGCCGCGGCCGTGCTCGCTCCTGTCCTGTTCGGATTCGGAATTTTTCGCCTGTCCGAGGGAAACACCGGCATGGCGGTTTTCGAGATCATCACCGCCGCGGGTTACGCCTTCAGCGTCTTCTACGGCCGCCAACGGGAGGAGTTCGAGACCCCGCTCTCGCTGAACATCGCCCTGTCGGCCCTCCTGCTTTTGTACCTGCTGCTGCACAGCGGCACGCATGAGTACATCACGTTCTGGCTGTACCTGTTTCCCGTCATCCTGTTCTTGCTCCTCGGCCCGGCAAAGGGGCTGCGGTACTGCCTGCTCTTCCTGATCGGCGCCGCGGCGGTGCTGTTCGCGCTTCAGGGCGAAATCACCGGCACGGCAATCCTGCGGAGGGCCATGGCGGTGCCGTTCATCATCTCGCTGGCCGTGATGACTCTGATCGCCTACGGCTACGAAACGATCCGGGAGCGGTACCGGGCCGAGGTGCAGGAGCACCAGCGCCGGCTGGTCCAGGAGACGGCAAAGCTCCTGATCGCCAAACAGGCTGCCGAGCATGCCAGCCACGTCAAATCGCAATTTCTGGCCAACATGAGCCACGAGCTGCGCACACCGCTCAACGCCATCATCGGGTTCACCGAGCTTATCCTGAACCGGGACGTCGGGGAGATCAACGAAACCCAGCAGGAATACCTCGCCGACGTGCTCAACAGCGGCCGTCACCTGCTGGCCTTGATCAACGACATCCTGGACCTTGCCAAGGTGGAGGCGGGCAGGATGGACCTCGACATGGGCCCCGTGGACATGCGGGAGCTTCTCGACGAGTGCCTGGCTATGGTGAGTCAGGCGGCACGCGCAAGAGACGTGGAGCTGGAGACAAACCTGGACGGTCTCCCCGGGACCATCCGGGCGGATGGCCGCAAGGTAAAACAGGTCGTCAACAACCTGCTTTCGAACGCGGTGAAATTCACCCCCGCGGGCGGCCGGGTCAGCCTCACCGGAACAACCCTGCGCCGCGAGGGGGGGCAGTGGCTGGGCGACGCAGGGGACGGACCGCCCCCGCCGGTCGCCCTGCGCGACGGGGAATGGATCCGGATAGCGGTGGCGGACACGGGGATCGGAATCCTGCCGGAGGATCTGGAGCGGATCTTCGAGCCCTTCGAGCAGTGGGAAGGCTCGACCGGGCGCCGGGTCCAGGGAACGGGCCTGGGGCTCTCCCTGACCCGCAAACTGGTGGCGCTGCAGGGGGGGGCCATCTGGGCCGCCAGCGCCGGCCCGAACCGGGGCGCCACCCTGACCTGCCTGCTTCCGCACTCCTGACGGGCGCAGCGCCGCCGCGGCCGCCGGTCAGCGGATCCCCTTCGCCTTCTTCACCCGGCAGGATTTCAACCACTCGCGGAGCGGACCGTACTCCCGGGCGTTGAGCACATCGCCCCGTTCCGCCCAGCCGCGCCGCGCCATCGCCACCCCATAGACCATCGTATCCAGTTGCGTCGTCACGTGGGCGTCGGTGCTGATCGCCAGAGAGACGCCGTACCGCCTGGCCATCCTAATCTGGGAATCGTTCAGGTCGAGCCGGAGGGGATAGGCGTTGATCTCCATCGCCACGCCGTACCGTGCCGCCTCCTTCAGCACCGCCTCCATATCGACGGCGTAGCCATCACGCTCGCCGATCAGCCTGCCCGTGGGGTGCGCGATGACGCTCACATAGGGGTGTCGGACCGCGGCCAGCAGCCGCTTGGTGATCTGCTCCCGGGACTGCTTGAACCCCGAGTGGACCGACGCCACGACGATGTCCAGCCCGGCGAGGACGTCGTCCGGCAGGTCGAGCGTGCCGTCGGAACGGATATCGACCTCGGTCCCCTTCAGTACCCGGAAGCCCTTGTATTGCGCGTTCAACCCGTCGATGGCCCCGGCCTGCTCGGCCAGCCTCGCCCCGTCGAGGCCGTGGGCGACGCCGAGCCCCTTGGTGTGGTCGGTGACGGCAATGTACCGGTAGCCCCGCTGGCGTGCTGCCCGGACGATGGTATCCAGGTCGTGGCTGCCGTCGGACCACTTGGTGTGGATGTGGAGGTCGCCTTTGATGTCTCCGACCTCGACCAGGCCAGGCAGTCTCCCTGACTGGGCGGCCTCGACCTCGCCCGTGTCTTCCCTCAGCTCCGGCGGTATGAGGGGAAGCCCGAGCGCCCGGTACACCCCCTCTTCGGTGTTGCCGGCGATCCGCTTCTCACCCGGCTCCCGAAACACGCCGTATTCGTTTACCTTGAGACCGGCGCGCAGGGCCATCTCGCGGAGCTTGATGTTGTGCTGCTTGCCGCCGGTGAAATACTGCAGGGCCGCTCCGAAGGAGGCCTCGTCCACGACGCGCAAGTCCACCTGAATGTCCTGGTCGGCAAGGATCGACGAGCGGGTCTCCCCGTGCATCAGCACCCGGCGCGCCTGCGGATGGTGACGCGGACGGAGCTGGAGGGCAAGGCGCTGAACGACGGCTACCAGCGGCTCTGCCTGAACCACGAGGGCTACCGGTCCTGGAAAAAGCAGGACCTGGCCCGGGCCGCGAGGGCCGGGACCTTCGACGGCATCGAGATTGCCGAGCCCCACTGGCCGGAGTACCCCGGGCCGGCCAGCCCGGCGTTCGGCTGCTTCTGCGACGCGTGCCGGCAAGCCTTCCGGCGGATGTTCCCCGGCGAGCCGGCCCTGCCCGACATCGTCCACAACGATTCGCCGCTGTCACCCGGACGCAACCCGACGCTCTGGGAAAAGTACCTGCGGTTCCGGCAGGCATCGCTCACCGCGTTCCTCGACGACCTTGTCAACGGCGCCGGCGGGCTGAGGCAGACCTGCCCGGGCGTCCAGGTGGGGACCTGGACGCTGGCCCTCGCCGAACAGGATGGTGTCCGGCGGGTCCGGGCCGACAGCGGCGAGGACGCCGGCGAGGTGGCCGCGACGGTGCGCCCGGACCTCCACTGCCTCCAGACCCACTGGCCCGACTGAATGCGCGGCGACCTGCCCGCCGACTACGTGCGGCAGTACCTGCCCTTCGTGGAACAGCTGCGGTCGAGATCGGCCACAACCCCGCTTGCGATCCAGACCGACATCGGATCGACACGCCCGGCCATCCGCGATCGGGCGTGGATCGACCGGTTCGAGGCCAGTTGCCAGACCATGGGCGTCGAGACCACCTGCCTGTACGAATACGCGGTCGGGGCTGGACCTACCACGAGCTGG
>CAIYSL010000049.1 GCA_903928915.1 uncultured Syntrophobacterales bacterium | reverse complement strand
TGTTCGTCGGGCAGCGTGAAGGCGCCGCTTCGATACTCCCGCTCCAGGGGCGTCCCCGGGATGAGCATCACCGTCAGGGCCCCGACGAAATCCGGGTCCATGGCGCTCAGGAGCTCCCCGGTCAGCCGGGCGTGCCGCAGCGAGTGCTCGCGGCCGGCGATCCCCAACAGCACCGTGACCGAAAGCTGGATGCCCGCCTCCTTGATGCGCCGCCCCATGTCGATGCAGGCGCGGGCGGTGGCGCCCTTGTGGATCGCTTCCCGGATCGCGTCGTCGCCGGTCTCGACGCCCAGGTACAGGATGCCGAGGTTCAGTTCCCTGAGCTGCCGCAGCTCCTCCGGGGTTTTCTTCCGGACGCTCTTCACGTTCGCGTAGGCGCCGACCCGCCGCACCCGCGGCAGATGCTCCGCGATCCGCGCCAGGATCCACACCAGCCGTTTCTGCGGGATGATCAGGGCGTCGCCGTCCATCAGGAAGAGGCGGTCCTCGCCGGCCATGTGCTTTGCGGCGTACCGGATGTCGCTCAGGATGATCCCGTCGTCTTTGATCCGGAAGCGTTTGTCCGGGTAGGTGCCGCAGAAGGTGCACCGGTTGTGGGAGCAGCCCAGGGTCACCTGCAGGAGGATGCTGTCGGCCTCGCTGGGCGGCCGGATACAGTACCCCTCGTAATGCATCCCCTCGTCTGCGGAAATCGATCCCATGTACGCTTCTCCCCGGTTGTCGCTGCGTCGCCCCTACTGCCCGGCGGACTCCCGCAGATGTTTGCGGCCGAGCAGTGCCGCCCCCTTCAGCGAGGACTGCTCCTCGCTGATGTACCGGCAATCGCGCATCCACCTGGCCTTGGCGCGGATCAGCGAGGGGTTCAGCGCCCCGCCGCTGACGCGGATCTCCCCGCTCAGGGCGACCACCCGGCCGATCTCCTCCAGGTGTTCTCCCTGATAGCGGCAGAGCCCCCGGACCATGGCCGCCAGCAGCTCTTCCCGGGAGGTCTCGGCGGTGAGCCCCAGAAACTCGGCCCGCAGGGGTTCCTGCGAATAGCGCGAGCCCATCAGGTAGGGGACGTACCGCACCGCCGATTCCTTCTCCAGCCATCCGTCGACTGCCTGCGGCAGGAACTCTCCGTAGAAGGCAGCGGCTGGCATCTCGCCGCAGAACAGCCGCCGGAACCACTCATAGGCGATCCCCAGGGCGTTCATCACATACAGGGTCAGCCAGCGGTCCTCCGCGACGTGGCAGCGGATGTTGTAGTTCGGGGAGGGATGGCACTGCGGCAGGCAGACCAGCGTGATCTCGCAGGTCCCGTTGACGTTCATCGCCTGGCCGGGGGTCTCGATGCCGAGCGAGTAGGCCGCCAGCACCGCGTCGTTGCCCCCGATCACGACGGCGGGTTCCCGTCTCAGTCCCAGCCGCCTGGCCAGTTCGGTCCGCACGCGCCCCGGGCTGCCGTGAGCGGCCATGACCCGGGGAAGCCGCTCCAGGGAGATGCCGAAGGCGGCGGCGATCCCCCGGTTCCAGGTCAGGTCGTTTTGCGCCGTGTTGTACAGGGCCGTGAGCGACGCCGATGAGGGATCGATGGCGAAGCTGCCGGTCAGCCAGTTCGCCAGAAAGGTGTTGGAGTGGCCGAACACAGCCGTATGCCTGTAGACCTCGGGAAGGTTGTCCTTGATCCACAGGAGGCTCGCCAGCGAACAGCCGCCGGCGACCGGCATGTTCGCCGTCTCGGCCAGCAGCGTATCCATGCCGACCACGTCGATGATGTGCCGGGCCTGCCGCCGGGAGCGCTGGTCGAGCATCAGGATGGCGGGATACAGCGGCCTCCCCTCGGCATCCATGGCCGTGAACCCCGGGGTCGTTCCCGACAGCGCGACCACGTCCGCCTCCGCCGCCAGGTCCGCCAGGGCCGTGCAGCAGGAGACAAAGGCCTGCTGCCACTTCGCCGGGTCGATGTCGCTGAACAGGCCGTCGTTGTATGTGTTGAGCGAATATTCCCGCGAAACGAACCCCACGGGTGCGATGGAATCCTCCCGCTCGTCGAAGACACCCATCTTCATCGCAGTCGTTCCGATATCGACACCCAGGATCCTCATCGTGGTCACCGCGGTTGGGTCGTGCTCTTTTCTTCCCCGCAGGGCGCTTCCGAGGCCCGATCGGGCCCGCCGGCGTCGCCGGTCGGACAGCGGGGAAGCGCCCGTGAGCTAGGGCATGCGCTTCCTCAGGGCCTCGAGGTCGAGGATGCGGATGGAGTTGCGCGACGTCTCGACGACACCCTTGTCCCGGAGAATCTTCAGCTCCTTGTTGATGCTCTCCCGGGATGCGCCGAGGATGTTTCCCAGCTCCTGCTGGGAAATGTTGAGGTCGCATGCCTTGGGATCCCCCCCGGGATTCTGTGTCTCGGCCAGTTCCACGAGCTGCTTTGCCAGCCGGGCGGACAGGTTCAGGAAGCACATCTCCGCCAGCTGGTCGTCCATCCGGCGCAGCCTCCGGGAGAGGGAGTTCAGGATGGCGTAGACCGTATGGGTGTTGCCGGCCAGGAAGGAGAGAAAATCCTTGCGGTTGAGGATGTAGAGCTGCGTTTCCTCCAGCGCGATTGCGTCGGCCGACCGGGGCAGCTCATCCAGGAGGGCCATCTCCCCCAGAAATTCGCCCTGGCCGAGAATCGCAAGCGTGACGTTATCCGCTCTTTTGGATAGGGAGATCTTGATCCGCCCCTGTACGATGATGTACAACGCCGTCCCCTCGTCGCCCTGCCGGAAGAGATGCTCGCCCTTGCCGAGCAGTTTCCTGCGGAGCAGGCTCGTCAGGTTCTGCTGGTCCGATTCCGAAAGCGATGAAAACAGCGGAATTTTCTTCAGGATGTTGATCGGTGTCAGCACGCCGGTTCTCCTTTCGTGAGCGATATCACATAGGAAATGTGAATAAATTCACATAGATTAATTCGTTTTCCCTTGACGGTTCCCGCAGACCTCTTTATCCTGGAATCGAAAGAGGTTACCGCCGCTGCCGACCGTAGTTTCCGTGTACCATATAGCACAGAGTTTCTGAAGAGGGAACGGTGCTTCGGAAGGGGTTCGGCAGAGGGTATCGGTACCGCGAGGCCGCGAGGATCCGGTACCGGAGTAGGGAAGGAAAACCACTCAGGAGAAAGGAGGAGCGCAATGGAAGAATCGACAAAACTGCTTTTCGCCTATTTCTCGCTGTTGATCGGCTTTCCGCTGATCGCAGCCAAGGCACTCTGGTGTGTGCCGGGCGCCCTTACCGCCCCGGTCTTTACCCGCATCGCCGGCCGCCTGGACATGTTCGTGGGCGATATCGCCGAAGGGTTTCTCTCCTTCTTGCTGGCCCGCCAGATCTTCGAACAGCTCCATCTTTCGGTGGCGTGGCAGGTCCCCCTGATCCTGATTCTGGTCACCTGGTTCTGGAACTGTTCCCGTCCGAACGGGCTGCGGGCCTTTCCTTCCGTCTTGGGTATCGTAGTCGGGATCGTCCTGTGCCCGGGGGGGTTGGTGTATCCGCCGATACCGCTGCTGGCAGACGGGTGAGGCGCCGGGGCCGGAGGCAGCGGGCGAGGAGGCAGGAACGGGGATAAGGAAACGGCATGGATAAGATCTGCATCGTCAAGCTCCGGAAAAACTTGACGGATCTCAAATCGATCGGGCTGGGGGGCGGACCGGGAAATCGGGTGGATGAGGGGCAAACCGCGGCGGGGGGGACTGTTCCCGCCGCTGAACAGCAGGGTCCCAACGGTGCGCATGATGGATTCGGAATTGCCGGGCGACAGAATGAGGGGAGCGATAGGACCGTATCGCTCACGCTCACACCCGAACAGCTGGACCTCCTGCGGCTGAACCCGAACCTCCCCCCGTTTTTTTCCTGCGGTGCAGGTGCGCAAGGGCTTGCCGGTTCCCGACAGAAGGAGGAGACGGTGGTGCTGCGTTTCGCCTTCGATCCTACCCCCCCCGTACGGCTGCTCAAGATGGATGAGGTCGTCCAACTGCTCAGGATCAGCAAGGGGTACCTGAACAAGATCATCCGGGAGGGCAAATTGAAAAGTTATCGGCTCGGCCGTCTCCGGCGGATCAAGTTCGACGATGTCCTCGCCTATCTCGAAGAGAGCCAGGAATTTTCCGGCATCAGGCGGCAGGATCCGAGCGCGAAGATATCCCAACAGGGAAGTGGGTAGCGGTTTCACAGAGCAAGGAGGTGCTCGCCATGTATTACGAATACTGGGGTCTGAAAAAACCGGCCTTCGACAACGTCCCCGATCCGTCGATGTACGTGGACTGCCACACGTCGATGGAAACCGCCATCGCCGAAACGCTGTTCGCCATCGAAGAGGGGGATGAGTGCGTCGCCGTGATCGTCGGTGACGTGGGGCTGGGGAAGACCATGTCGATCCGCATGATCATCGACTCGCTGGAGCAGGAGCGATACAAGATCGTCCTCATCACCAATCCCGGCATCAGCTTCGTCCAGATCCTCCAGGAGATCCTCGGCCAGCTCACCGGAAGACAGTGCGAGGAAAAGAGGAAGGTGAATCTGCTGGAGGCGTTCAACCATGAGCTGTTCGCGACCTTTGCCGAAGGGAAAAAGATCCTGATCTTCATCGACGAGGCCAACGCCATCTCTCCCGTGAACCTGGAAAATCTCCGCCTGCTCACGAACATGCAGGGCGACCGGCGAAACCTTTTCACGATGGTCCTGGTCGGGCAGAACGAATTTGCCAAGCGGCTCGAACACCCCAAACGAGCGAACCTGTTCCAGCGGGTCGGGGCGTACAGCAGGATTGACAAGCTCGACTCCGTCGACAAGATCAGAAAGTACGTGGAGACCCGGCTGATGCTGGCGGGGACGACGAGGAAGGTGTTTGCCGACGATGCCTTCGGCATGCTCTGGGAGCAGTCCGGTCACGGTGTGCCCCGGCTGGTCAACAAACTGTCCAAGCTCTGCCTCAAGGCAGGCGAGACGAACTCATTCGAATCCATCAATGCCGACATCGTCGAGCAGATCGGCGCGCGCTTCCACAAGCTGGCGGGGCCGGCAATCCAGAAACGGCGACCGCGCCGGACCGGCCGGGAGGAAACGGCCGCCGAGAACGGCACGCCCGCCGATGCCGAAACCGGCGACGGCTTCTCCTTCGAGTTCCCGGGGGTGGATGAACGCGCCCGCGGCGGCGCCGTATCGTTCTCGCCGGGGCTCCGTGCGGAGTGCGCGGCAATCGCGGTGGTCGACGATGCAGGGCAGGAACCCCGCCTTGCCGCACAGGAGGGCGCAGAGGAGGCGGGATGCCCGGCAACGGACGGAACCAGGGACTTCCCGGAGGAACCCCCTGGGGAAACGCGGGAGGGTGCCGGCGAAGCGACCGACCTTGCGGCGAGCGGCCAGGAGGAGGAACGCACCCTCCCGGCATCCCGTGCGCCCCTCCCCGAAGTGCAGCCGGAGGCGGTGGCGGAAGCGGCCGCGGAGGGCGCGGCTGTCTGCGCGGCCCTGCCGCAGGAAGCGCCGGCCGATGAAGATACCCTCCCGGCATTCCGTGCGCCCCTCCCCGAGGCGCAGCCGGAGGAGGCGGAAGCGGCCGCGGAGGGGGCGGCTGTCTGCGCAGCCCTGCCGCAGGAAGCGCCGGCCGAGGAATCCGTCGTGGAACGGGATTCCGAGGAGGAGATGGCAATCGGCCAGTACCGGATCAAGATCAGCCTGCCCTGGGAGTTGATGAAGCAGTCGTACTCCTCGTCCCCGGAGCACCGGTATAAACTGGCAGGGGGGCTTGCGGCCGAGACCCTGAAGAGAAACCACCACGTGATCGCCTCGCAGTCGGTGGACCCCGTTCCGATCTGGGTCGAGATACGGGACTTCGTCCTGCATCGGATGACCCATGAACGCACCGGGCAGCCGCTGCGATGACAGGAGATGTGTGCATGAACGACCACGGTACTGCACCGGTCCGGCGGTTGTTGCAGCCCCGCCTCGCGAAGGCCGCCGGCGGCGAAGGCGAAATCGACGCCTGCGTGAACCGGGGGTTCCTGCTCCTGGAGCAGGACGCCCGGGAAGAGGCTCTGAACTGCTTTAACCGGGTCATCGAGCTCGACCCGGACAATCCGGAGGCGTACAACAACGCAGGGTATGTCCATGAGCTGATGGACCACCTCTCCGCGGCGTTGCGCATGTACCGGAAGGCCCTGACGCTGGACGCTCGGAATGTGGAGGCGCTGATCAACATCGCCCACATCCGGGACCTGGAGGGCGACTACTTCGGGGCGCTCCAGTACTATCAGACGGCGCTCGCCGTCGAGCCCCGCAACGTGGGCGTCCGCTTCTGCCTGGGAGTCCTGTACGACCGGCACGATATGTTCGACGAGGCGATCGAGCAGTACCGCCGGGTACTCGAAGCCGATCCCGAGCACGGCAAGGCGCTGTTCAACCTCGGAAATCTGTGCGTGCAGACCGGGAACTATCCGGAGGCCGTGGAACTGTTCGGCACCCTCCTGGACAAGGAACCGGACAACGCGGACGGATGGAACAACCTCGGATCGCTCCACGAGGAACTCGGCAACACCGAACTGGCGCTCGACGCCTGGGAACGGAGCCTGCGGTTGGATCCGCTCCAGGTCGAGGCGAACATCAACCTGGCGCGGTTGCACTACCGCCGCTGGCGGGAAACGGGCAGCGGCGGGGGCCGGACGGAGATCGTCGAACGGCTGAAATTCGTCCTCGCCCTCGACCCGCTCAACGATCGGGCAAAGCGTCTCCTGGCGCAGGTGGACGGCCCGCCCCTCGCTGTCCCCCCCGGACCGGCCGGCGGCCGGCCGCCGCAGCCGGCGACCTGAGCCGCCTTCCGCCGTTGTGCCCGCTTCTCCCCGTGCTGCCCTGCGCGGATTATCCCCTCCCGTACCCGACCATCCTGCTCCGGCAATGCGCGATCCGCTGCCCTGCGGTGCCTGCGTCCGCAGAGAGGGTACCCGGGGGTGACCGATGCTGTTTTTCCTTTTGACAGGGGTCGCGCCGTTTGGTTTAATGGACAGAGGGAGGGCGAGCGGGGCCGCGAAGCGGGGATGCCCTGCGGCCCGGCGCTCGGGCTTCTCCCGCAGCGGCGAAAGGTGGTCGGGAAACGCGATGAAGCCGTGGGTATGCCTTCTGATCGTACTGTGGAGCTGTCCGGCAGTGCCGGCCGCAGGGGGGCAGGTCAGAGACGCGATGAACCCGGAGCTTGCCCTGCCCGCGGAGGGGGGCGGCTGGCAGTGGGACCGCCGGCCGGAGCGGCACGATTCCCGCACCCTGTACCGCTACATGGACGGCGCTGCGGAGTTGTACCTTGCCTACGGGTTTCGCGGTCTCACGGTCCGCCGCTTCGTGAAACCGGGGGCGCCGTCGATCACCGTCGAACTGTACCGACTCGCCTCGCCGGCGGACGCCTACGGGGTGTTCACCTTTGAACGGCAGGATGCACCGGCCGGAATCGGGCAGGGGTCGGAATTCGGGGGCGGGATGCTGCGGTTCTGGAAGGGGAGCCACCTCGTCAGCATCTATGCCGACGGGGAGGGGGGCGGGGTGGAATCCGCGCTGCTCGCCCTCGGAAGGGCGGTAGCCGACGCGATCCCCGAGACCGGGCCGGAGCCCGAACTGATCCGGTCCCTTCCCGGCCGGGAGTTCGGGCTGCGCGAGGGGAGCCTGCGGTTCCTCAGAAGCCACATCCTGCTCAACCAGCGGTTTTTCATCGCCCACCGAAACATCCTGAACCTGGACGGCACCGCTGAGGCAGTGCTTGCCCAGTACCTCCGGGGGGGAGAGAAGCTGCACCTCCTCCTCGTTCGCTACCCCGATCCCCAGGCGGCTGCCGCCGCTTACGGGTCCTTCCTGACGGCCTACCTCCCCGATTCCGCCGGAAACGGGCGGGTGCGGACGGAGGAGGGGAGATGGACCCTTGCCGAGCGGCAGGAGCGCTGCATCCTCGTCGTGTTCGGGGCGGCGACGGAAGCCGATGCCGATGCCCTGCTGCGCGAGGCCAAAGGAAGACTGCCCCGCCGACGCTGAGCGCTGCGCCGCGGCCGCCGCGGCGTTCGGCCGTCCCCCGGCAAGGGAAGAGGGCCGCACCGGTCGCAGGGGGCGGCAAATCAAGGAGGGTGGACACCATGGCAGATTCGATCATCACCCGGCGCGACTTTCTCCGCGTCGCAGCGGGAACGGCGGCAGCGACGCTGGCGGGCGGGCTGCCGGGCGGGGAGGCGCGCGCGGCAGCAACGGCAACGGTCGTCCTCGTCCGGCATGCCGAGGCGGTGGGCAGCGACGGCAGGATACGCTTCCCGATCGTGCAGGCCATGCTCGACGATGCCGTCGGGGCCCTCTTCGGGACGGATCCCCGGGAGGCCTGGCGCGGGCTCGTCACAGGGGCCGACGTCGTAGGGATCAAGACCAACGCCTGGTACCGGCTGCCGACCCCGCCCGAAGCGGAGGAGGCCATCAAACGCCGGGTCGTTGAGGCAGGGGTGGCGGAACGGAACATCGGCATCGACGACCGCGGGGTCCTGGACAACCCCCTGTTTGGCAGGGCGACCGCGCTGATCAACGTGCGTCCCCTCCGGACCCATCATTGGGCCGGGGTGGGGACCTGCCTGAAGAACTACATCATGTTCGTTCCGAACCCGTCCGATTACCACGCCGACGGCTGTTCGCCCCTGGGGAAGATCTGGACCTATCCGATCGTGAAGGGAAAGACCCGGCTCAACGTCCTGGTCGCCCTCACCCCCCAGTTCTACGGGCGGGGGGCGAACTTCTTCGACCGGCGGTACGTCTGGCCCTACGGGGGGCTGATCGTGGGGACCGATCCCGTGGCCGTAGATACGATCGGCGCCCATCTCCTGCAAACCAAACGGATCGCCTTTTTCGGCGAAGACCGGGCGCTGGACGTTCCGCCCGTCCATATCACCGTCGCCGACAAGACCTATCACCTGGGGGTGAGCGACCGCAGCCGCATCCGGCTGATCAGGTCGGGCTGGCCCGAGGGGGCGCTGATATGAATCCGGCGCGCCTCGACGAAACGACCCGGACCGCCGTCGAGGCGTTCCAGGAGGCGGAGATCACCGAGTACCACATCTATCGGTGTCTGGCCGCCGGGGAGCGGGACCGCGACAACAGCCGCATCCTGGCCAAAGACCTCCCCTTCGGGAAGCGGTTCTGGGAGATGACCGCCATCAGCCTGGAGGGTGCGGCCCTGTCGTTCGGGATCGGGTATCTCGTGCGGATCGCCGTGGGGGTGGATATCTGAACGGGTGATACGTCCCGCCCCGACCCGCCTTCCCGGGGGGGCCGCCGCCCGGGGCCGTGCCGGTGCAACCTCCTGCCATTATCTTATCAATACCCCCCCATTTACTCTGCCGCGCACCTGCGCCACCATGGAATCGTCCGAGAAGCGCCCCGGGTTGTCTCTGTTGCCGGATAACAATCTTGTGTCGGCGCCGACGGTAACGGCGACGCAGCGCGTCGCCCGCAAAGGAATGCCGGGTAAGGCAGGGGAGGACAGCATGGCTCATACCATCCGCAACAGACGACGCATGATGACGGGGTTCGCCCCGTTGGCGATCGCGTTTCTGCTGGTGTCGTGCGGAGGAGGCTCCGGCGATGCCGTTGCTCTTCCGAATCAGCAGGACGTCACCGCTACACCCGCCTTCACCCTCCCCGGGGGGACCTACACCGCCGACCAGTCGGTGGCGATCGGCTGCGCGACCCCCGACGCCGTCATCCACTATACCACGGACGGGAGCACCCCCACGGCCGCGTCGCCCCTGTACACAGCCCCGATCCCGGTCGCGGGAAACGGGACGACCGTGACGATCAGGGCCATCGCGGTCAAGCAGGGGCTGACCGACTCCGCCGTGGCGTCCGCCACCTACACGATCGTCTACAGCCAGAATGTGGCCACCCCGACCTTCACCCCTCCGGCCGGGGTCTACGGCGCCGACCAGTCGGTAGCGATCCAGTGCACAACCGCAGGCGCGACGATCCATTACACGACCGACGGGAGCACCCCCACGGCCGCGTCGGCCCTGTACGTAGCCCCGATCCCGGTCACGGGGAACGGGACGACCGTGACGATCCGGGCAGTGGCCCTGAAGGCGGGAATGCCCGATTCAGCCGTCGCAGCGGCGACGTACACCATCAGCACCGGCGGGGCCGCGGTCCTGTTCAGCTATCCGGCAAACCCCGCGGGCGGGCTGCTCGGGTCCTCCTGGGTGAGCCCGAATGGCAGTGACGCGGACTTGTACGCCTACAACGACTTCCTCCTGCCGACCACCCGGGCGATCACCGAAGTGCGCTGGCGGGGCGGCTACCTCCAGGATGCGGCCTTCGGCCGGGCGAGTGATTTCACGGTCGCCTTTTTCGCCACGAACGTGACGGGCAACGAACCGGATGTCACGCTCCCGGAATCCCACGAAATCTTCCTGGCGAAGTATCAAGTCGGCGGCAATGCCGGGGAAACCCTTGCCGGTACCTTCGGCGGGAGGGTGATGTATGACTACCGGTACCAGCTCCCGACCCCCTTTACGGCGGCCGGCGGTACGAAGTACTGGGTGAGGATCGAGGCGCTCCAGCCGGTGGTCGCCGACTGGGGGATTGCCGTCGGCACGGGGGGGGACGGGTCACACTACCGGTACAGCACGGGGAGCAAGACCTTCCGGTTTGCGGCGAACGACACCTCCTTCACGCTGTTGGGAAACTGAGCGAGGGGTTAGGCCCGCGAACCGAAGGGCAGGGGCGGGAGGAACGGTTCGAGGGATTGCGGGGAGGGAGGTATGAGACTGGTTCGGCATGCGGGAACAGGGGTGCTGGTGCTGCTGCTCCTGGCGGGTGGGGTGCACGCGGCCGCCGAAAAGAAAGAGTTCGTCGCCAAGGTCGATCCGGACGGCGTGCAGCGGGTAGAGGTCCTCGGCGGGTCCTATTTCTTCACCCCCGACCGTGTCGTCGTCAAGGTGAACGTCCCGGTCGAAATGAAGGTCACGATGGAATCCGGGGTGATCCCCCACAACATCATCCTGAAGGCCCCCGAGGCCGGAATCGATGTGACCGCGGAGCTCGGCCGGGACCCCCAGGTCATGCGGTTCACCCCGACGAAGACCGGCGAGTTTCCGTTCTACTGCGACAAGAAACTCCTCTTTTTTGAAAGCCACCGGGAAAAGGGGATGCGCGGCACGCTGGAGGTCCGGGAATGATGATACCGAGGGAATGGCTGGACTTCCTGCGGATCGGGCACGGCGCCTACAACGCGCTCGTCGCGCTGGCCCTGATCTTCCAGGGGTGGCTCGGGCTCCGGATCATGCGGGAGCGGACCGCGGGGGGGACGCGGGACTTCGCCGTGGTCAAGAACCACCGGAGCCGGGGACCGCTCCTGGTGGTGCTGGGTATTCTCGGGTACGTCGCGGGCGGCCTCTTGATCTTCCTGGATAAGGGGCACCTTCTCGAGTATCCGATCCATAACGCCGTCGGGCTGGCGATTGTCCTTCTGCTGATCGTAACCTTTTTCATCGCCCGCCGGATAACGTCTCCCCTGTCTCCCTGGCGATCCCGGCATCTCGTCGTGGGAATCGCCATCCTCGCCCTGTACCTCGTACAGCTGTTTCTCGGGCTCGGTATCCTGCTGTGACGGCCCGCTTCCGACCGCGTCCGCGGCGGGAGCCCCCGGAAAAGGGATCTGCTGGCGCGGGCGGCACTTTTAGTGTATAAGCTCCTTGCACAGATCACGCCGTGACGATGAAAGGAGCCCCGACCATGTCCGGACATGCCCACCTCGACCCCGCGAACAAGAAGATCGCCCTGCTCATCGCCGTTCTTGCCCTGGTCCTCGCCTTCAGCGAGACCTTGGGCAAGAGCGCCCAGACCTCGGCCCTGAGCTACAACATCGAGGCCTCCAACCTCTGGGCCTTTTTCCAGGCCAAGACGATCCGGATGACCACGGTCCGGACGGCCGCGGAAGCCGCGGAGACGGAAGCGAAGCTTCCCGGCCCGGCGGCACGGACCGAGGCGCTTCGGGAGCGGGTGGAGGGCTGGAAGAAGATCGCCGCCCGCTACGACTCGGAGCCCGAGACGCAGGAGGGCCGCAAGGAACTCGCGGTGCGGGCGAAGACTGCCGAGGAGAAGCGGACCCGCGCGCTGGCCGCCTACCACCACTATGAGCTGGCATCGGCGCTGCTGCAGATCGCGATCGTCCTGGCCTCTGCCGAGATCATCACCGGGGTGGCGGCGCTGGTTTGGGTTTCGGGAGGGCTCGGGGCCGTCGGGTTGGTATTTTGCTTCATCGGGTATTTCGCCCCGCTGGCGGTCCACCTGTTCTGACGGTCCCGGCGCCCCGCGGCAGCCCGGCCTGCCGCGGGGAGAAAATCTCCTTGACATTCAATGCGCCGTTTATTACCGTCGGCTGGCGCAGAAACGCGTTCTTCCCAATCTTCACTCACCGTACAATTTGACCACGAGGAGGGAAAGCCATGCTTCGATTCGATCGTTCGCTTCGGTTTTGTTTCCTGACGTCCTTCGTGCTGGTTGCAGCCGCAGCGGTTCTGCTCTGCGCTCCGGCCGCCGCCGACGCGGCCTACCCCGACAGGCCGATCAAGATGATCGTGCCCTGGGCGGCGGGGGGCGATACGGACGCCATCCACCGGGTCATCGGCGCCAGCATGGAAAAGGAGCTTGGGAAACCCGTGGTCGTGGTCAACATCGCCGGTGCATCGGGAACGGTGGGGGCGCGGGAGGCCATGAAAGCGGCGCCGGACGGATACACGATCCTGGCGCTCCATGACTTCATCCATACGACCTACTATACGGGCGTTGCCGACCTGACCTACAAGGACTTCGAGCCGGTCGCGCTTTTGACCGCAACCCCGTCGGTCCTCGCGGCGAACGGCAAGACCCCTTGGAAGAGCATGAAAGAGCTGATCGATGACGCCAAGAAACGGCCCGAACAGATTACGGTCGGGGTCTCGCTCGGCTCCACCAGCCACTTCTTTCCGGCCATGATCGGCCAGGCAGCCGGGGTCAAGTGGAAGTACGTGAGCTATGAAGGGACCGCTCCCCGCATGACCGCTCTGATGGGGGGGCACGTCCTGTTGGGTGAGACGAACCTGACGCAGCTCGACAAGGTCAAGGCAGGCCAGATCAAGATGCTCGCCATCGCCACGAAGGCGCGGGTCCCGGAGGTCCCGGACATGCCCACGCTGAAGGAGCTGGGGATGGCCATCGAGTACGCAGTCAACCGGGGGATCGTCGTTCCCAAGGGGACCCCGAATGCTGCGGTGGTGAGACTGGAGACTGCCTGCGCCAAGGCGATGAGAGAGCCGGCCGTGGTCGAGGCGCTCAAACGGCAGGGGACGCTCGTCGAGTTCCTGAACCGCAATGCCTACGAAACGTTCCTCCAGATGAACGACAAGGTCAACGCGGTCCTGGCGGCGTCCCTCGGCTACAAGCGGAAGTAGGGCCCCTCCGTGCGACGTGACACCGGCATCGGAATCGGCCTGCTG
Source organism: uncultured Syntrophobacterales bacterium (assembly GCA_903928915.1). GTDB lineage: Bacteria > Desulfobacterota > Syntrophia > Syntrophales > UBA5619 > JAKAFS01. Next base: position 36,033 of record CAIYSL010000049.1, on the reverse strand, counting down.
GTATTCTGCGCTGTGCTCTACTGGCAGGCCGGCCGCGTTTCCGCCCCCCCCTTCGTCCCGATCGGCCCCGCGTTCTATCCTCGCGCCGTCCTGATCCTGCTGGCGGGGCTGGCCCTGTGGCTGATCGCGGAGGACCTCCTCCGGGGGCGCGCAGCGGCGCGGAAGGCGGCGAAGCCGGCGGGGCCGGCGCCGAACTACCGAAAGGCGCTCCTCGGGTTCGGCCTCTTTCTGGCGTATATCGCCGGCATGAGCCTGGTCGGCTATCCTGTAGCCACCTTCCTGTTCGTCCTGGCGTTGAGCTGGGCAATCGGGCCGCGCAGCGTCCGCGAGCTGCCGAAGCTTGTCGCGATCGCCGCTGCGACGGTGCTGGCGACCTACCTTGTCTTTGAAAAATATCTGTACGTCTTCCTCCCGCAGGGACGACTGTTCTGAGGCCTGTCCATGGAAGTTCTGTTTACCGCCGTCTGGGCCCTTCTCGAACCGCGGATGCTGCTGTCCCTCTGCGCCGGGATCCTTGCGGGGATCGTGGGCGGAGCGATTCCGGGGATCACGATCACGATGACGATCATCCTCGCGCTTCCCTTCACCTTCGGGATGCCCTCGCTGCAGGGGCTGGCCACGATGATCGGCGTGTACGTGGGCGGGTCGGCGGGGGGGCTGATTTCGGCCTGCCTCCTGGGGATCCCCGGCACCCCCTCGGCCATCGCGACGACCTTCGACGGGTTTCCGATGGCGCGCAAAGGCCAGCCCGGCCGGGCGGTATGGCTGGGGATCTGGGCCTCCTGCCTCGGCGGGCTCCTGGCGGGTATCCCCCTGATCATCGGTGCCACCCAGCTTGCCTACCTGGCCTTGAACTTCGGTCCCTGGGAGTACTTCTCGCTGTTCATCCTCACCCTGTCAATTGTTGCCAGCCTCGCGGAGCAGTCCCTGGTCAAGGGGCTGATCGCCAGCGCCTTGGGCCTGCTCGTCACCTCCTTTGGGACCGATCCCCTGATGGCCATCCCGCGGTTGACCTTCGGGTGGGAGTTCCTGCGCATGGGGTTTCCCTTTCTGCCGATCCTGATCGGCGTGTTCGGCCTTTCGCAGATCATGAGCGACCTGGAAAAGTCCGGCGCCCACGGCGGCGCCTCCGGGTTCGGTCGGGATGCGGACATGAAGGTCTCGCATCCGGCCGTCATCCGCGAGATCCTGGCCCAGCCCGTCAACCTCATCCGGTCGACCCTGGTCGGCCTCTGGATCGGCATCCTGCCGGCGGTCGGCGGGAGCGCCGCGAACATCCTTGCCTACGACCAGGCGAAAAAGGCATCCAGATATCCGGAGAAGTTCGGCACCGGTGTCTCCGAGGGGATCGTCGCCTCGGAGTCCTCCAACAACGCCAATGTGGGTGGGTCGCTGATCACGATGATGGCCTTCGGCATCCCCGGGGACGCGGTCACGGCGGTGATGCTCGGGGCGCTGATCATCCACGGGATCCAGCCGGGGCCGACCTTCGTGGTCTCCAACACGGCCATCGCGTACGGCATGTTTGCCGCCTATTTCCTGGCCCATCCGCTGATGGTCATCCTCGAATGGCTGTTTCTCCGGTTTGCCCTGCGGGCGGTGCGACTCCCCCAGCACATCCTGGCGCCGATCGTCCTGGTCCTGTGCGTCATCGGCTCCTACGCCCTGAACAACATCATCGAGAACGTCTGGACCTTCTTCATTTTCGGAGTCCTGGGATACCTGATGGTGAAGACGGGGTTCCCGCTGGCGCCGCTGATCCTGGGGGTCATCCTCGGCGACCTGATCGAGACCAACTACATCCGGGCCGTGATGACCGACTCCGACTGGACGCAGTTCTTCAGACGGCCGTGGTCGGGGGCCATGCTGGCCTTGGCCGTGCTCTCCTTCTGCTTCTCCCTCCGGCAGCGGCGGCGCGCTGCCAAGCGTGCCGATGCGCACCCCGCTGCGGAAGGGGACGTGGAATTCTGAAGCCGCCGGGTCTGTCGACCGTCGTTTCTTCGGCGGCCGGGACCCGCAGTCCCCTGACCGGGGCGGCCGGCGGCACGGCCGCAGGGAAACGAGCCACCCCCGTGTACGGAGCAATCGACGCCGTGAGAAAAAACCTCGCCTACCTCGTTCCGGTGGCAACTATCGTCCTGCTCGTGATTACCGGGTGCGCCACGCCGCAGGGCCGCTGGGAGCGGGCCGCGGCGGCGGACACCATCGCGGCCTACGAGGCGTTTCTGCGCGAGAACCCCGAGGGCGAATTGGCGGAGCGGGCACGGCAGAGACGAAACGAGCTGTACGACGCGCGGGACTGGCGGGAGGCCGAGACGCTCGCTTCGGCAACGGCCTACGAGGAGTATCTCCGGAACTACCCGCAGGGGAGGTACCGGGACGATGCACGGCAGAGGCTGAAGCTCTTGGCCCCTCCCCGGGAAGAACAGCCCCCGCCGCCGCTGCTGTCGACCGAGGCCTTTCTCCCGCGGCGTCAGGGCGGACGATTCGGGGATGAACCCCTCGCCGGGCTCGAACAGTCCGCCTTCGAACAGGCCCTCCAGGGCAACACCCCGGCGGCATACGAGGCGTTTCTGCGGCGCTTCCCCACGGAGAGGTTCTCCGGAGAGGCCCGCCAGCGGGTGGATGCCCTCGGCGTTGCCGAGGCGCGGGCACGGGATACCGCCGCCGCGGCCGGGGCAAGACCGGAAGGGCTGAATACCGTCGCCGCCAGGCCGGCGTGGGGGCAGATCATGCGCCCTCAGGGCAGGACGAACATCCGGGCCAAGCGGTCGGTTGCCTCCGCGCTCAGGGGGCGGCTCGATCCGGGCCAGCGGGTCAAGGCGGATTTTCTCCGTGACGGGTGGTACGCCGTATTCCCTCCGCAGGAGGAGCGGCGGGACGAAAAGAAGGCGCTGGGGTACGTGTCTGCCCCGCTGCTCGTCGCCGTTGCCGGCGATGCCGGGGCGTCCGGGCCCGCTGCACCGCAGGAACGGCCGGTAGATACTTCCCCGCCCGGGGACGGGGGGGCGCTCCCGCCTGCCGTGGAGATCAGAGGCATCACCTTCCGGGTCGGCGGGGAGGGGAAGGAGCTCCTCTGCGTCGAGTTCGACCGCTTCTGCACCCCCGCTATCTCCGGTGTCGAGGGGAACGAACCGAAGATCCTGCTGGAGATCGGCGCCGCCTCGCCGCTCAGGAAGGAGTGGGCGCTGATCGACGCGGGGGGGAGGTACGTCCGGAGGATTCTCTCCCGGCGTGACGATAGGACCCGCACGGCCCTGATCCTCCTCGACATGGAGCCGGGCAAGAGCTATTTCGTCAACCCCACCTTTTTTGCGCGCGACTCCACCTACTGCCTGGAAATAGCGGAAGAACAGACGGTTCGGTGAAGGGAAGGCGCTTCCTGCACGCGCCCGCTGCCGCTGTCCGGCGGGATCGTCGCTCCGGTCACTCTTCGGCGGTACAGGTGTTTCTCCCCACCCGCTCCGCCGGGTCCTGGCGGTAGTACTCCCCGAGAACGCGGTACAGGTCGGGGGCGTGCTCCCGCATCCGCAGGGGCCGGTCGAAGAACTCCTCGGTGGCGACGGCGAAGAATTCCGCTTCGTTCACGGCCCCGTATGCGCTCAGGAAGGATTTCCTGCCGGCCTCTGCGGCGTGCTTCAGGCGGAGGTACTCCCGCGAGCAGACCGCTACCCAGTCGCCAAATTCGGCGCGGTCCTGCAGCGGAGGTGTGCCGTCGGCAGCGCCGTCGAGCATGTCGAGCTTGTGGGCGAATTCGTGGTAGACCACGTTGTGGCCCTGCTCCGGGTGGCGGCTGCCGTGGAGGACGGCGTCCCAGATGAGGATCACCGGCCCCTGCGCGAAGGCCTGTCCGATCAGCGGGTGGGGGGCTTCGAGCGGGGCCAGGGGGATTTCGAATGGGCCGACCTTGCGCGGAGGCGGGACGACGGTGGAGGGGTAGACGAGGATCGTCAGGACGTTCTTGTAGTAGTCGTGCGGCAGCCCCAGCAGGAGCAGGCACGCCTGGGCGGAGATGGTGACGCGGATTTCATCGGTGAGTTCGAGTCCGCCGGCGCCTTCCCAGTATTTTTCGGCGCTGAAGACCTGGATCAGCCCGCGCAGACGGCCCTGTTCGGCCGTGTCGAGCATGCAGTAATGGGCGACGTTGCGGCGCACGGCCTCTTCCCAGTCAGAGGGAAAGGGCTGGGCGGCGAGTTTCCTGCGGCGGCGCTCGGTAAACCAGTGAAACATGCGGACTCCCCAACGTCATTCCTGCCGGTGCTGCGGTGCCGGGAGATGCATCCCCGCTCCGGGGTGATTATACCAGAACCGTGCTCTCCCGGGGAGGAAAGCAATTCTTCTGCCGCACGGTAATGCCGCGTAGCTTCCCATGCCTGCGAATTCATGAGATTCCTTCCGCTGACTTGCCTATCGCACAATCGTGATTATATTGGCTTCGCCACAATTCACGAATGCGAGGACACCGAAGCTTATGGGAAAAGATATCGACATCGACGAAATACAGAGGGATATCAGCGAGTATATCTCTAAGAAGTACGGGGTGAAATTCAAGGTTGCCGCCTTCGGTTCGACCCCTGAGGCGGCCCAGGACAAGGGCGAGGAGGCGGGCCGGGATGCCAAGAGCGGCGTAGACTCGATCCATTTCGACATGAAGCCCGGGGAGTTGAAGGCCTACCTGGACGAGTACCTGGTCAGGCAGGACGAGGCAAAGCAGGTCCTGGCCACCAAGATCTGCACCCATTTCCAGCGGATCAAGCGGTTCGAACTGAACCGCAGGAAGAAGCGGCCCGACACGGTCGGCGAGATCAAGAACAACATCATCATGATCGGTCCGACCGGGGTGGGGAAGACCTTCCTGGTCAAGCTGATCGCCAACAAGATCGGCGTCCCCTTCGTCAAGGGAGATGCGACGAAGTTCAGCGAGACGGGATACGTGGGCGGCGATGTGGAAGACCTGGTGCGGGACTTGGTCCACGAGGCCAAGGGGAACATCGAACTGGCCCAGTACGGGATCATCTACCTGGACGAGGTGGACAAACTGGCCGCGTCCCGAGGGCTTGTCGGCCCCGACGTTTCCCGCTCCGGGGTGCAGCGCGCCCTATTGAAGCCGCTCGAGGAGACGGAGGTCGAGCTGAAAGTGCCCCACGACCCGATCGCGCAGATGGAGGCGGTGCAGGAGTACCAGCGGACCGGCAAGCGGGAGAAGAAGAAGATCAGCACCAAGCACATCCTGTTCATCATGAGCGGGGCCTTCAACGGCCTGGAAGAGATCGTCGAAAAGCGGCGCCATCAGAAGGGGATCGGGTTCGGCGCGGAGGCGCCTACCAGGGACACCCAGGCCGAACAGCTCCGGCACCTGAAGGCGGAGGACCTGATCCGGTACGGGTTCGAGTCGGAGTTCATCGGCCGCCTGCCCGTGGTGACGGTGTTCGAGCACCTGGAGACGGAGGACCTCTACAACATCCTGCGCAACCCCAAGAGCCCCATCCTGATCGGGAAGAAACGGGATTTCAAGGCCTACGGCATCGACCTGCAGTTCGAAGACGAGGCGCTCCGGCGGATCGCCGCGAACGCGGCCAACGAAAAGACCGGGGCCCGCGGCCTGGTCAGCGCCGTGGAACGGGTCCTGATGAAGTTCGAACATACCCTCCCTTCGACGGACATCCGCTCCCTGCTGGTCACCGCGGCGATGGTGGCCGATCCCGCCGGCGAGCTGGAGAGGATCCTCGCCCATCCGCACGACCCGGCCAGGGAGGCGGCGTTTCAGCGCCTGGTGGCCGCGGAGGAAAAGCGGCTGGGGGCGCTGATCGCCCGGCGGGTCCCGGAATGGGAGCGTACCTACGGGATGCCCGTTGCCGACGACCGGGTGCGGCTCATCATCAGGCACGCCCTGGACCGGCAGATCGACCCGGAGACGGCGGCCGAGGAGCTCCAGGCCGTCCAGAAGGCGGTCCAGGATTTTGCCGGGCAATTCTCGCTCCGGAACGACCTGGACGTCTCCTTCAGCGACAGCGCCGTCGATGCCCTGGCGGAGAAGGTCTGGAAGGAGGCGCAGGACCCGGCGGAGTACCTGAAGCGGGCGCTGCTCAACTACGGCCATGGATTGAAGCTGATCAGGGAGAAGACGGGAAGAAGACAATTCCTCATCCCGGCGGCGGGGGTGGAGAATCCCGAAGAGTTTCTGAACTGCCTGATTCAGGAGGTCTATCGCCAGGGGTGCTGATGATACGGACGTCAGTACCCGCTGAAGCCGGGTGAACGGTACGCGGCCGGGGAGGGTGGACCCTCCCCGGCCGCGTCTTGGTCTCAGCCTTTCTTCGGTTTAGCGGTCTTCCGGGCGGCCTTCTTCGCCTTGCCCTCCTTGCGCTCCGCGGCGGACTGCCATCCCGTTACCTGCATCAGGATGCCCAGCGCCTGCCGAAACGGCGGCGACCCCACCGGCGTGAGGGCCGTCTCGAGCGCTTCGAGCAGCTCCTGTTCGGTGCAGCCCAGCCGGAGCGCCCGCTCCATGTGCGGTTTCACCCCCCACATGCGCGCCTGGCCGATCATCGCCGCGATCGCCACCAGCTCGCGGTACTTGGCCGGCAGCTGCTTGCCTGCGGTGGAAACCCCCTCGTGCAGCAGACTCAGGCCCGACAGCCGGTTGTACGCCTCGAGGAACTCGGCGTCTTTTTCCGCCAGGTATTCCCATTCGGGGTAGCTGTACCCGCGCGTCTTGGCGAGGCGCTTTGCCGTCTCTTCCGGTTTCTCTTTCATGATCGCTCTCCTGATTGTGTCGAATCCTGCACCGCCGCCGTGCCCGGCGGCTTGCCGTTTCTTTACGTCCCGATAGCGCTACGGCTTTCCCAGCCACAGGTCATCGGTCTTCCGCTCCTCCACCCACCGTTTGCTCATCTCGATGCCTGCGAGCTCTCCGATGGTGACCGCCGCCTTGACGTGGGTGATCGCACCCGTTTCGAGGTGGCCTCCGTAGGTGGAGATCGTTGCGCCGCTCACCGTGGAGGCGGCAAAATGGGCGTGAACGTGGGGCTGACCGTCCCGCTTGGGAACGATGTACCCGGTCAGCGAGACCAGTTCCAGGGGCTGCGCGACCTCAAAATAGATCCGGTCCTTTGCGGTGATCGGATACTCGGCCGGGAAGACCTTCACGTTTCTGAAGATCGCCTTGCTCAGGGCGCCGATGCCCATCAGGATCAGCCCCGTCCCGATCTTTTCCTGTTTCACCATCGCATAGATGGCCTCCAGCAGGTCGACGCCGATGGGGATCCGCGCCATGACGATCCGCGTGAAGCTCCCGCTGCTGACACCTTCCAACAAAGGGTTTTGTTCCATGCACCACTCCTTTCCGTCGGCGGCCCATGCCGGTCCCGCTCTGCCTCGCACCGCGCGGGAACGCCGCACCTATCCCCGGCGCGCGCAACGAGGATAAGAGAAGCGCCCTTCGCTTGTCAAGGAGGTTTTCTCCTGAGGTTTTCTCCAACCCGGTATGGTATACATCTTAACGGTGTGACGTCGCGCCAGGTGCACCCCTGCGGCGCGTCCGGGCCGGTGCGGCCGGCCTGTCCCGCGGGGGAAGAGGTTCCGGGGATAGCTCCATGGTCCAGCTCGTCAAGCTCGCTTCGTTCGTCCGGCCCTACGGGAGGCGCGCCGCCCTGTCCCTGCTGCTGCTGACCGCCCTGGTCCTGATGGAGCTGGCGATTCCCCGGCTGATCCAGCGGATCATCGATCAGGGGATCGGGCAGAACGACCCGGGGGTGGTCCTCCGGACGGCCCTGCTGATGCTCGGCATATCGCTTGCGAGCGCGCTCGTCGCCGTCGGGAACAACCTCCTGTCCGTGCAGGTGGCCGAGGGGGTGGCCCGCGACCTGCGCGACGCCCTGTTCACCCGGATCCAGGGCTTCTCCTTCGCGAACCTGGATGAACAACAGACCGGCCGGCTGCTGGTGCGCCTCACCAGCGACGCGAACGCGGTCCAGCGCGTGGTCCTGATCTCGCTCCGGATCGGGACGCGTGCTCCGCTGCTGATGGCCGGCAGCCTGGCCCTGATGATCGCCACCAGCCCCCGCCTCGCCCTGACGCTCCTGCCGATCCTCGCCGTCGCGGCGGTCGTGGTGGTCCTGTTCACCCTCCGGATGGAGCCGCTGTTTACCTCGCTCCAGCAGCGGCTCGACCGGCTGAACACGGTCCTCCAGGAGAACATCGCCGGGGTGCGGCTGGTCAAGTCCTTCGCCCGGGCCGATTACGAGCAGGGGCGGTTCGCCGCAGCCAACCAGGCCTTCACGGACCGCTCGGTCACGGTGCTCAGGATCATGGCGGGCATGTCTCCCGCCCTGACGCTGTGCGTGAACATCGGGATGGTGATCGTCATCTGGGCCGGCGGGCTCGGCGCCGTCGCGGGGGAGAGTACCGTGGGCGAGATCGTCGCCTTCACGAACTACCTGCTCACCACGCTGATCCCGCTGATCATGATGACGATCCTGGCGAACATCTGGGCCGCGGGAAACGCCTCGGCGCGGCGGATCAACGAGGTCCTGGACGCCGAACCGGCGGTAGCCGACGCTCCCGACGCGATCCCGCTGCCCGAACTCGTGCAGGGGAGGCTCCGGTTCGAAAACGTTGCCTTCCACTACGGCGGCCGGAGCCCCGAAAACGTCCTGGAGGGGATCGACCTGGCGATCGAACCGGGCCGGACCGTTGCCTTCCTCGGGGCGACGGGGTCGGGGAAATCGACGCTGGTGAACCTCGTTCCCCGGTTCTACGACGTCACTGCCGGCAGGATCCTCTTCGACGGGATCGATCTGCGCCGCCTGACCCAAGAGTCGCTCCTCGCCCGGATCGCCGTGGTCCCGCAGGAGACGGTGCTCTTCTCGGGGACGGTGCGCGACAACATCCGCTACGGCGCCCCCGCTGCCGGCGACGACGAGGTCGTTGCCGCGGCCCGGACGGCCCAGGCGCACGCCTTTATCACCGGGCTTCCCGAGGGGTACGACACCCCTGTCGAGGAACGGGGGACGAACCTCTCGGGAGGGCAGCGACAGCGGATCGCGATCGCCCGGGCGCTCCTGATGCGGCCGCGGGTCCTGATCCTCGACGACAGCACCAGCTCCGTCGACGGGGAGACCGAAACGCGCATCCAGGAGGCGCTGGCAGAGACGGCCGCGGGCCGCACGACGCTCGTGGTGGCCCAGCGGATCAGCACAGTCCTCACGGCGGACAGGATCGTCGTACTCGAGAAGGGGCGGATCGCCGCCCAGGGGACCCACCGGGAACTGATGGAGCGAAGTGTGCTGTACCGCGAGATCTTCGCATCCCAGCTCGGGAGCGACCTGCCCCCGGAGGCGGAGGCCGCTCCCGGCGGCGGGAACCGGAGGGGGGAGCCGTGAGGATTCCGCTGCCGCGCCGCATCTCCGGTCTGCGCGCCGCGTCGCAACTCCGCCCGGGAGCGGGCGCACCGCGGATCGAACAGGCCCGCGACCCGCGCCACGCCCTCAGGCGCCTGCTGCCGTACCTGAACCCCCTGCGGGGGATGCTGATCGCAGTCGGCGCGTTCGTCGCGGCCACCACCCTCCTGGAGCTGGCGGGACCCTACCTGCTGGGGCTCGCCATCGACCGGTTCATCACCGTCGGGCGGGCGGAGGGGCTGGCGTGGATCGCCGGTCTGATGCTCGCGGCCTACCTCCTGGCCAACCTCTTCCAGTTCCTGTCGTCGTGGCTGATGGCAGCGGTCTCCCAGGGAACCCTCCGGGCGCTCCGGGGGGACCTCTTCGCCCACCTGCAGTCCCTCCCGGTGGGGTTCTTCGACCAGAATCCGGCGGGAGAACTGATCAGCCGCCTGACCAACGACATCGATGCGATCAACTCGGCTGTCTCGCAGAACGTCACGGCGCTGCTGGCCAGCACCCTCTCCCTGGCCGGGATCATCATCGCCATGTTCCTCCTCGACAGCCGGCTCGCCCTGGTGTCGCTGGCAGTGGTCCCGGTCATGCTCACGGTCACCGAATTCGTCGCCCGCTCCACCCGCCGGCGGTTCCGGGAGCTGCAGCGGGGCCTGGGCGGTCTCAACGCGGTGATGGAGGAATCGATCAGCGGCCAGAAGGTGGTCAAGGCCTTCCGCCGCGGCGAGGCGGCGATCGCGTCCTTCCGCGTGAGTAACGAAGCGGTGTACCGGGCGGCGGTGTCGGCCAACAGCTACGCCTTCCTGCTGATGCCGCTGACGAACGTGCTGGGAAACTTCTTCGTGATCGTCCTGGCGGGAGTCGGCGGCTGGCTCGCCCTCGAGGGGATCGTCACCGTGGGCGTCATCGCGACCTTCATCGGTTACGCCCACAACTTCATCAGCCCCGTGCGCCAGCTGGCGAACCTGTACAACTCGATCCAGGCGGCCCTCGCCGGGGCGGAACGGGTGTTCGAGATCATCGACATCCCGGCGGAGACCGGGGACCTCCCCGATGCCGCGCCGCTTCCGGCCGTCCGGGGGGAGGTGCGGTTCGCAGAGGTGAGTTTCGGCTACCGGCCGGGGGTGCCGGTGATCAAGGGGATGACGATCGAGGCGCGGGCAGGCCAGACGCTGGCCCTGGTCGGACCGACGGGCGCGGGCAAGACGACCCTGATCAACCTCCTGACCCGCTTCTACGAGACCGACTCCGGCCGGATCACCATCGACGGCAGGGACATCCGCTCGATCCGAAAGGAGGAGCTGCGCCGCCGTCTGGGGATCGTCCTCCAGGAGACCTTCCTGTTCTCGGGGAGCGTGCTGGAGAACATCCGCTACGGACGGCTCGCCGCCACCGACGAGGAGTGCGTCGCGGCGGCCAGGACCGCCGGCGCGGATCCCTTCATCCGCCGCCTCCCCCAGGGCTACCAAACGGCTCTGGCGGAGCGGGCCGGGAACCTGAGCCAGGGAGAGCGGCAGATGCTGGCCATCGCCCGGGCGATCCTGGCGGACCCGGCGATCCTGGTCCTCGACGAGGCGACCAGCAGCGTCGACACCCGGACCGAGGCCCGCATCCAGAAGGCGCTTTTGGCCCTGATGGCGGGGCGGACCAGCTTCGTGATCGCCCACCGGCTCAGCACGATCCGGGACGCCGACCAGCTGCTGGTCATCGACGACGGAACGGTCGTCGAGCACGGGACCCATCGGGAACTTCTCGCCCGCCGCGGGTTCTACCACCGCCTGTATGTGAGCCAGTTCAAAGGGCAGGCGATGTAATCATTTCCCCTGCTCTTCCAGGATCAGCTCCGTCACCCACCGGGCCGCCTTTCCGACCACGGCCGGGCATTTGTCCGTATGGCCGCCCAGCCGATTCTTTTCCTTGCGGTCTGTGGGGTTCTTCTTGTCGAAATACCGGCCGAACAGCTTGTACTCGATCTCGTTGCAGAGGGTGCTGCCGTACTCGGCATGGAATCGTTCGCAGAACGCGTCGATCAGCGGCATCAGCCGCAGCTCGATGCCCTCCCGGAGCTTCTGGCGAAGCTCCGGGTCGGGGTGCCGCATCGTCGGGAGGTCGCGGCCGAACAGGAGCCCCAGGGCCATCACCCCCCCGGTTACCGCTCCGCAGACCGAGCCCCGCCGGCCGATCCCCCCGGCGAACCCCGTCGCCGCCTTCACGGCGTCACCGGCTTCAAGACCGAAGACCTCCTGGACCGCAAGCAGGGTGCATTGGGCGCAATCCCAGTACTCCCGCTCGTAGGTAAATCCCTTCTGTTCGACCTCCCGCAGCAGTTCTTCTCGCATGTCTCTCCCCCTGGTGGTGTGGTTGCCGTCGGTCACGGCGCTCCGCGGGACTCGCGGCCTCCCGGCCCGGGCGCCGTCGGTCCGGCGGATGTATCCCGTCTCCCGGTGCCGGAGTATAGAAGCGGCTACCGCCCGGTGTCAAGGAGCGATCGGTGTCAGCACGCCGGGAAGCGGTTCTGGATTTTCCCGTGTATCCCTGGTATAGATCACCCAGTTCAAGGCGGAGGCGGATATGGCGCACAGGGGGCGAGGGTGGGCTGCGATCATCGCGGTCGGATTGTGCATGGCCGGTCCGCTGCGGGATGCTGCGCCGGCAGCGGCCGCGTATCCGGACCGGCCGATCACCCTGCTGGTCGGGTTTGCCCCCGGGGGGAGCATGGACCTGAGCGCACGGGCCCTGGCCGCTGCGGTCAAGAGGGCCGCCGGCATCGCGCTGTTGGTGGAGAACAAGCCCGGCGGCACCGGGACCGTGGCTTTGTCCGCCCTGCTCGGCCAGCGCCCCGACGGCTACACCCTCTGCGCGACCCCCAGTTCGGTGCTGATCCGCGTTCCCCAACTGCAGCAGGTTCCTTTCCGGCCGTTGAAAAGTTTCCGTCCCCTGATCGGATTTTCCGCACCGCACCTGGGCATCCTGGTCCGGAGCGACGCCCCCTGGAAAACCCTGGGCGGGCTGGTGCAGGAGGCGGCGGCGCATCCCGGCACGGTGAAGTACGCCACGACCGGCGTGGGAAGCACGACCCACGCCGCCGTCGAAGAGGTCGCGGCGCGGGCAAAGGCGCGCATGATCCACGTGCCCTACAAGGGAGGCAACGAGGCGCTGATGGCCCTGCTGGGCGGGCATGTGGATTTCGCCGCCCTGACCTCGGAATTCATCCCCTCGCTGAAGGCGGGCGAGCTGAGACTGCTCGCCACGATGGGAGAAAAGCGCTCCGCCAAGTTCCCCGACGTTCCCACCCTGCGGGAAGCGGGGTATGATTTCGTCAATGATGCGGTATTCGCGGTCGTGGCCCCCCGCGACCTTCCCGGGGCGATCGCGGTCAAGCTGGAGCAGACCTTCGCGGCGGCCGTCGAAAACAGGGAGTATCGCGAGCAGCTCGACCGGATCGACCTGGCGCCCGTCTCCTACGACGGCAGGAGCCTTGCGGAGTTCCTGCGGACCAACTGGGGTAAGATCAACGCCCGGCTGGTCGCCGGCGGGCTGATCAACAAGGCCGCTACCCCCCCGGACTGAATGATGAGAGAACGCAGACCACCAGCGGTGACCGGGCCGGGCGATCAATCCGCCGGCGGGCGCGTGCCCCGCAGCGGGAGCGCCCGTAACCGTGACCTCGGCGACTGTGCCCTCTGGCTCGTCCTTGCGGCGCTGTTCTGTATCGCTTCGCTGCGCCTCGGGGTCGGCCCCCTGCGCAGCCCGGGGCCGGGGTTCATCCCCTTCTGGGCGGGCCTCGGACTGGCAGTGTGCGCCGGGATCCTGGCGGTATCCCGCCCCGGGGCGCCGAGGCACGCCGGCCGGCGGCAACCTGCGGCAGGGGAGGCGCGCCCGCTCGGGAGGCTCGTCGTCGTTGCCGGGCTTGCCGCCTACTGCCTGGCCCTGGAGCGAATCGGCTATCCGGTTGCCACCTTCGGGTTGATGCTCCTGCTGTTTGGCCGGGGAAACATGAGGCCCTGGGTCGCGGTCGGCGCTGCGCTGGTCGCCTCGGCGGCCAGCTACGGGCTGTTCGCCCAGCTCCTGAAGACGCCGCTTCCCCGGGGGATGTTCGGCTTCTGATCAGCATGCTCCCGACAGGAGAGGCATCTGTGGATAGGTTCGGCGGTATTCTGTTCGGTTTTTCGACAGCCCTGCAACCCGATAATCTGCTCTTCGTGCTGGCGGGCTGTCTGCTGGGGACCCTCATCGGCGTCCTGCCCGGGATCGGACCGGTGGCCGCCATCTCCATCCTCCTGCCCCTCACCTTTCCGTTGGAACCTGCGGGGGCGATCATCATGCTGGCGGGCGTCTATTATGGGGTGATGTACGGCGGGTCCACGACCTCCATCCTCGTCAATGTGCCCGGTGAGACCGCCGCGGTGGTCACCTGTCTGGATGGATACCAGCTGGCGCGCCAGGGCCGCGCCGGCCCGGCCCTGGGCATTGCCGCCTTCAGCTCCTTCATCGCGGGCACCCTCGGCTTGATCGGCCTGCAGCTGGTCGCCGCTCCGCTGGCCCGGGTGGCGCTGAGATTCGGCCCGCCCGAGTACTTCGCCGTCATCACGCTGGGGTTCGTCTTCGTCACCTGCCTTTCCCGGGGCTCCCGGATCAAGGCCGCCATCATGGCCTTTGTCGGCCTGCTCCTGAGCGGCGTGGGGCTCGATCCGATCACCTCCGAGCAGCGGATGACCCTGGGGGTGCAGCAGCTGTTCGAAGGCATCGGGGTGGCCCCGCTCGCCATGGGGCTGTTCGGCGTGGCCGAGGTGTTCAGGAAGCTGGCGGGTCCTGCGTCGGGAGACGCCCCGCAGGCGCCGATCAAGAACCTCCTCCCGACGAGGGACGACTGGATGCGGGCCAAGGGGGCCATCCTCCGGGGGACCGGCCTGGGATTCTTCCTGGGCATGCTGCCGGGCGGGGGGCCCGTGATCGCTTCCTTCGCCGCCTACGGGGTGGAAACGTGGGCGGCAAAAGACCCGGAGCGGCTCGGCAGCGGGGCCATCGAGGGGGTTGCCGCCCCGGAAGCGGCCAACAATGCCGCTGCCGCCGCATCCTTCATTCCCCTGCTCACGCTGGGCATCCCGCCGAACCCGGTGCTGGCGGTGCTGTTCGGGGCCTTCCTGATCCACGGGATAGTGCCCGGCCCCCTGCTGATCCGGGATCATCCCGACCTGTTCTGGGGCATCGTGGCCAGCATGTACCTCGGCAACGTGCTGCTGCTGATCCTCAATCTGCCGCTGATCCCGCTGTGGGTCCGGGTGCTCAGGATTCCCGGCGACCTCCTGTATCCGCTGGTCCTGCTTTTCTGCGTCGTGGGGGCGTACGGCATCAACAACAGCGTCTTCGACGTGGGGGTCATGCTCCTGTTCGGCGGCGCCGGCTATCTCCTGAACAGGAAAGGCTATCCCGGCCCGCCGCTCATCCTGGCCTTCGTCCTCGGACCGCTGTGGGAGGTCAACCTCCGCCGGTCCCTGCTCGTTTCCCAGGGTGATGTTTCATTTTTCTTTACAAGACCGATCGCTCTTGGGATAATCGCCTGCGCCGCCCTCATCGCGACGGTGCCGCTGTACCGCGCATACCGGAGATGGCCGCGCCTGCTGCGGAAGAATTCGCGGTGACGGGAGGGCAACTGGGGTTCGCGGCAGGGGGTGCGGGGAGCGGAGGCAACCGGACCCTGCGCACGGGGAGGACAGGGCGATGATGAGAACGATGATGCGGGGGATGGCAGCGGCGCTGCTCCTGGCGGTCCTGGGAGGGTGCTGGGTGGATCAGCGATACGTCAACCACGATCGAGCCTGTGCGGCCATGCCCTGTCATAAGAGCGTCTGGACTTGGTCCGACGGCGGCGTGAAGGAGTGACGGCCTGTCTGTCCGCGGGCAGGGGAGGCGACGGTCCGCAGGACGGAAGGTTGCGGGTTGTCCCGCTCGGGAGGGCGAACGGGTTTTCCCAGGATTGTGCAAGGAGGGAAGCATGGAAGGGGATGCGTTGGCAGCGGTGATCAAGGCGCGGCGGTCGATCAGGAAGTGGCAGGACCGGCCCGTACCCGAGGAGGTGCTGAAGCAGGCCGTTGAACTGGCCACCTGGGCGCCGAACGGGGGGAATTACCAGGGGTGGCGTTTCGTCGCGGTGACGAACCGGACCGTCATCGTCCGGATGGCCGACGCCGTCCAGGCCGTTGCCGATACGATCTCCGCCTGGCCGGAGGGCGCCTCCTGGCCGGAGGAGGTGGAGAAGGCGCGCAAACACTCCTCCTATTTCCGCAACGCCCCGGTGTGCATCGGGGTGTTTGTCTCGCGATACCTCAGCGCCGCCGATAAGCTCCTGCTGGCCCGGGAGCAGATCGACGAGGAGGCGCGGCGGATTCTCTCCTACCGCAGGTCCGCGCCGACGGCGATCCAGAGCGCCGCCGCGGCCGTGACGACACTGCTTTTGGCCTTTCAGGCCGCGGGGCTGGGGGCCGTATGGCTGGGCGCCCCCCTGATTGCCAAGCGGGAACTGGAGACCCTGCTGAACGCGCCGGCCGAGGCATCCCTCGTCTGCCTGGTCGCTGCGGGGTATCCCGCCGAGTCGCCCCGGAGAGACCGGCGGCCCGTCGAGGAGGTCCTGGAGTTCATCCGCTGAGCGGTATGCCGGGCCGAGCGGCAGCTCACTTCCGCTTTGCCAGCCAGGCCCGGACTACGTCCCCGTGCTGCCGGGCGAAGGAGAGATCCCCGAGCGAACCGATGTCGAACCATTCGAGCGCCTCGTACCAGGGGGGCGCGGGGACCGCGGCGCCCGCAGCAAGGGAGGCCTCCAGCAGGAACGCAACGTCGAAGTGCCGTTCTCCCGGGGCGGCCGCCGGTTCGTAGAGGAAGGTCGCGACGGAGGGTTCTCCCACGCGGAGGTCCGTCCCGACGCTGAGGATCTCCCGGCCGATCCGCCCTGCCGCCTCCCGCGGATCCTCGCCGAACAGCAGATGGCTCGCCGGGATGGTCCAACCGCCGGCGTTTGCCCGGACGCGTTCGCGGGGCATGCCGGCGATCGTCTCCCAGGCCGGGTGGTCCGCGTATTTCCCCAGCAGCACCTTCTCACCGCGCAGGACGAACAGGAAGGCGCAAAGACACATCCCTCCCGGCGGCACCGTCCGCCACCCCCGGGGCGGGGCGAAGGGGGCGAGCCACAGGAAGGCCCGCTCCCCGCTGTTGCCGCTGCCATTCGGCACTGAATCCATGGGATGTCTCCGGAAGAAGAAGTGATACGCGCGCCCCCCTCAGCGAACGGGGGGACGGATGACCCGCTCCAGGTCGGGAAGCCAGGCGTTCTGCCAATGGTCGTACGTCCGCACCAGGACCTCCCCGGGGAAGAGGTACAGGACGTTCGTCCAGGGGCGTTTCCGTTCCAGGTCCGTGTTGTGGATGACCGTCACCCGGCCGTCGTAGAGGTTGACGGGGGAGCGGTAGTCCTCCTTCGTTGCCGGCACGTGCAGGTGTCCCGCCGCCCAGAGAAACACCTGGGGGTTCTCCCTGAGCAGCTCGGCGATCCGGTCGCTGGGCTGGGCGACGAAACTGGGGGTGTTGACCCGTTCGTTGTACGGGGTGAGCGTTCCGGCCAGCGGGGCGTGGAAGAAGATGATCGTCGGGAGTGTCTTGTGCTCGGCAAGGGTCTGCGAGAGCCAGGCGAGGCGCTCGGCGGAGAGCTGTACCAGGAGGTTGGTCTCCAGGTCGTCGGGGGAGAGGTAGACGAGGAGATAGCCTCCGAGGCGCTCCGCCGAGGAGGCGGCCCGCAGCCCGAACGTCTCGGCGAACAGCGCCAGTTTCCTCTTGCGCGTCGCCGCCGTTGCCTTCAGCTTGCGGCCTTCGCTGTCCGGTTCGTCCTCGTAGATGAAGTCATGGTTCCCCGCGACCGGGCGGAGCGGCTGGCGGAGGCGGCCGAAGAATTTCTTCGCAAAGGCATACTCCCCGGCGGTTCCCGTCTCTTTGCAGATATCACCGAGGACCACGACGCGGTCGATGCCGCTCCAGCCGCTGATCGTCCGGATGACCTGCTCCTTGGACCGGACGTGGTTGCCCGGGAGGTGCGGGTCGCCGATCAGGGCGATGCCGTAGGGCCGGGAACCGGCTGCTGCGGCGCCGGCCGACGCCGGAAAGGCGATCCAGAGGAGCGCCAGCAGGAGCGCAAGGATCCTTTTCATGGGCGTACTCCTGTGTGCGGGGTCTGTTTCCTCCGATTCTACGCACCTTTTCCGCGAAGGGCAAGGGAAAGGTTGGCCGGTGAGCGTCGCATGCGGCCGGGGGCGGGGTACGGGGGAAATATGTTGTTGAACGGGGCAGTCGGGTCCTGTACACTCCCCGCAGGCCGCAGGGGCCACGGAGAGTCCCGCCGGCCCGCACCGGGGCGGGGAGGGTGCCGCTCTCCGGGGCACGACAGGGGGGCAAACGGTGCAGAGGCAAAACGGTATGGAAGAGCGAGCCGTCTTTCTGGTGGACGCGGGCATCGAAAACATCCGTATCCGCTGCCTTGCCGCCGACGGCCGGTTGCTCAGCGAACGCAGCCGCCCCCACCAGGGAAAACTCAAAGCCATCCTCGCGGCGGAACTGGGGTCCGCAGCCGGTCGGGATCGCGCCGGTGGAGGGCGGCCGGGGATCTTTCTGACGGGCAAGCTTGCCGCTGAGGCCGCCGCCGTCGCGGACGGCGGGACGCAGCTGATGTCCGAAGCGGTGCTCCGCAGGGCGGCAGGCTGTCTGCTGAACGGCGCCGCCCCGCCGGGGGCGAGGGCGGATTCCGTCGCGATCATCGATTTTTCGGCGTCGGGATACTGCGTCGTCACGGCGGGACGCGGGGATTTTCGACGGCTGGCGGGGGTGACGGTAAACCCCACCTGCGGCGCCGGCTCGGGGGTCAACCTGCGGAGGATCCTGGAGAAGCTCGCGATCGCCCCGGAGGAGGCGGATCGGCTGCTGGCCCCCTATCTCGGCGAGCCAGGTGTCCGGCTGCGCGCGGAACTGCCCGTCCGGACCGAGCGCTGCGGCGTCTTCAGCGTGTCGGCGACGGTTTCCGACAAGAACCAGGGAATCCCCGTGGCGCACGCGCTTGCAGTCACCATGAAATCCGAGGCGGCCAAGCCCTGCGGCCGGGTCCCCGCCGGGGTGGAGAGCGTCATCCTGACGGGCGGCGTCTTCCGCTGGCAATTCATGCGGGACTGTGCCGCGGACGTCCTTGCCAGCCGGGGGGTGCGGCTGATCCGGTACGACGCGGGGTTCTCGCCGGTGATGCTGGGCATGGGCGCCCTGGCCTCGGACCTGGCGGCGGGTGCGCCCCGGTCCCGGCCGCCTGCCCTCCGGAGGAGAGGCGACCGGGGGGAGCAGCTTCCCTCGTTCGGGGAGATCCGGGGGCGGCTCGTCAGCGGGGACCGGTTCGTCCGGCAGGGTGGGGACGCGGCGGTCCCGGCCGGCATCGCCGCCCTTGCGGCTGGGCCGGTCGATATCGCCCTCGACATCGGCTCCAGCATGGCCAAGATGGCCATCGCGTCGGCCCCGCGGGGCGCAATCCTGTACCGGGATTGCATCCCGAACAAGGGCGACGCCCTGCAGACGGTCCGCGCGCTGCTGGCCGCCCTCGGCGAGGCGGGCGTGCAGGGACTGGCCGTGCAGCACTGGGGGCTCACCGGGAGCGGCCGCTACCAGATCCGGAAGGTCCTCCAGGCGGTCTATCCCCACCTGCGCGACCGGATTGTGACGATGGTGGAGAACGAGGCGCACGTCCTGGGCTCCCTCGGGCTGCTCGAAGGGCACATCGCCTTCCTCGCTGCCCGCGGCCGCGCCCCCGTCAATCGGGATTTCGGCCTGCTGGTCGACATCGGCGGCGAGGACACGAAGATCTCCGTCATATCGCTGCGGCGCCGGGCCCTGCTCGAGAACGCCATGAACTGCAAGTGTTCGGCCGGCACGGGGAGCCTGATGGACATCCTGCGGGATCTGCTGGCCGTCCCCGACGTGGCGCGGGCCTACGCGCTGGCGGGGGAGGCCGAACGGGCCTGGAAGAGCAACGCCACCTGTGCCGTGTTCCTGATGGAGGAGGCCCGGCGGATGCAGGCCCGTGGGGTTCCGCCCGCCGAGATCCTCGCCTCCTGCTGTCACGCCATCGTGGAGAACATGGCCCGCACACTCTGGCCGCAGGTGACGATCCCGCCGAACCCGGTGGTGCTCCTGCACGGGCAGACGATGCAGAGCGACCCCCTGGCGCTGGCCACGGTGGACTGCCTGGAGCGGCACGTCCGCGGCCCGGTGTACGGGCTGATCCCGCCCGATCCCGGACACCGCGCCTGCTACGGCCTGCTGACCCGCGCCGGCGAGGCGGACCCGATCGTCGCGGAGCCCTGCGACTGGGAGCGCTTCAGCGGCTGGTCGTACGAGCGCAAGCTGATCTCCTGTCCGGGCCATGTCTGCGGGAACGAACGGATGCGCTGCACCCGGACGGCGATCACCTCCCGCGAGCTCGACCCTCCGCTGGCGCTGGCCATCGGCGGCTGCACCTCGGTCAACGAGTTTCCGGCCGGCCGCGATCGGGCCGCCGCCGTCCCGGACGCCTACCGGGAGATATGGGAGCGGATCGACGGGCGTCACCCCCGCTCGGAGGCCCCCGACCGGCTGGTGATCCCGCGCTGCTTCACCCTGTCGCAGCATGCCTACGGCATTGCGAAGCTGCTGGAGGCGCTGGGGTTGCCCGTCCACTGCGATACGGTGCGGGCGGAGGATATCCGCGCCGCCCAGGGGTGCTTCAGCCTCGACACCTGCGCCCCCACGATCGGGGCGACGGGACAGTGCATCCGCCTGGCCGGGGAGCCGCACGGGCTGATCTTCCTGCCGCAGATCGATTTCCTGCCCACCGGGGGGGCGAGTCTCGGCAGGACCTGCACGACCAACCAGGGGGGGATCTGGGCGGCCGTCCAGTTCGCCCGGGCCGCCCACCCCAAGGCGCGCTTCCTGGTGGCCGCGGCGAACCTCGGGGATGCGGACGAGGCGGTCCTGACGCGCCGGCTGTACCGCTCCTGGGGAGAACTCTTCACCCGCGCCGGCCTGAGCGTCGATCCGGCCCGCTTTCGCGAGGCCTGGCGGTTCGCCCGGGAGCAGACCGCCAGGCTCGACGACGAGAAGGCGGAGATGACGGCCGATTACCTGGAGGCCGCCGCCCGGAGCGGCGCCCCCGTCACCGTCGTCTGCGGCCGCGAGTACGTCCTCACGCCGGGGGTGTACGATCAGCACATCAGCAAGACCCTCAAGGACAAGGGGATCGTCCCGGTGCCGTCGTACGCCTTCGACACGGCGCTTGATCCCCGCTTCGGCCACGTCTACTGGCGAAACGCCCACGACGTGCTGACCAAGATCGACGCCGTGGTGCGGCGGCGGCTCCACAGGCTGATCGGCCATGCCCGGCTGAAGGCGGCCGTGCGCTCGCTCGAGGAGGGGGAGGGGCGCTCCCGGATCTCCCACGCGGTCCTGACCACCTTCCGGTGCGGCCCGGACAGCATGACGGCCCCGCTGATGCAGGAGATCTCCCGGCCGTCGCCTTTTCTCTGGATCCAGTCCGACGGGACCATCGCGGAGCTGGCGCACCTGGAGAACCGGATCATGACCCACCTGCGGCGCCTGGAACAGCGGGAGGCCCTGCAGGGTGCCGTCGCGGGCCCGCCGCTGCGGCTGGAGGTCCTGAACGGGTTCGCCCTCGACGGTCTCGACCCGGGCCGGGACGTGGTCCATGTGCCCACCCTCGGCGACAACCGCGTCATCACGGCGGTGATCCGCGCCATGGGGGTTACCGTGGTCGACAGTTACACGGACGAGGGGTATGACCTCGAGGCCAAGGGCCGGCTGGGCCGGCAGCACGTGGGAGACGCCGTATGCGTCCCGCTGGCGGCCGTGTTCGCGGACATGCTCGGGGCCGTGGAGGATTTCCTCGCCCGGAGGCGCGCGGACGACCCGCTCGTCCGGGGGAAGGACCGGATCGTCCTGTTCATGAACGGCGGCGACGGACCCTGCCGCCTCGGGCAGTACATCCACGTCTTCAAACTGGCGTTCGCCGCCGTGTTCGGCGGGCCGGAGGTCTCCTGCCCGGCCCCGGGCGGGGGCGGCGGGCCGGTACAGGTCAGGTTCCTGGAAAACATCTCCAGCGGCCTCGTCGACCGCGGCGACGTCCTGACGGCCGTGGCCCCCTGGGCGGGCATCCTCGGCTACCAGGGGGTCGTGGTCCACGGCCTCTTCCACAGCCTCCTGGCGAAGGCCGCGACCCGGTGCCGCGACGAGGCTCAGTTCCGGGCCCTCGAACGGGAGTACCGCGGGCTCAAGCAAGCCGTCCACCGGCAGATCGAATTCGGCGCCCCGCCGGGACCCGCTGCGGCGCGCCTGGTACAGGCGGTTTCGCGCCGCGCGCCCGCGCTGGCCGGCGCCGCGAAGTACCTCGGCTACGGGCTCTGGAACAATTTCGGGCTAGCCGGGCTGTTTCGCGACTTTGCCCGGCGCTGGACGCCGCCCGCCCGGGGCGACGGCCGGTCCGACTGGCAACCCGTCCGGATCCATCTGGACGGGGAGGTGTACATGCGGACGGCCCAGTGCGAGGCGATCCTCCGGTTGCTGAACGATCACCTCGGCTACGGCGCCTTCGCGCTGACCGTGGCCCCCACGTGGTGTTACTTCGAGGCGCTGCTGTTCACCCGGCTGCTCGACGCCCGCGGCCGGCTCGCCGATCGCGCGGCGGAAGGGGACGGTTCCCCCGCGGCAGAGGCGGCGGAGGACCGGCAGGTCTGCCGTGATACCCTCGGGACCATCGCTAACCTGCGGAACCTCCTCGCCCGCCCCCTGTACGCCGCCGCCGGGGTCCCGATGCCCCATCCGATGGCCGAGGTGTATGCCGCCGCGGAGCCGATCATCCCCACGGGCAAGCCTTACGGCGAGCTGGTGCCCTTCGTGGGCGAGGCGGTGCTGCGCTGCCGCGAGGGGGTCGACCTGATCCTGAACGCGGCGCCGCAGGGGTGTATGGTTGCCGGGATGGGGGAGATGCTGGTCCCCTCCATCCTGGCTGCCGGCGGTTCGCCCGGCAGGACGGCCATCGCCTCGCTGGCCTCGCGGGACGGCGAGGTCGACGAGGAGCAGCTGCGGCTGGCGCTGCTCCGGGCGCTGGGGGACCGCTGGGACGGGGTCCTGCCGCGCACCCTCGGCTGAGGGGAAATAGTGCTTGACAAGAACAGCTCCATGATGATATAAGTTCCAAAAAAATAATCATTCTAAACACAGGCGCGCCATGGAAGAAACAAAACCGAACGGCCTGAAGCTAACCCCGCAGCGGCTGGCCATATTCGATTACCTCAAGGACAACACCGCTCACCCATCGGCGGAGGATATCTATACGGCGGTAGCGCAGCGCTTCCCCACCATGTCTTTCGCCACAGTCTACAACACGCTCGAAACGCTGCGCCGGCGGGGAGAGCTCCTGGAGCTGACGATCGACCCCGCGCGGAAGCGGTTCGACCCGAACCCCGAACCGCACCACCACCTGATCTGCGTGCGGTGCAAACGGATCGTCGATATCCATGCCTCCTTCGATCTCGCCATTCCCGGCAGGGACCGGGCCGAATTCAACCTGCTGGGGAACCACGTGGAGTTTTACGGCATCTGCCGCTGTTGTTCGGACGCGGACGCCCCGGCGCAGGGCCGGCGCGGAGGGTCGACGCGTCCGGACAAACCCCGCAGGGCGGACAGGGGTAGTGCCGCCGCCGCGCCCCCAAAGCGCGCAGCGCGCCGGACAGGGGAGCCCGGCTCAGGATAGCAAAGCAGAGGAACGGACCATGACGGTCGATGATACCAACTAACACTGCAAAGGAGAAAAGGGTATGGCAAAGACGGAACAAGATCTACAGGCGGCGTTTGCCGGGGAGAGCCAGGCGAACAGGAAGTATCTTGCCTTCGCGAAGAAAGCGGAGCAGGAGGGGTACGGGCAGATAGCCAGATTGTTCAGGGCGGCGGCAGAGGCGGAGACGATCCATGCCCACAACCACCTCCGGGAGCTGGGGGCGATAAAAGGGACGCGGGAGAATCTCGCGGCCGCCATCAGCGGGGAGTCGTACGAATTCCAGCAGATGTACCCCGCCATGATTAAGGACGCGGAAGCGGAGGGAAACAAGGGGGCGCTGCGGTCCTTCACCATCGCCAACGAGGTCGAGAAGGTCCATGCCGCGCTGTACCAGAAGGCCCTGGATCAGTTCGGCAGCAATGCCGAGACCGACTACTACGTGTGCACCGTCTGCGGCCATACGGTCGAGGGCGAGCCGCCCGATACCTGTCCGGTCTGCGGGGCGAAGAAGCAGGCCTTCAAGAAGGTCGACTGAAGGAACGCCGCCGGCACACCACTGCCGGGGTGCCCGGGGCGGAGGATCGACGTTGGTCACGGGGAGGCGGAAGTATCCGCCCCCCCCTTTTTTTTCCGCTGCCCTCAGTTGGCGAGCGCGGGGAGACCGTCGAGCAGCGCGTTGTCGGCGCTGCCGTTGATCTGGAACCCCACGACGGTTCCCGTCGATGTGTAGGCGACGTAGGTGGCGCTCCCGATGTCCTGCCCGCTGAAGATGTCCTGCACGAGATCGACCACCTTGGCGCGGCCGCCGAGGGTGAGCATCCGGGGGATGCCCACCACCGTTCCCGCGTCGGTGTAGGCGGTCAGGGTGACCGACGCCGGCAGGGGATCCGAGTTGACGAAGGCGATTCCGGTCCAGCCCCCGTTCTTCTCGATCTTGGGGAAGACGCCCGACGTCGAACCGCCCCCCCCTCCCCCGTAGGCCGCCAGCTGCCTCCCGTCGGCCGTGCCGAACAGCTCAAACCCGACCAGAGGCCGCGTTGCGTCTATCCTGAGCCATGCGGTCCCCGCCGGGAGCAGGAGATCGACCCCTGCCGCACCGACGTATTTCTCCTTCCCGCCGAGGGCTCGGGTTTGGGGGGTGAGCTGGCCTCCGCTGACGTCGTAGGGGGTGACGGTGATCGTACAGGCCAGGTCCGACGGGTTGTAGGCCACGATCCCGGTCCACCATCCGTCAGAGGCCACGTGGGGATAGGTGAGGGTCGAGAATGTGTTGTCGGTGAGCAGGACCCCCTCCAGCTGGCTGCCGCCGCTCAGGCTGCCGAACAGTTCCAGGCCGATGATTCCGTTCGATCCCGTGATCGCTGCCGACTGGATCGCCGGCTGGGGCTGGCCTCCGAACAGGTCCCGGATCGCGAAGGCGTCGTGCTGGCCCGCGGTGAGCGTCCGCTGCACGCTCTGGCCGGTGTTGAAGCTGATGGTCAGGACCTTCGTCGAGGCGGTGGTGTTCACCAGACTGATGCCGGTCCACCAGAAGGCGCTCGAGTCGATGTGGGGGACGCGGATGTCGCCGGTGTTCACTTCCGTACCCCGTACCGCCGGGACCGCTGCCCGATAGACGCCTTCCTGGAAGAACTTGGTATAGCCCTGGACGGTGGGGGCGCTCGCTTCGAAGACGATGTAGCCGATACTCCCGTGGCTGGTGAACTCGTTCGCAACGAGGACCTGCCGCCGGCCGTGGCCGGAAAGGGTGATCCCGCCGATGGTCTCCACGAGCCCTCCGGCGTTGCTGTACCCCCGCAGGGTGCCGGTGACGGTCTGCGTGGGGCTCGTGTTGATCACGGCGATCTCGGTCCGCCAGGGGAGGTTCGTGTCCACATGGGGGAAGTACAGCAGGCTGCCGCCGCTCTGGGTAACGGTGAAGGTCTGGCCGGCGATCGTCAGCGTTCCGGTCCTGCCGCTGCCCGTCTCATTGGCAGAGATGGAGTAGGAGACCGTTCCGCTGCCGGTGCCCGCGCTGCCCGCGGTGATCGTAATCCAGAGGGCGTTATTCGCGACCGTCCAGGCGCAGCTCGCCGCTGAGGCGGTCACCGCAACGGACCCCGTGGCGGCCGAGGCGCCGAAGACCGCGCTTATCGGGTTGAGGGTGTACGTGCAGGAGGGGGTGGCCTGGCGGTAGGCGGCGACGACCGCCTTGGTCTCCCGCAGGGTGCGGGCGTTGTCCCCGTCGGCGGCGTGCCCCGTCGCCGTCCCCAGGTAGGCGATCCCGGGGTTGGAAAAATAGGCCACCCGCGTGTGGTTGATCCCGTCGGCAAAGAATATCCCCTGCTCGTAGGTCATGATCGAGCAGTACCGGCCGAGGTCGGCGCTGCTGGTCCAGCGCCACCCTGCGGAGTAGGAGAATATCCCGGGTCCGGGTTCGGCGGTCTGGAGCTTGTGATGGCTGAGCCCCATGTTGTGGCCGATCTCGTGGATTACGGTGTAGGTATCGCGAGCTTGCTGGACCCGGGTGATCGAGAAGGCCCAGGCCGGCTCGCCTGCGGGTGATTCGAGCAGGTACCCGATCCCCCCCACATCGTTGACCATCTCGAGCAGCACCACCAGGTCGGCGGCGTAGGTGTTGCGCAGGGTGTGCACGACGTCGAGATGGCCGTCGCCCGGATTCTGCAGGCGGTCCAGGTCGACCCCGGAATCGCCGCTTTCGGTGTAGCTGACCTCCTGGGAGTGGACCAGGTTCACGGTGAGCAGCGTATTGCTGTTGTCCGCGGCGAGCTGCCCTTTCGCCATTGCCTGGGCGATCGTGTTGGCGATGCTCCCCTCGTTCGTAACGGCCCAGCTCCGTGCCGCCGGGGTGTAGACCACCAGGACATCGACGGTGACCGGGGAATCGGGGAGGGCCTGATTGAGCTGGATCCGCTCCCGGAGCGTCTCCACCTCCTGCCGCTGCTCCGGCGTGGGGGGCCGCGGCCGCACGACGGGACCCTCGGGCAGCTTGTCTTGTGCTGCCGGGTCCTGATCGAGCAGGTAGTGCCCCTGCGAGTCCGGGTCGAACAGGATCGTGTACTCCACCCCCAGCTCAGGCACACTGACCGTCGCGAGGCTGCGGTCGCCGGTGGTGGTGACGAGCACGTACCCCAGCGGGTAGTTCCTCAGGCGGCCGCGCACGGTGACCGTACCCTGCCTGTTGGCGGAAACGCGGTCGATCGTAGCGTGGTACGTGGCGTCGGGGAAGAGGTTGAGGACGAGCTCATCCCCCGCGGCGATCCCGTCGGCCTGGGCCAGTCGGTTCAGCAGATCGACGCGGCGCCACCGCAGGGCGGACTTGAAGGGGCCTTTCCGGTCGGTCGTCTGACGCTGCACCAGGGCCTGCGGGCCCGCCGGCTCGACGATCAGGGAAAACTCCGCGGCGTACGCAGCGGCCGAGCCCAGCAGGACGATGCAGAGGATCAGCAGCCCTATGCGCCGCAGCGTTGTCCGGACCGTGGCTTGCGATGGACGGTTCTTTTTCGGCATACACTCCCTCACGAATGAAAAAGGATAACCCATACCAGGCGCGATGGCCGCAGCGAATCCGACCATGCTGCCGGAATGACGCGGCTTTCCAATTTTATTCGCATACCGCGGAGGCGCTGTCAAGCGGTCATTCCCGCGCAGTGATGACGATTCTTGACCGGAACGGATTACCCTGCTATCGTCTGTCCATTCATACCGGCGGCAGCCGCCAAGGAGGCAACGATGCTCATCGTCATGAGTCACAAGGCCACGAAGGAACAGCTCGACGCCGTGGTGCAGGCCGTCGAGCGGATGGGTCTGCGGGCGGCGCCGATACCGGGCAGCGAACGGACCGCCGTGGGGGTGCTCGGCAACGAGGGGTACATCGACGACCTGACGATCCGCGACCTGCCCGGTATCCAGCAGATCATCCACGTCTCCAAGCCGTACAAGATGGTCTCCCGGGACTTCCATCCCCAGTCGAGCGTGGTGAACGTGGCCGGCGTCCGCATCGGCGCAGGGTGCCGCCCCGTCGTCGCGGCCGGACCCTGCGCCGTGGAAGGGGAGGAGCAGATCATCAGGACCGCCCGGGCGGTGAAGGCCGCCGGCGCCGACCTGCTCCGGGGAGGCGCCTACAAGCCGCGGACCGGGCCCCACACCTTTCAGGGACTCGGGGAGGCGGGGTTGAGCCTCCTGGCCGCGGCCGGCCGCGAGAGCGGCCTGCCGGTGGTCACCGAGGTGATGAGCCCGGACCATGTGGGGCTCGTCGCCGCGCACGCCGACCTGCTCCAGGTGGGCGCCCGGAACATGCAGAATTTCGACCTCCTCAAGGAGCTCGGCAGGGCGGCCAAGCCGGTGCTGCTCAAGCGGGGCATGAGCGCCACGATCGAGGAGTTTCTCGCCTCGGCCGAGTATATCCTGGCCGGCGGGAACCCCGACGTGATCCTCTGCGAACGGGGGATCCGCACCTTCGAAACGGCCACCCGCAACACCCTGGACCTGTCGATCGTCCCGCTGATCAAGGAGTTTTCCCACCTGCCGATCATGGTCGACCCCTCCCACGCCACGGGAAAGCGGAGCCTCGTCCCCCCGATGGCAAAGGCGGCGCTGGTCGCCGGGGCGCACGGTCTGCTGATCGAGGTCCATCCGGAGCCGGAAAAGGCCCTGTCCGACGGGCCGCAATCCTTGACGCCGCAGGGCTTCGCCGCCTTGATGGCGGATCTCGGGAGACTGCACGCCTTCCTCGGCGTCTGATCGTTCCCGCGGGATGGCGCGGCCCCGGAAGCGGCCACTCTTTTCTTGACAGTGACATCCGGTTTCCCTATGCTTCTGGCGGGCAGGCGGGCCGGAGCCCGCCCCGACCGATGCCGACCGGAATCCGAGCGGTCGCGGGGGGCTATCACGATGGAAAAGGCGTTTCGCATCAACCGCGGGCTTGAACCCGGGCAGTACCGTCTGGAAGAGGTGTTTGCCGACGTACGCGCCTGCGACGCCCTCTGCTCCCTCTTCGCCGATCCGCACGAGGTCGACAGGATCATCGAACGCACGCAGGTGTTCGTGGCGGACCGTCCCGGGGAGATGTTCGTGGACAACGACGACGGTTCCATTACCGTCGGGCTGATGCACCTGCGCACCGCCTCCGATGCGGTCCTGTATCTGGACATCATCCATGAACTGTGTCACGTCAAGCAGCACCTAGAGGGGCGCGACCTCTACGACCGGGAGAAACCCTATGTGGACCGGGAAACCGAGATCGAGGCATACCTGGTCACGGTGCAGGAGGCCCGGCGGATCGGATTGACCGACGAGGCGATTACCAATTACCTGCGCGTGTCGTGGATCACGCCGGAAGAGCATCGGCGGCTTGTCCGCCGGATGGGCGTGGCCGGAGAGATCCGGGATTGCCTGCCGCAGCCGGAGGCGGGCTGAGCGGCGCCCCCGGGCGATGCGGTGCGGGATCGCTCGCCGAAGTGCGAGACCGTTCCGGAGCGGAACGAATACAGCGGTTCACCAGGAGAAGATTGCCATGAAGATCTTAGTCGGGTACGACGGAAGTGCGCCCGCCAAGGAGGCGCTCAAACTGGCCAGAACGCACGCGGAGGTGTTCGGCGCAACCGCCGAGGTGATCACGTCGATGGAGGAGGGCACCGGAGACCAGCTCTCCGAGATCGAGCAGGCCGAGCGCGGCCTGGAGTGGGCGAAATCGCTGTTCTCCGAACGGAACATCGGCTGTACGACCCACCTTCTGATCCGCGGGCTCTCCCCCGGCGAGGACCTCGTCAATTTTGCCCGGGAGAACAAGGTCGATGAAATCATCGTCGGGGTGAAACGGCGCTCCAAGGTCGGGAAGCTGATCCTGGGGTCGACGGCCCAGTACGTCATCCTGGAGGCGCACTGTCCGGTGGTGTCGGTGAAATAGCCGACAGCGGAGCGGTTCGTGCCTGCCGGCGGGGTCGGAGCTGCCCCGGCCCGGGACCGCGGGGCCTGCGGGGGGGAAGGGGGCGGCCGCAGGAATGAAGGGAGGGAAAGCGATTATGGGAAGAGTGCTCATTGCCTATGACAGCAGGACCGGCAAGACCCGCCAGATGGCGGAGGATATCGCCGAAGGGGTGCGGTTCTCCGGCAACGAAGCGGAGGTGCGCAAGATCACCGAAATCAAGAATGAACAGGAGCTGCGGGGGTACGACGGGTATCTGTTCGGTTCCCCGACCTACTACCGCGACATGATCGGGTCGATGAAGCTGTTCCTCTTCTTGGCCCAGGTGGCCGGTCTTGCCGGCAAACTCGGCGGGGCCTTCGGCTCCTACACCCACATCGGCGATGCCCCCAACCTGATCTTCGACACGATGGAGAAGGTCTTCCGGATGGAGATGGTCAATCTCGGCTCGTTCAACCTCCTGGAGCAGAAGGTGGGCACCACTGAGGGGTTGCGGGCCTGCCAGGCCTACGGAAGGGCCTTCGGCGAACAGTTGAACCCCGCATAGCAGGCGGGGTGGCCGCCGGCATCCCGGTCTCCGCATGAACGGGAGCACCTTCCGCATACCCCGCCCCCGGGCTGGACGGCTTCACGGCGCTGCGGGCCTCCGCCTGCTCGGTCCCCGCATCGGGTACCGGATTTTTCCGCTATCCCCCTTGATTTCCGACAGATGAATCGCTGCGCCGTCTCGGCGGGTCAGGGCGATATTTTTCTTTTCTTGTCGGGAAAAAGGTGTATGATTGCGCGCATAATTGGCGGCGGGCAGCACCACTATCCCCCGTCCGAGAGGGAATCGCTGTATGGTGAGCATTAAACCGGGAGTGACGGCGGATATCCTGTTCGAAGGCGACGAAGCGAAGCCGCAGATTTCTCCCCTGCCGACGATGATCTACGCGGTAGCGGATAAGCGTCTCATCCTGTCCCAGAGCACGCCGCCGGTGTCCGACAACCGGCTTGGGAAGCGGTTCCTGATCACCTTCTTGGAGGCAAGCGAGGGCAAAAACAATCGGTACGGGTTCTGGGCCCGGCTGAAGGGAATGGAGGATTACGAACTCACCCTTTCCCACCGGGTCCCCGCATTGGTCTTCGACCGGGAGACCGAACCGAAGAAACACAACCTGCGGATGAACTTCCGGATCAAACCCACGTTGAACAGGGGGCTGAGCGCCTTTTTGCAGGGCGCAGCGGTCACGATCGTCGACATCTCGGTGGGCGGGATCAGGATCAGCAGCAAGGAGGAGTTTCCCTTCAAGGCCCATGACCTGATCAAGTTGACGATCGGCGTCGACAATACGAAGCTCCCCCTCGAGGGGAGGGTGATCAGGAC
The DNA here is from genome assembly GCA_903928915.1 of uncultured Syntrophobacterales bacterium. Classification (GTDB taxonomy): domain Bacteria; phylum Desulfobacterota; class Syntrophia; order Syntrophales; family UBA5619; genus JAKAFS01. Next base: position 5,500 of record CAIYSL010000049.1, on the reverse strand, counting down.
CTGGCAGGCAAGGGTTACAGGCGGGGGGGCGCTCCTGTCGTACGCTTCGGTACAATTCCTGGACAATCAGGCGGCACGGGAGTCTATGCTGAGCAAGAAGATCATCCTCCTGGAACGGGAGCTGCTATCCCATGGGGTGCAATAGCGAGACGCCATGCATCCCGACGATCCCGAAGGAGATTCGAAAGGAGCTTTATTCGCTCCGGTCAGGGATGACCGGCGGATCACCCGCGAGTACAACGCACTGCTCGACGTACTGCCGGACATCGTATATAAGCACGACCCGGAGGGCCGTTTCGTCTATCCCAGACGGCCGTCATCGTGAGCGGCTTTTCGGAGACCGAGCGGGTGCGGGAGGCCCACGCATTGGGGGCCGGGTCGTATGTCCAGAAACCCTACATCCTGGAACGGATCGGTCTGGCGATCCGGGATGAACTGATAAAGGAGACCCATGCATAAGATTCTGGTCGTCGAACGGATCCATCAGGCAGGGGAGAAGATGCTGGCCGAAAAGGCCGAGCTGGTCTATCCCCAGCCGCAAAATCTCGCGGGCATCCTGGCGGCGGTGGGCGACTGCGACGCCATCGTCGTGCGCAACACCGCGATCACCCGGCAGATCATGGAGGCCGCGCCGCGGCTCAAGGTGATCGGCCGGCACGGCGTGGGGTACGACACCGTCGACATCGGTGCCGCCGAGGAGCTGGGAATCCCGGTAGTCTACACCCCGGCGGCCAATACGGAGAGCGTGGCGGAAATATCGCTGGGATTCATCATCTGCCTCGGCCGGAAGATCGTCCAGGCCCACCGCGCCATGCAGGCGGAGGAGCTGCTCAGCGATACGGTGACGATGGCCATCATGACACGGCAGAAGGGGCTGATCAACGCCGATCTGTGGGGCAAGACCCTGGGGGTGATCGGGGTGGGCAGGATCGGCTCGTCCCTGGCCAAGAAGGTGGTGGCGGCGTTCAACATGCGCGTCCTGGGGTACGACCCCTACGTGGCCCGCGACACGATGGCGGGCTGCGGCGTGCAGAAGGCGGAGACCCTGGAGGAGATGCTGCCGCAGTGCGATTTCGTGGCCCTGCACTGCTCCGGCGGCGCCGGCACGCGGCATCTGATCAACGCGGCCACCCTGGCCCTGATGAAACCGGAGGCCTACCTGATCAACACGGCGCGCGGCTCGATCGTGGACGAGCAGGCCCTGCTCGCGGCTCTCGGGGAAAAGAGGATCGCCGGCGCCGCCGTGGACGTGTACGACCCGGAGCCGCCCCGGCCGGGCAACCCGCTGCTGCACCGGGACGATGTGATCGTGACCCCCCACTTCTGCGCCATGACCGAGGAGAGCCTGTACAACATGGCCACCATGGTCGCCCAGGGGGTCCTGGATGTCCTGGAGGGGAGGAAGCCCGAGTACCCGGTGGTGATCTAGCCGGCTGTTGACCGGGAGCGCACGTTCGGGAGGCGCAAAGCGAAGTGATTCGGTTCGGTGCCTGACCGGTAAGACCGCAGCTGTTGCAACACGCTCATCCGCTGCGTTGCGCAGCTTCGTTCTGCGTTGAATGAACGTGACAGCCTGTTGCGCCGCCTTGCATCATCCTCGTGCGGTCATTTTCCTTCCTTCAGCATCTGACCTTGCTTTATCATCAATTGCCCGTTCTTTATCATCATCTGGTCGCTCGTCCTCTTGCCCTCTTCCACTATCATCGTGCCCATTGTTATCAGCGTTTCGACTTCTTGTGCCCTCTTGGCTTTCTCCGCCATGTCTTCACTCGCCACTTGCCCTGTATCCGCCTTTTCTGCGGCCTGCGAGGACATGACCAAAGCCGGATACAGCAACACCATGGCGAAAATGACCGCTGCCGCCGATGCACATATTTTCTTCATGGATTGTTCTCCTTATCGTCATCGCCAAATCTTGAACTGTTTCGACTCCTGAGGGAACGCCCGGTATCTGCATTCCCTTCTGCCAATCACTCCTCCTGCTTCCGCAGGTGGTGCTTGATCATCTTGAGCTGGAGCCCTTTGCGGCTCAGCCCCAGCCGTTCCGCCGCGTGGGTGACGTTGCCCCCGCACTCCTCGAGGCAGCGGGAGATGATCTGCCGCTCCATCTCTTCCATGTGGCTCTTCAGGACGTCGCGGCCGGGTCTCTCGGGCAGCTCCACTGACAGGAGGGACTCCGCCCGGCAGGCGGGGTCTGCGACTTCCGGCGGGACCAGCGGCATCGTAAGGAGCGGCTCTTCCGCCATCAGGACCATCCGTTCGATCAGATGCTCCAGCTCCCGGATGTTGCCGGGCCAGGGATAGGCGAGCAGGCACGCGCGCACCTCCGGTGCGACCCCCTCCACCCGGCGCAGGAGTTTCCGGTTGAACTTCTCGATGAAATAATCGGTCAGGGCGGGGATGTCTTCGGGCCGTTCCCTGAGCGGAGGCACGTTGATCGGGAAGACGTTGAGTCGGTAGAAGAGGTCCTCCCGGAACTTCCCGTCTTTCACCGCCTGCAGGAGGTTGCGGTTCGTGGCGGCGATCAGGCGCACGTCGACCGCGATCGTCTTGAGCCCCCCCACCCGCTCGAAGCTCTGGTCCTGGATCGCCTGGAGGAGCTTTGCCTGCATCTCCCGCGGGATCTCGCCCACCTCGTCCAGAAACAGCGTTCCCTTGTGGGCAAGCTCGAACCTGCCGGGTTTGGTCGTGACGGCGCCGGTGAAGGCCCCCTTCTCGTACCCGAACAGTTCGCTCTCGACCAGATTTTCGGCGATGGCGGCGCAGTTGATTTTGATGAAGGGCTGATCCTTCCGGGGGCTCAGCCGGTGGATGGCACGGGCGATCAGCTCCTTGCCCGTCCCCGTCTCCCCGGTGACCAGGACGGTCGAAGTTGTGGGGGAAACCTTGCGGATGATCTCGTGGATCTCGGCCATGCGGCTGCTGACGCCCACGATCCGGTAGGGATCCGCGTCGTCTTCGGCGGCGGTGAGGTCGCGGTCGCTGATCATCCGGGTCTTGACCGCCTTGAGGATGATCGCCTTGAGCTCTTCCTGCTCGAAGGGCTTGGTGATGTAGTCGAAGGCCCCTTTCTTCAGGGCGTCCACCGCAGTGGCCACGGTCCCGTAGGCGGTGAGCATGATGACCGGAAGCGAGGGGTCGTCCCGCACGATCCTGTCGAGGAGCTCCATGCCGTCCATGCGCGGCATCTTGAGGTCCGTGGCGACCACGGCGATCCTGTCCTTCTTGAGGACGTCCAGTGCCTCGGCGCCGTTCGCCGCGGTGACCACGTCGTAGCCCTCCTTCTTCAGCATGGCCTTGAGGACTACACGCATACTGGAGTCGTCTTCCACGACGAGGATCTTTGCCGTCTTCATCCCGGCCATTCCTGCTCCCTTCGCTCCGATGGGGCCGTTCCATCGCCCCAATCGGCGGTACTATCCCCCGGATGGGTTCATCCTGTCAAGGCCCATCGCCGGCCCGTGAAAAAGGAATTTTGAAGGGAATGCGTCGCGCTTGGCCGCTCGCCTGAACAGGCGATTCAACACAGCGAATTGAGCTTACCGATTATTTATTGAAGTAGTTAAGCGAGGTAGATTTAATTTTGCAGCAGAGTTCAATCGGAACTGCTTCGGCAAAAAAACAATGCTGCCTATCGCATGCACCTACCAGTCAATGAAGAAGCAGATCTTCGAGAACAATGAATATCGTTTGTGCTCTTGAAGACTATGCTCTTCTCTACTTCCGATCCAATTCGGCCCGAATAGCCACCCCGATCTTGTCCTTCAAGTATGGCTTCTTCACAAAGGTTCCGGCACCCAGCGATTGTGCCTCCCGCACCCGATCGGTTTCTGCAAAGCCGCTTACGATGATTGCTTTCTGATGCGGGTGCAGTTTGATGATCTCCCGGTACGTATCCAACCCATCCATCCCCGGATCCATGATCATATCCAATACCAGGAGGTCTGCCGTGTTGACCTTCAGATGCTCGATCGCCTCCTCGCCGCCGGAAACAGCGCTCACGTCATAGCCAAGCCTGGTCAACAGCGCGGTCGCCACTTGCCGTTGGTCCCATGAGTCGTCAATCACCAGCACCGATTCACCCCGTCCGGCATATTCCTCAACCTGGACCCCGGCAGCATCCTGCACAGTCACTTCCCGCGTCGCCGGGAAATACAGGGTGAACGTGGACCCTCTGCCCACCTCGCTTGCGACATCGATGTACCCGTGATGATCCTTCACCGTCCCCCACACGATCGCCAATCCTAACCCTGTGCCGCTCTTCCCCATGGTCTTCCTGGTGTAAAAGGGCTCGAATATCCTGCCCAGGTGCTCGGGGGGGATCCCCGCGCCCGTATCGGATACGGTCAGCACCACATACTCACCCTCCTGCACCGCGTCGTATCCCGCAACCGGCCTGTCGAGATACCGGTTCTCCGTCCTGATCGTTACGGTGCCCGTGCCGGAAATCGCCTCCACTGCATTCGATACCAGGTTTGTCAGCGCCTTCTCCAGGTGGATGGGCGATCCCTTGATATTCATGATGTTCTCAGCCTGCTCCACCGAGATCGTTACACCGGGATTCAATGTCTTGATATTCGCAAACACGTGGCTGTGGATAAAACTGGTAACAATGTGACAGAGATTTGTTACCTCTGCAACGACCACCCCTCTGCGCGCCATGGTGAGAAAGTCCTCGATCATGGCGGCCGCCTTCTGTGTTGAGGATAGGATGCTGTCGGCAGCCTTTCGGATGGGGGTCCCTTCCGGAAGCTGCTCGTGGAGAAGTTCCGCATAGACCATCGAGACACCCAGGACATTATTCAGGTCATGCGCCACCCCCCCCGCCAGCTGTCCGAGTGTCTCCATTTTCTCGGCGCGTTGCAGGCGCTCCTGCAATTCGCGGCTCTCCGTCTCCATCCGCTTGCGGTCATTGATGTCTCGGATTATGCTGGTGAAGAAGACTCCTTCTTTTGTTTGCCATTTAGTCGCAGTGAGTTCTATCGGAAATTCATTTCCACCATTTCTTAATCCGGTCACTTCCAATACCTTGCCGCCATGCCTTAATCCTGATTCAACGGTATGCCTTATAGCATCACAATGGAGTTTGTTGAATGTTTCAGGAATCAGTAAGGATATGTCTTTGCCCATTATTTCTCCAGGGGTGTAGCCAAAGACCTTCTCCGCTCCCATATTCCATAACACCACGTGCCCTTTCTGGTTGATCGTTATGATGGCATCCGAAGCGGTCTCCACAACAGAACGGAATCTCACTTCGCTCGCCTCTAGAGATTGAAGGTTCATACTGTTGCGAAGAGCGACCGCTGCAATTTCACCCATTCCGGTTGCCATTCTGGCATCGTTTTCATCAAATCCCCCTGGCTTGTTCGCCAGTCCGATCACACCGACAACGCTGCCCTCCAGCGGAAGAGGAGCAAACATAACGTTGTCGAGCGACACATGACCCGATGGGATGAATTGCATCCATTCGCTGCGCGGGAAGTCGTTTTCATAAACAGGC
>CAIYSL010000048.1 GCA_903928915.1 uncultured Syntrophobacterales bacterium | reverse complement strand
GTGGATGTCGCCGAGATTTTCGGATAGACGGGAACCCGGAAGCCCCAGGCCATGGACATGCTCTGGATCATCTTGGCGACCGCCTCTTCGATGGAGTACTTGGTCTGGTGGGTGGGCGGGCTGGGCAGGTTGACCCCTGCCGGGACCCCCCGGATCGCGGCGATGAGCCTGTTGACCTTGTACCACATCAGGAGCCCCCCGTCGCCGGGCTTGGCCCCCTGGCCGTACTTGATCTCGATGGCGCAGGGGTCCTCTTTCATCTCGGGGAGGGCGTGGATGATCTCGTCCCAGCCGAAGTAGCCGCTGGCGATCTGGAGGATGACGTATTTCAGGAACCGCGACCGCAAGAGCCGGGGCGGACAGCCCCCCTCGCCGGTGGCGAAGCGGACCGGCATCCCCAGCTCCTCGTTCAGGTAGGCCACCCCCATCTGGAGCCCCTCCCACATGGTCGGAGAGAGGGCGCCGAAGGACATGCTCCCCAGGATGAGCGGGTAGATCTCCCTAACCGGCGGGACCCAGCCCCCCTCCCGGTTGACGCGGAGGGCCTCCTCGGGCGGCAGGACCCTGCCCAGGAGCGTCCTCAGCTCGAACTCGTGGCGACCCGCGTCCAGGGCGGGGTCGGTCAGCATGGAGATGCGGACGAACTTGATCTCGTCCAGGACGCTCTCGGGGGCGTTGCGCCGCCCCCCGCGCCGCCGCGGGATGCCCCCCTGGGTGATGTGGAAGCGGAGCTTGTCCGGCTCGTCGTTGTGCAGCGGGAAGATCGCGTGGTTCGGGCACACCATGTCGCACATCCCGCAGCCGATGCAGGCGTGGGCCACATCGGTCCGCTGGCGGATCCCGTGGTAGACGCCGTAGAGGTTGCCCGGCTTTTCCTTCAGGCCGACCTGCACCTTGATCATCCGCTCGCGGTGGACCCCCAGTTCGATCGCCTGCACGGGGCAGACCGCGGTACAGCGGCCGCAGAGGCAGCACTTCTCCTTGCTCCAGTACACCTGCCAGGGCAGGTCCGTCGTGCTTAGTGTAGACGGCTTAAGCTGTCCAGTTGGCTCCATTGCCGCACCTCCTGCCGTTCCGGCCCCACGAAGACCGTGTCGTATTTCATCGGTTGGAAATCCTTGCTCTTGTCGCGCGCCGGAATCGCCGCGTCGAGCCCGCACATCTCCGAGGAGAAGGCGAACGTCCCGGGGTTGCCGCCCACGATGCCGGGGCGGAGTTTCTTGCTGTCCTGGACCATGAACAGGGTCTTGTCGGGCAGGCACCCCATCACGCAGTTCGGGCCGTCGATGATCAGCGGCCGGCAGCTCTGCTTGAGCATCCGAAGCCAGGGGCCGTTCGGGTGGCTGACAAGCTCCTCGTCCTTGAGCGGCGTGATCACGTGCTTGTACGTCTCGAGATCCAGCCCCAGGTGCCGGTGCGTATAGTGCAGGATGTGAGTGAAGACCTCCGAATCGGAGTGGTACCCCACGTACCCCGGCTCCTTGCGCGACATCAGGAACTCCCGGATCGGCAGGAAGGCCGTGTTCTCGCCGTTGGTCATCGTCGCCATCCCCTGGATGAAGAAGGGGTGGCAGGCGTAGATGTTGATCGCGTAGTTGGTGTTCTGCCTG
>CAIYSL010000047.1 GCA_903928915.1 uncultured Syntrophobacterales bacterium | reverse complement strand
TTTGCTCCTCCGCATGCTCCTGTTGCCGCGACCTATTCCCGCTCACGTGGCGTGCCAATACACGGCAAATTTTCACAGAGAAGGCAAATGCGCCGGCAAAATGAGGACTGCTTCCTGAAAGAGAGCGTATGGTCTTTTCGACGGTGATCCCCCCTTTCGGACGGTAATCAATGATGAAAATCGTTGATGCCATTTCTTCTTGACTTTATATTTTCATAGATGCTTTAATTAAAAACAATTTCTTTGTTCGTTAAGTAAACCCATCAGCTTTGCCCTTAACCTTCTGTAGTCAGCCATTAAAAGGACTTACGGAAGGTGCCTCCTCACCGGAAAGAGGCGCAATTCGAGCGGAATCTGATTGGTATTGCTGTTAAAATGTCATAGGTAGGGTAAATTGATATGACCGAAGAGCACGTGGAGCGTCGGTTAGCTGCAATTCTCGCTGCCGATATGGTTGGCTATAGTCGATTGATGGGCCGCGACGAGGAAGGCACCCTCGCTGCTCTGAAAGCCCTGCGAAAAACATTGATTGATCCCAAAATCATCGAACACCGTGGCCGGATCGTAAAGACCACAGGGGACGGATTGCTGGTGGAGTTCGTCAGTGTTGTCGATGCTGTGCGGTGCGCCGTGGAAGTTCAGCGCAGCATGTCCGAGCGCAACGCAGAGGTGTCGGCCGAGAGCTGCATTCAATTCCGCATCGGTATCAATGTCGGCGACATCATCAGCGACAGTAACGATATTTATGGCGACGGTGTCAACGTCGCAGCACGTTTAGAGGCGCTCGCCGAGCCGGGGGGTATTTTAGTCTCGCGCAACGTGTTCGACCAGGTACGCGACAAATTGAGCTTCAGCTTCGAGGACATGGGCGAGCAAACCGTCAAGAACATTGCTCGGCCGATTGGCGTTCACCGGATCCATCTCTATGACAATACGGGGGCAGCAACCACAAAACCCGCCTCGTCTCAAGTGAAACACAAGATCTCGGATTCCGACCGTCCGACTATCGCTGTCCTGCCTTTTGTCAATATGAGCGGGGATCCAGAACAGGAATACTTCGCCGATGGCATTTCGGAAGACATTATCACGGGCTTATCAAAATTACGCTGGTTCTTCGTGATCGCGCGCAATTCATCATTCACTTACAAGGGCAAGGCGGTCGACGTGAAGCGAGTCGCTCGTGAGTTGGGCGTGCGCTATGTGCTTGAGGGCAGCGTGCGCAGGGGCGGCAACCGCTTACGCATTACTGCCCAGTTGATCGATGCAGCGACCGGTAATCACCTATGGGCAGATCGCTACGACGGTGAAATGACGGACGTTTTTACTCTACAGGATGAGATCACGATGAAGGTGGTCGCCGCGATCGAGCCCAAACTGCTGGAAGCCGAAGGCGTCCGCTCGCAAAGCCGCTCATCGGACGATCTCGACGCGTGGGATATGGTGATCCGCGCAAATTCACTATTCTGGCGCCTTACCACGTCAGAAATCGATGCCGCAATCAGCATTCTCAAACAGGCTGTGGAGCGATTCCCCAATTATGCCCCGGCCCACAGCATGCTGGCCTTCCTGTTGCTGGTATCGGGTTATGTCGGTTGCAATGTCATGGATCAGCACGTGAAGGAGGCAGCGCCTTTCGCCGCTCGGGCGTCCGAACTTGACGATAGCGATCCATGGGCGCATCTCACGCTTGGTTTCTTGGCCTTCTTCAGGCGGCGTACCGACGCAGCGGTTGAGGAATTCCAGCGTGCACTCGAGCTCAACCCAAACTTTGCCGCAGCCCACGGTTATCTCGGCTGGACACTCGCGTTCGACGGCCGAACAGACCAAGCGATCGCTCATCTGGAGCTCGCGATCCGCATGAGCCCACACGATCCACAGAACGCTATATTTAATACGGGGATCGCTGTTGTCCACTATCTCTCCGGGCGCTTTGCCGAAGCGGTAGACTTCGGCCGCAAGGCCTTACAACAGCGTTCCGGATTTACAGCAAGCAACCGAATTTGCGTCGCGAGTCTGGCACAGGCGGGTCAGATTGACGAAGCTCGCACGGCGCTTGCACAGTTGAAGGAAATGCATCTCGACCTATCGATTGCATGGATCGAAAAGTACGTTCCCTATACGCCCGGCCCTATGGTCAAATTCATAGAAGGCATGCGCAAGGCAGGGCTCGAATAGCTGAAAAAGCGGTGGCAAATGCCATGCCCTGCTTTATATCACTTCTTTCTATCAGCAATATTCAATAGTTTTATCATCATTGAGTCGCGGACTTGTAGGTGTAATCTACAAGAATGTTAGGAGGAGCAATCAAAGGTATCGTGAAAGAGAAGATCCCAGAGATGAATTTTAGGCAACCGGTCACAATCTGGTCACAAATGAATCCTCTGACCAGTTGTGGGGATAAGTATTGATTGATAACCGTTTGAAAATTCAGAAGAGGCTGACCTCCATGGCGCGGACCGGGCAGGCGGAGACGCAGAGCTCGCAGCCGTTGCACCGTTCCGGTTCGAACAGGACCTTCCAGGACTCCCGGTCGAAATACAGCGATCCGGTCGGGCAGAAGGCCGTGCAGGCGCCGCAGTGCAGGCACTTCTCCTCGTTCTGGCTGACGCTCTTCGACAGCGGCTCCACCGTCAGCCCCTGGCCCTTCAGGTAACGGATGCCGTTGTCGAAGTTCTCCTTCTCGCCGCTCAGCTCAAGGACGAGCACCCCCTCGCGCCGCGGAAAGATCCGGGCCTTGAGGATGTTGAGCAGGAGGTCGTGCTTCTTGACCAGCTCATAGATGATCGGCTTTTCCGCGAACTCAGCCGGATACCGGATGACCACTTTTTTCGAATACATCGCTGATCTTCTCCCTGCCCGTTGATACCCGATGCTAAAGGCCGCCCCCCGCCTTGTCAAGCGCTTATTCGGCCCCGGCCTCCAGCAGCCGGTCCCATTCCAGCGTGGGAAAGACGCGGTGAAGGTCGTGATCGTCGTCGACGAGGTGGCTCTCCAGCCGGGCAAAGAGCCGCTCGGCGATCTGCCGCGTCGGCTCCGGCGGGACGACGGTGTCGAACCGTCCGTGGTAGAGAAATACGGGAATCCGCAGCGGACTGGCGTACCAGGGGGTAAAATCGGCGTGGCCCAGCGCAGGCGCGAGCAGGACCAGCCTCCGGACACGGGCCGCGCTGCCGCAGGCGAACAGCGCGGCCATCAGCCCGCCGTAGCTCGAGCCGACGAGGATGAGGCCGTCGCGCCCGGCGAGGCCCGCCGTCAGTTGCGCCATCCGCGCTTCGAGCGGGCCGGTGAAGTCCTCCATCAGCATCCCCGGGTACCTGGCGCGGAAAAAGGTCCCCTTGGTTCCCCGGCTGCTGCTGTCGAGGCCGTGGATGAATACGCGCGTGATCTCTCCCATCCTGCTTCCCCTTTCGGATTGCTTTCCATAGCCTGCTGTGCTAGGAAATTTCAAGGAAAAAATCGAAAGGGCCGTCGGGGCTTCCTGCGGGCAACAGCGGTTCCCGGCCTGTTTCGCGAGAGGGGAGATCCATGTCGCTTGTCCTTCCGTTTCGGGCGCTCAGGCCGGTCAGGTCCCATGTCCGGGCCGTCGCCGCCCCGCCCTATGACGTGCTGAGCGCGGCCGAGGCACGGCTGCTGGCAGCCGCGAACCCGCTGAGCTTCCTGCACGTGGAGAAGTCGGAGATCGACGTCCCCGATGCCACCGGGGTGGAGGACCGCCGGATCTACGAACGGGCCAGGGCCAACCTGGACGAGCTGGTCCGCCGGGAGATCCTCCGGCGGGAAGCGGGCCCCGCCTTCTACCTCTACCGGTTGCGGATGGGCGGCCACGTCCAGTGCGGGATCGTGGCCTGCGCGAGCGTGGCCGAGTACGAATCCGGGCTGATCCGGCGGCATGAGTTGACGCGGCCCGACAAGGAGCGGGAGCGGATGTACAACATCGACGCCGTCGGGGCGCAGACGGGGCTCGTGTTTCTGACCTACCGGGGGCGGGAGGCGATCGACCGCCTGTCGGAACGGATCGCCGCCGGCGAACCCGAGTACGACTTCACCGCGGCGGACGGCGTGGCCCATACCGTTTGGGTCGTCTCCGACCCCGCGCGGGTGAAGGAGGTGGCCGACGAGTTCAGCCGGGTGGACGCCCTGTACATCGCCGACGGCCATCACCGCGCCGCCGCCGCCGCCGGCGTTGCGCGCCTGAGGCGACAGCGCGATCCCGGCGGCGCCGACACCGGGACACAGCGGTTCTTCCTGGCGGCACTGTTCCCCCAGGACCAGCTCAGGATTATGGACTACAACCGCGTCGTGCGAGACCTGAACGGGTTGTCGCCTCAGGCGTTCCTGCGGCTTCTTCGGGAGCGGTTCCCGGTCACCGCGGGGTTTGCGGAACGATCGCCCGGCCGGGCCCATGAATTCGGCATGTACCTGGACGGTTCCTGGTACCGGCTCGGGGTCTCCCCGGAGATGCTGACCAGCGACGATCCCATCGCCCGGCTGGACGTCTCGCTGCTCCAGGAGAACCTCCTCGGGCCGATCCTCGGCATCGGGGACCCGCGGACCGACGGCCGGATCGAGTTCGTGGGCGGCATTCGGGGGATGGCGGAGCTGGAGAGGCTGGTCGACCGGGGCGGCTTCGCCGTGGCCTTTTCGCTGTACCCGCCCACGCTGGAGCAGATGATGACGGTGGCGGACGCCGGGAAGGTGATGCCGCCGAAATCCACCTGGTTCGAGCCGAAACTGCTGAGCGGCCTGTTCGTTCATCTCCTGGAGTGACCGTGGGCGCGGATGTTGCCAGAGACGCGGCTGCTGCCGGGCGGGACGGGGAAACCGTCGATGCCCTCCTGGGCGGCCGGCTGCGGATCATCCAGCCGAAATCCGGGTACCGGTTCTCCCTCGACGCGCTGCTCCTCGCCCATTTCGCCGTCCTCAGGGAGGGCGAGGCGTGCATCGACCTGGGTACGGGCAGCGGGGTCGTGGCGCTGCTGCTCGCACGCCGGTGCCCCGGGGGGAGGGTCCTGGGGATCGACATCCAGCAGGAGCTGGCGGAGATGGCGCAGCGGAGCGCGGAGCTCAACGGCCTTGCCGGCTCGGTGGAGATCCGTCACGGCGACATCCGCCGGCCGGAGCGGCTGTTTACGCCTGCATCCTTTGATGTGGCGGTGTTCAACCCCCCCTACCGGCGCCTCCGGTCGGGCCGTACCAACCCCGATCCCGCCAAGGCCGTGGCGCGCCACGAGGTCGCGGGGTCGGTGCAGGACTTTCTCGCCGCCGCCGCAGAAGCGCTGCGCCCGTCGGGGCGCGCCTACGCGATCTATCCGGCGCGCCGGATGGTGGAGCTGCTCGTCCGGATGCGGGCCGCCGGGATCGAACCCAAGCGCCTGCGGATGGTCCACTCCCGCAGCGGGGGGCGCGGAGAATTCGTCCTGGTCGAGGGGGTGAAGGGGGGGCGGGAGGAGCTGACCGTCCTGACGCCGCTGGTCATCTACGCCGACGGGGCCGTCTACACCGCCGAGATGGCGGCGCTGTTTCAGGAACTCACCGCTTTTCCCGCTGCCGGCGGCGGCCGATCTCCCGCGTCATGACCCGCTCCAGGATGGCGCGCAGCTCCGGGTCCCGGACCGCTTCGAGGCTGGCGAGGACCATCGTCCGGTCGCGGCCCGCCAGCGGCGCAGGCGGCAGGGCGGCCGCCGCGCCCGGGTATCCCCTCCCCGCCGGATCGGGGGGGATCTCGCCTATGGTAAAGCGCAGATTCCGCACCTCGTCCGGCGCGGTCAATTCCTGGATCCGGACGAGGATCTCCTCCCGCATGAACGTGAGCTGATGCATCCAGACCGGCGCCGAGACCCGCACGAACAGCACCCCGCGCTTCAGGGTGTCGGGGTGGGTCTGGGCGGCAATCTGCGGTCCGACGGCCTTTCGCCAGAGGGCGAGCAGACGCCGGTCCGCGGCCGTATGGGGGATGTTCCGCTTCTTGAGGATCTTCCGGAGCACGTCCCCCAGCATTTCCGGTTTGAGCTGCCCGGTCCGTCTGTGCATCGGTTTCCCCCTCAGCGAAGCTTTTCGAGCTCGGCGGCGAAGGCGTCGTAGGAGCGGCGATCATAGAGGACGAAGCGGATGACGTCGATGTCGCTGTGCCCCCGCAGATAGTCGATCGCCGTTTTCAGGGCGATACCGGCCGCCTCGGCGAGCGGATATCCGTAGACGCCCGTGCTGATCGCCGGGAAGGCGATGCTCCTGAGCCCCGTTGCAGCCGCGAGCCGCAGACTGGAAAGGTAGGCGCTGCGCAGGAGTTCCGCCTCCCCCTTCGTTCCCCCCTGGTAGACGGGACCGACGGTGTGGATCACCCGTTTTGCCTTCAGGTTCCCGGCCGTGGTAATGACCGCCTGGCCGGTCGGGCAGCCGCCGATCTTCCGGCACTCCGCCATGAGGGAAGGGCCGCCGGCCCGGTGGATGGCGCCGTCTACGCCCGCGCCGCCGCTGAGCCTCGAATTGGCCGCATTGACGATAGCGTCTGTTTCTTCGTCGGTGATGTCCCCCTGGACGAGGGCGATCAGCCCCTGATTTATCCTGACTTCCATACGCACACCTCCCGACGGCATTGAAAAAGGCATCCGTCAGAGTTTGAAAGACTGATGGGCCATTCCGCGAAAAGCCCTCCCGCAGCGTCCGTCCAAGGATCGGCGCAGCGGTCACCCAGCGCCGGTGCCCGGGACAGGGGTCCCTGCTCCGTGGACGAGCATGCGGTAGGTCCGGTTGATCCGGTCCCAGTTCTCCTCCCGGTCCATCGACCAGTACCGTCCGATCACCGACACGACCCGGCCGAGACCGATCTCCCGCGCCCGCGTCTCGATGCTGCCCACATAGTGGGCCCCGCTTTCCGGCAACTCGCCGCGCCGTCCGAGCATGGCATGGATGAACAGTTCGGCGACGCCCTCCCGGCGGGCGAGCTCCATCAGGGCGAAGAGGTGGTTGATCGACCCATGGGAGCTGAAGAAGGAGACGATGCCCAGCAGATGGAGGGGCCGGCCGCGGTCCCGGGCGGCCCTGACCGTGGCGAGGAAGGCCTCGTTCCGGAAGAACGACCCGTCGGCGATCGCCCGGTCGATCTTTACCCGGTCGGAATAGATCCGCCGTCCCGCGCCGATGTGGAGATGGCCGGCCTCCGAGTTGCCCACGGTGCCGGGCGGCAGTCCCACCGCCTCGCCGGCGGCCCGCAGCGTCGTGTGGGGCCACTCCTCGAGAAAGGCGGCCATCCGGGCGGGACGGGTTGCGGCGATGAGGTTTCCCGGCCCCTCCTCCTGTACCCCCCATCCGTCGAGGATGAGCAGGAGGACCCGGGCGGGCGTGACCGCCGCTTCCGTCAGCGGCCGACCGGTCATCAGGGCGGGGATCGGCAGCCCGAGGAGGGAAAGGACCGTCGGGGCCACGTCGGCCAGCTCTCCGTCCGGCCGGAGCGTCTGCCCCGGGCCCGCCCCGATCAGAATGAACGGGACCGGGCTGTCGGTGTGGCCCGTGTCGACGTTTCCGTCGGGGTAGAGCCACTTCTCCACGGTCCCGTGGTCGGCGCTGACGATCGTCGTGACCCCCTCCTGCCGGGCCGCGTCCACGATCTCGCCGGCGCACCTGTCCACACATGCGACCGCCCGGAGGACGGCCTCGCGGTTCTCGATGTGGCCCACCACGTCCACGTTCGGAAGGTTGACGAAGAGGAAGCGGCAGTCGGGGTCGCGGATCTTTTCGATCGCTGCCCGGGTGATCTGCGCGCTCGACATCTCCGGGGCTTCGTCGAAGAGGGCCACGTCCTTGCGTGTCGGCACGATGATCCGCTCCTCGCCCGGAAGCGGGGCCTCCTTCTTCCCGTTGAGGAAGTACCCCACGTGCACCGCCTTCTCCGCTTCGGTGATCTTTGCCTGCCGGAGACCCGCTTTGGAGATCGTATCGCTCAGCGTCTCCGCCAGCATCCCCGCGGGCGGGAAGGCGACGCGGACCGCGAGACCCGGCCGGTATTCGATCATCGTGGCAAAGGCGAGGTCCATCTCCGCCTGGACAGGGAATTCCCGAAAGCCCGGCTCCGTGAGGCAGCGGGTGAGTTCGACCTCCCGCTCCCCGCGGATGTTGTAGAATATGACGGCGTCACCCCTGCCGATTCTCCCCACCGGCCGTCCTGCCGGGTCCGTCAGGACCAGGGGCGTGAGCGTCTCGTCCTCCTCTCCCCGCCGGTAGGCCTCGCGCAGCGCGTCGGCAAGGGGGGTGTGTGCGTCCTGCATGTCGTTCTCCCGTGTTGTCGGCCGCCGCAGGGAAGGAAAACCCCTGTCCTGCCGTACCTGACGCGGCCGTCCCGGCCATTTCTAACGGAAGCGGGTGGAAGAGTAAAGGGAAATCTCCTTGACAGCGCAGGCCCCGTTTTCTATCCTGAACTTGTACGTGCGTACCTCCGGCCGATGGGTGCAAAAGGCGTTCGCGCCGGTAGCTATCTCGGAACCAGGGGGGCAGGGGGATAGTCATGAAACACATCCTCAGCATTGGGATCGTAGCCGTCGCCATGCTCGCCGTCGCCGCCTGCGGCGGGGGGGGAAGCGGGTTTCCGCCTGTCTTTGTCGCCGAGATCGTGAGCCACCAGCCTTCCGACGGGGATATCGCCTTCGATCCGGTCCTGAGGACATTCACGGTCGCCAATGGGCCGCAAACCCTGTTTTTCGGCATCGACGACCTGGATCCGCATCTTCCCGAGTACCGTGCATTCCTCGATTTTCCGCTGGACGGCTCTACCGGCGAGGACCGCGTCCCCGCCGACGCGGTGATCCGTTCCGCTACGCTGGAGCTGTTCCTCACCGAGGTGAGCTTCGCAGCCTTGGTTCCGGCCCTGGTGGACCTCGTACCCTATCCGGTCTCGGGGCTGAGCCCGCTGGATTTCAGCTCTGCCCCGCTGCTGGTTCGGCGGTTCGATTTCTTCCGGTCAGATCAGGGGCGTTTCGTCACGATCGACGTGACCGGGTTCATGCGGGAGGTGCAGCGGCTGGGACTGTCCGATTTCCAGGTGCGCTTTCTGCTTGACCGCTCGGTCACGGACTTCGGGTTCGTCGGCATCGAAGACCGGGTGAACATCACCGTCACCTCGCCGCGCCTGATTGTGGCGTACGAGTGACATTTTCGCCTTCCGCGAATGCGGCCGGCCTCTCTGTGCCCGGACCGGGTGCCGGCCTCTCCCGGGAAAACGCACCGGCCCGGGAAACTTGAAAAACCTGCCCGGCGGTGGTATACTGAAATTGATGGTAGCGTGGGGAGATAGCTCCGAGGGCGACTGCCGGTACAGCGGTGCTGCCCGTTCCCGAATGAGCCGGTGACAGGAGAGGATGTGGCTGACAGGTTTCAGAAACAGCGGTCGAAGATGGTCGATGCCCAGCTCCGGGCGCGGGGGATTCGGGACGGGCGGGTTCTCGCGGCGATGGAAAAGATCCCCCGCCACCTCTTCGTCGACGAAGGGCTGGCCGACCAGGCCTACAACGACTCCCCCCTCCCCATCGATCGCCAGCAGACCATCTCCCAGCCCTACATGGTTGCGCTGATGTCCGAAGCGATGGGGCTCGCCGGCGACGAGCGGGTCCTCGAGATCGGCACCGGCTCGGGATATCAGACCGCCATCCTCGCCGAACTGGCCGAACGGGTGTTTTCGATCGAGCGCATCGCCGTGCTGGCGAACCGGGCGAGGCGGATCCTCGACGCGCTGAACTACTACAACGTGGCCATCCGGGTCGGCGACGGGACCCTTGGGTGGCGCGAAGAAGGGCCCTTCGCGGCGATCATGGTGACCGCCGGCTCGCCCCGGGTACCCCGGTCGCTGATCGAACAGCTCACCGTCGGAGGCAGGCTGGTCATCCCCGTGGGAAATCGCTCGTCCCAGTCGCTGCTGCGGTTGACCCGCCTGTCCGACGATCCGGACGACCTGAAGCGGGAAGAGCTGGGCGGGTGCCGTTTCGTCGACCTGATCGGGGAACACGGGTGGGACAATTCATGACCGCATCCCCTCGCTTCCGGGGTTTCCCCTCCCTCCTCGCGTACCGGAAGCTGATCGTCGTTCTCCTCGTCGGTGTCCTGCTGCTGTCCTGCTCATCCCTTTCCTTGCGCGGCCAGCGGAACCGCGGCGTCTACCACCGGGTAAAGAGCGGAGAGACCCTCTTTGCCATCGCCCGGGCGTACCAGGTGAGCGTTCAGGAGCTGGCGGAGGTGAACAATATCGCCCGACCGGACGATATCGCGGTCGACAGCGTGATCTTCATCCCCGCGGCGGATCAGGTCCTCGACGATGTGCTCGCGGAGTCACGCCTGCGGGCCGGCGAGACGCCGGCCGCTGCGGCCAGGACGGCGGCACCGCCCCCGGCAGCCGCGAAGGAAACCCCGAAACGGGCGACTGCTGCGGAGGCAAAGGCGCGGGCGGAGCGGGCAGCCGCCGAGGCGGCCAGGGATCGCGCCGCCCTTGCCCGTGCGGCGGAACGGGATATGGCCTCGCGGAAGGCCCCCGAGAAGGCGCCCGCCGCCGAGTCCGCCGACCGGACCGTGAAGAAGCGGGACGACGAGGGGGGCGGTGCGGAGATCCAGTTCGACCGGAAGCGCTTCATCTGGCCGGTGAAGGGGAGGGTGGTGGCAAGATTCGGGACAGAGTCGGTCACGACCGACTTCAACGGCAGGAAGGTCGAGACCGCCCGGATCATGAACAACGGGATCAAGATCGCCGCCGCCGCGGGCACCCCCGTCATCGCCGCCGAAGCGGGGAAGGTGATCTATTCGATGACGCTCGAACGGTTCGGGAACACGATCATCATCGAGCACGATGACGAATTTAAGACGGTCTACTACGAGCTGGGGCGGCGGTCCGTGGAAACGCTGCAGAGGGTGAAAAAGGGCGAACAGATCGGCTCCGTCGGCGACGGCGGGGCCGGGAAGACGGAACCCTCCCTGCAGTTCGAGGTGCGCCACCGGAACAAGCCGCGGAACCCGCTCTTTTTTCTTCCCTGAGCGGATTGACCTCCGGGTTGCGGCGGCAGGCAGGCGCGTTTACCCGCCGGGAGCGGGGTCGGCGGTGGGGTGATGGGACCAACACAGCAGTGCCTATCCTTTGAACAGGGGCCGATTCGCCCCCCGAGCGAAGCCCGGAGCCTTCTGATCCGGGTGACGCGGAATTGCCCCTGGAACCGCTGCGCCTTCTGCCGCACGTACCGGGGCGAGCGGTTCTCCCTGCGGCCCCTCGCCGAGGTCAAGGAGGAGGTGCGCAGGATCGGTGAGACGATCGAGCGTCTCGGCGGAGGCGCGCCGGAGGCCGCCGCGGAGGGGCTGCTCGCCCGGGATACGCCCTGCGGCGGGCAGGCCGGAGCGATCGCCGCGTGGCTGCTGGCGGGAGAAGGGTCGGTGTTCCTCCAGGACGCGGATTCCCTGATGGTGAAGACCGACGAGCTGGCGGAGCTGATTTCCTTCATCCGCAGGACCCTACCGTCGGTCGGACGGATCACCACCTACGGCCGGGCGAAGACCGCGGCAAGAAAACGGCCGGACGAGCTGAAGCTCCTGCGGGAAGCGGGACTTACGCGGATCCATATGGGGCTCGAGACAGGTTGCGATCCTCTGCTGGCCTTCATCCGGAAAGGGGCAACCGCCGCCGAACAGGTGGCGGGGGGGCAAAAGATCCGCGAGGCCGGCATCTCCCTGTGCCAGTACGTCATGCCAGGCCTCGGCGGAGGCAGGTGGTCGCGGGAGCATGCCGTGGAGACCGCGGCGGTGCTCAACCGGATCAACCCCGACCATATCCGCCTGCGCACACTGCAGGTTGTGGACGACACGCCGCTCGCGGATGCGGTCCGGACGGGGGAGTTCCTTCCGCTGGACGACGAGGAGATCCTCCGCGAGGTGCGGCTCTTCTTCGAGACGCTCGACGGGATCAGCTCCGCAGTCGTCAGCGATCATATCCTGAACCTCCTGGAGGAGCTGGAAGGCCAGCTTCCCGGCGACCGGGAGCGGATCATCGGGCTGATCGACCGGTACTTCGCCCTCCCCGGGGAAGAGCGGATGATCTTCCGGCTGGGACGGCGGATGGGTATCTACCGGCGTCTCGACGACCTGGCCGATGCCTCCGTCGCCCGGCGGCTCGGGGAGATCCTGGCCGGATACCGCGGCCGGGACCCGCGCGAGCTGGAGGCGGATCTTGCGCTGCTCAGGGCCAGGTACCTCTGAGAATGCACGGCCGCGGCGGACCGCCCCCGGGGCCGCGGAAATCCTGTTGACTGTTTGCAAAAAGTGTGATAACCTACGATATTCAAAATACATTTATTTGATGGTGGGAAAATGTTCAAGGTAGGGGATTTGGCGGTGTATCCGGCACAGGGTGTCGGGGTGATCGAGGCAATCGAAAACCGGGATGTGGGGGGAAACAAGCAGCCGTTCTACATCATGAAGATCATGGGCAACGGGATGAAGATCATGATTCCGATGAATAGCGCGAAGGCGGTGGGCCTGCGCGAAGTGATCCTGGAGAAGGAAATCCCCAAGGTTTACGCGATCCTCAGGAACAAGGACGTCACGATCGACAAGCAGACCTGGAATAAGCGGTACCGGGAGTACCTGGAGAAGATCAAGACGGGGTCGGTGTTCGAGATCGCCCGTGTGCTGCGCGATCTGTTCATCCTGAAGAGCGACAAGAACCTCTCCTTCGGCGAGCGGAAGATGATGGATACGGCAAAGAATTTGCTCATCAAGGAGATCTCGGTGGCGAGCAACGCCGAAGAGACGAAGGTGGAAGAAGACCTGAAACGGATCTTCACGGTGCAATGATTCTTCCGCAGCGCTGAACCCTCTCGTACGGCGCGAAGCCGGCGCGCAAGCCACGAAACGACACCAACGGTAACGGTATCTGGGAGGCCCGGACGGGTCCGCCAAGCGGCGGGACCGACGACAAACGTTCACCGGGGCGCCGGGAAAGGAGATGATGGGCGTTGATCGTTAAGCTGCTGTTGATCCTCGCGTGTTCCGCGAGCGGATATTCGATCGCCTATCACAGCTACGACCAGTGGTGGGCATGGGTCGCCGGGTTGTGTCTGGGGGTCCTGATCGCCCTGATCGTCGTCCAGATCGAACAGGCCATTCGTAAGGTCTCCCTACGGGTCATCCTCGGCGGCGTGGTGGGGATGCTCGTGGGCCTCCTGATCGCCTTCCTGTTCGCCTACGGCCTCAGTTTCGTGAGCAACATCATGGAAAAGCGGCAGGTCGTCCCCTGGATCTACTCGCTTTTGACCGGGATCATGGGGTATCTGGGGCTCGTCCTCGGGTCGAAGAAGGTGGAGGAGGTCACCCTGTTCGGCTGGGGGCCGGCCAAGGAGATCAGCGATTACCGGATCCTCGACACCAGCGTGATCATCGACGGCAGGATCGCCGACATCGCCGACACCGGGTTTCTCGAAGGCAACCTGATGGTCCCCCGCTTCGTCCTGGACGAATTGCAGTACATCGCCGATTCGTCGGACGCCTTGAAACGGGCCCGGGGCCGCAGGGGGCTCGACATCCTCAACCGCATGCAGCGTTCGAGCGGCATCTACATCGACGTGGTCGACCACGATTTCCCCAAGATCAAGGGGGTGGACGCCAAACTCGTGGCCCTGGCCAAGAAGACCAGCGGCAAGATCATCACCAACGATTTCAACCTCAACAAGGTGGCCGAGCTCCAGGGGATCAAGATCCTCAACGTGAACGAACTTGCCAACGCCCTGAAACCCGTGGTCCTGCCCGGAGAGTTCATGACCGTCAAGATCATCAAGGATGGGAAGGAACCGGGGCAGGGGGTCGGCTACCTGGACGACGGCACGATGATCATCGTGGACAACGCCCAGAAATACCAGGGAATGACCGTGGAGGCGCTGGTCACCAGCGTCCTGCAGACCACGGCCGGGCGGATGATCTTCTCGGAGCTGAAATCGGTCATGGCCGACAAGAAGCCCAACGGGATGGTGAAGCAGTGACCGTCTCCCGGACCGGTGGGTCGCTTTTATCGGGCCTTTCCCTTTTTCAGGACCCCGCATGAAGACACTGGCGATCGTCCCTGCCGGGGGGACGGGCAGGAGGATGGGGGCTGCCGTTCCGAAGCAGTTTCTGCCCCTGGCCGGGATTCCCGTGCTCGTCCGCACCCTGGCGGTGCTTCAGCATTCACCCCTCATCGAGCAGATCCTTCTGGCCGTACCCGCGGCGGATGTCGTTCAGGTCCGCGCCGATATCGTGGAGGCGCACGGACTCACCAAGGTCACGGCGGTCGTCGCGGGAGGGGCCGAGCGGCAGGATTCGGTGGGCAACGCACTCCGCGAGGTGCCGGAGGGGATAGAAATCGTCCTTGTCCACGACGCGGTACGCCCCTTCGTCACTCCCGCGGTGATCGCCCGGGTCGTAACGGCGGCTCAGGAGTACGGCGCCGCGGCAGCCGGCCTCCCGGTCCGGGATACGGTGAAGCGGGCCGGCGGGGCGGATAGGGTGGTGACGACGGTGGAGCGGGAGGGGTTGTGGCTCGCCCAGACCCCGCAGGCATTTCACCGGCAGATCATCGTAACCGCCTATGAGCGGGCAAGCCGCGACGGATATGTGGCTACCGACGACGCAGCCCTGGTGGAGCGGATGGGGGGCGCCGTGCGGATGGTCCCCGGCGACCCCGACAACGTCAAGATCACCACGCCGGAGGATCTGGCGCACGGGGAGGCCATCCTCGGCCGGCGGCGGCCGGACGGGCCGCTCTCGGGAGCAGCGGGGGGGGAGTCAGGGATGCGGATCGGGTTCGGGTTCGACAGCCACCGCCTCGCGGCGGGCCGGCGCCTTGTGCTGGGGGGGCGGGTCGTCCCCCACGACCAGGGGCTGCTGGGCCATTCCGATGCCGACGTGCTCGTCCACGCGATCTGCGACGCGCTCCTCGGCGCAGCCGGCGCGGGCGACATCGGCCGCCACTTTCCCGATACGGACCCCGCCTACAAGGACATCGCGAGCGTGCTGCTGCTGCGGCGGGTGGCCGCAATCGTCGCCGCCCGGGGGGGCCGGGTATGCAACGTGGACTCGACGATCGTCCTGGAACGGCCGAGGCTCGCCCCCTACCTCGACGAGATGGCTGCGAACATCGCCGGCGCGCTCGGCGTCCCTCCCGGCCGGGTAAGCGTAAAGGCGAAGACGAACGAGGGGATGGGGATCGTCGGGGCGGGAGAGGGGGCGGCCGCCTTTGCCGTCGTCACCCTCGCGGGCAACGCGGGCGAATGAGTGCCCCGGGAATACGGGCCCGGTTCGCCCCCGCGCCGACGCGGCTACCCCAGCAGGTCCCGGCCGGAAAGCTTGTCGATCGCCCACCCGATGATCACGAAAAAAGAGGCGATCGCAGCGCCGATGCCCGGTAACGCCCCCGTGCAGTCCCACCCGATCGGATCCGGGGAGCATGGCCCCGCCCTGTGCGCCATTCCTGCATTGTCCACCTCTTCCATAGCCTGATATCTCCCTTCTCCGCGTGCGGTTTTCCGGGCCGCTACATCGTTTCCATGGAGAGCTTCATGATGCCCTGTTCGACGAAACCGAGCTGCCGGGCCATCGCATAGGAGACGTCCACATCCCGGCCCTTGATGTAGGGCCCCCGGTCGTTGACGATCCCTTCCGCTGACCTTCCGTTGTCGAGGTTGACCAGCCGGACCCGGGTTCCCAGCGGTAATGTCCTGTGGGCGAGGGTATTCTTGTACATATCGAAGGGCTCCCCGGTGGCCGTGGGCTTGTTGTGATGCCAGGCCCCGTACCAGCTGGCGATCACCTCCGCGGCCGCAGCGGCAGGGGCGGGCAGGCGCGGCCGGACCGCGGCGGGGAATCGGCGTTGTTCCAGCCGGCTGACGCTGCTCTCCCCGGCCGGGCCGGGCAGGAGATCGGCAGGTGTATCGCCGAGCCACAGCATCGCACCGCCGATGGCCAGAGCGCACAGCACGAGCGCCGGCCAAGCAGTCCTCGTTGTCAGGAGACGTACAGTTTCCATGGTGCACCTTTCGGGGCCGCTCTCTGCAATGCCATATGCCGCGGACGGGCGTGCATCACGTATTCAGGCGGTACTGCGGAAGTCCCATCCGTGGGCTCGACCGGGATTGAGCGGCCTTGCCCAAACCAGAGCACAGGCCATGCCAGGGCAGGCAATAACGAATAACTAGCTTTAATTATTAATCAAAAATGATCGTGTGGGCACCGCCTGAGCGCCTTGGTGAAGGAATATTCCTGCATATCGCAACGGATAGCGAAGGGAAATCCCTACAGAATAGACAGTCGAGGAGGAATCGGCATCACCGATAAGGAAGGTGCCGCTGCGGCGCGGCAGCGCCGTTCAGCAGTCGCGGCGTGGCGTGCAGTCGCTCTGCCGGGTCCCGCCGCGGTAGGCGAGGACCCGGATGTCCGTCAACGAGTGATGCGGGACAGAACCACGTAGGCGACGACGAGGAGAACGAAAACGATGCCCAGGAAGAATACCCCATACTGGTACAGCTGCTCCAGACCATCGTACCAGGTGATGATCTGCTCGGCGTAGTGCAGGTAGAGCTCCTTAGCCTTTTCTATAATCTTTTCCATTGTCCCATCCTGTCAGTCGAGTCGGTGTCGGATCGCGGCCGTCCTGCGGCCGCACACCCCTGGTGCGAAGACCGCCCGGGTCTTCTTCCCCTCACAGGGGGATGTTGTTGTGCTTCTTCGGAAGCCGCGTCTCCGCCTTGTCCTCGAGCGCCCCGAGGAGGGTGGCGATCCTGCGGCGGGTCTCCCGCGGCCGGATCACCTCGTCGATGGTCGCCAGCCCCGCGGCGAAGTAGGGGTTATTGAACTGCGCCTCGTAGGAGTCGACCAGTTCCTGCCGCTTCGCTGCCGGGTCGGGGGCCTCGGCGATCTCGCGGCGGTAGATGATGTTGCAGGCCCCCTCCGCCCCCATCACGGCGATCTCGGCCGTCGGCCAGGCCATCACGTAGTCGGCCCCGAGGTGCTTGCTGCACATGGCGATGTAGGCCCCGCCGTAGGCCTTCCGGGTGACCACGGTGATTTTCGGGACCGTGGCCTCGGAGTAGGCGTGGAGCAGCTTGGCCCCGTGGGTGATGATCCCCGCCCACTCCTGCTGCGTGCCGGGCATGTAGCCGGGGACGTCGGCAAAGGTGAGAAGCGGGAGGTTGAAGGCGTCGCAGAAGCGGATGAACCGCGAGGCCTTGTCGGAGGCGGCCACGTCGAGAACGCCGGCGTTGTGCTTGGGGTTGTTGGCGATCACGCCGACCGGCCGGCCCCCGATCCGAACGAAGGCCACGACCATGTTCTTCGCCCAGAGTTCATGGACTTCGCACAGCTCTCCGCCGTCGGCCACCGCGGCGATCACCTTCTTCATGTCGTAGGCGCGGTTCGCCCGGTCGGGGACGAGCGCGTCGAGCTCGGGAACATCCCGGCCGGGGTCCTCCGCGGCCGCCGCCAGGGGCAGGGGGCTCTGGCAGCTGTCCGGAAGAAAGGAGAGGAGCGTCCGGATTTTCGCGAGGCAGTCCGCATCGCTCTCCGTGGCGAAATGGCAGACCCCGCTCTTGGTGGCGTGCGCCACGGCGCCGCCCAGTTCCTCCTGGCTCACCTCCTCGCCGATGACGGCCCGAATCACCTCGGGGCCGGTGATGTACATGGAGCCGCTCTTCTTCACCATGAACACGAAGTCCGTCAGCGCGGGGGAGTAGACCGCGCCGCCCGCGGTAGGCCCCATGATCGCCGTGATCTGGGGGATGTAGCCCGAGGCGAGCGAGTTGCGGTAGAAGATCCCGCCGTACCCCTCGAGCGAGGGGACCCCCTCCTGGATCCGGGCGCCCCCGGAGTCGTTCAGCGCGACAAAGGGCTTCCGGGCCGCAACAGCCATGTCCATCACCTTCCAGATCTTCTTCGCGTGCATCTCGCCGAGGCTGCCGCCGGCGCTGGTGAAATCCTGGGCTGCGGCGAACACGGTCCGGCCGTTGATCAGGCCGAACCCCGTGACCACGCCGTCGCCGGGGATCTCCTTCTCCCCGAGGCCGAACAGGGTGGAGCGGTGCTTCACGAAGAGCTGGACCTCCTGGAACGTCCCCGCATCGTACAGCGCGTCGAGCCGCTCGCGGGCGGTGAGCTTTCCCGCGCCGTGCTGCTTCTGGACGAGCTTTTCGCCGCCCATCGCCATCAGCGCGTCCTTCCGCTGTTCGAACAGCCGGATCTTCTCTTCCGTCGGCAGCTTCGTCTCCATCGTTCACTCTCCCGTTTCTGATGACCATCGCGGTCCGCCCGCCGCAGGCATCGCAGCGGGGATCCGCCCCGCCGGCCCCGCCCACGCCGCAAGCGTCCGGCGCGAGCCGGCGTATCCGCGTCGCTGCCCGTCCCCCGCGGTCGCGGCGGTGACGCCGACGACCGCGAAAACTTTATGGCTTGACGGGCGACGTCCCCGTCGGCTATAGGCCGTATACCAGGGAACGAGGCTTGTTTTCAACACCTTTCCTCGCATGCCGTCCGCGGGCGATCCTGCGGCGGGCAGCACCACCGGTACGGGGCGATGCGCACTCTCAGGATGGTCATCGAATACGACGGCACCGCCTATTGCGGCTGGCAGCGGCAGGTGAACGGCCTGGCCATCCAGCAGGTAGTCGAGGAGTGCATCGGTCGGATCACCGGCGACGCGGTCGGGGTGATCGGCTCGGGCAGGACCGATGCGGGCGTCCATGCCCTGGGCCAGGTCGCCCATTTCCAGACCGCCTCGTCCATCCCCGCCTGGAATCTCCTGATGGGGATCAACAGCCTGCTGCCGCCGGACATCGTCGTGCGCGAGCTCGGCGAGGCCCCGGAGACCTTCCACGCCCGCTTCGACGCGCTCAGCAAGGTCTACCTCTACCGGATCTGCAACCGCCCGGTCCGTCCGGCCCTGGAGCGCAACGGCGCCTGGTTCGTCTGGGAGCCGCTCGACATGGGCGGCATGGCCGGCGCGCTCGCCGTCTTCCGGGGGAGGCACGATTTCTCGTCCTTCTGCTCGACCCACACCGACAGCGAGGACCACGTCCGGACGATCATCGCGATCGATGCGCGGCGCGACCCCTCCGGGATGGTCGAGATCACCGTGGAGGCCGACGGCTTCCTGCGATACATGGTCCGGACGATCGTGGGCGCGCTCGTCGACGCGGGCAGGGGAAAGTGCTCCCCCGGGGAGCTGGCCGCAATCCTGGCGGCGAAAGACCGCCGGCGGGCGGGGATGACCGCCCCGCCGCAGGGGCTGTATCTCAAAGAGGTGAAGTACGGATGCGCATTCTGATTCTGGGGCACAAGGGGATGCTGGGGAGCGACCTGATGCTCCGGCTGGCTCAGGCGCACGAGGTGACGGGGCGGGACGTGGATGCCTTCGACATCGCCTCGGAAGGGGACTGCCGCCGCGTCGTGCAGGAGTGCGCGCCGCAGACGGTCATCAACGCCGCGGCCTACACCAACGTGGACGGCTGCGAGACGGACCGGGATGCCTGTTTCGCCGTCAATGCCGCGGGGGTGAAGAATGTGGCCCTGGCCTGCCGCGGCAGGGGGATCACCCTCGTCCATTTCAGCACCGATTACATCTTCGCCGGCCGGAAGGGGAGCGACTACGACGAGGAGGACCCGCCCGCGCCGCTCAACGTCTACGGCGCCTCCAAGCTGGAGGGCGAGCGTCATCTGCGGGACCTGGCCGACGACTACCTGCTGATCCGCACGGCCTGGCTGTACGGCAGGCATGGCAAGAATTTCGTGCAGACGATCCTCCGGAAGGCCGCGGAGGTCGAGCGACTGGAGGTGGTAGACGACCAGGTCGGTTCCCCCACGTACAGCCGGCACCTGGCCGCGGCGGTGGAGCTGCTGATCGCGGGGCCCCACCGGGGGGTGTTCCATGTGACCAACAGCGGGTCCTGCAGCTGGTGTGAGTTCGCCCGCACCATCCTTGCGTACGCGGGACTGGACGGCGTCGCGGTCATGCCGATCGACTCCGGGAAGCTTGCCCGTGCCGCTGCCCGCCCCGGCCGCAGCGTGTTGAGCGGCGCGAAGTATGCCGCTGCGACCGGCCAGCAGATGCCCCCGTGGCAGGAGGCCCTGCGGGAGTATCTCGCCGAGACGGGCGTCATTCCGCGTTCTTGACAGGCGGGATGAATTACCCTATATCCTGCCCAACAAGACCGCCGCGGGCGTGGGTTCGGCCCTCGCGCGGCTGCTTCCTATCCAAGTCGGAGAGAACCAGTGTCGGGGAAGATCGTCATCCTGCCGGAAACGCTGACCCATCGCATCGCCGCGGGCGAGGTGGTGGAGCGGCCCGCCTCGATCGTCAAGGAGCTCGTGGAGAACGCCCTGGACGCCGGGGCCACCGAGATCGGCGTCGAGCTGGAAAAGGGGGGCTGCCAGTCGATCCGGATCACCGATAACGGCGAGGGGATCGACCGCCAGGACGTCCCCCTGGCCTTCGCCCGCTACGCCACGAGCAAGATCGGGGTGTTCGAGGACATCTACCAGGTCCGCTCCTTCGGATTCCGGGGCGAGGCCCTGCCCAGCATCGCCTCGGTCTGTCGGATGGAGATGACCACGCGGCGCGCCTCGTCCCCTGCGGGCACGCGGGTCGTCGTCGACGCGGGGAAGATGGAGGAGCTCTCCGACGCCGGCTGTCCGGTGGGAACCTCGATCCACGTCACCCGAATCTTCGCGCCGGTCCCGGTGCGCCGGAAGTTTCTCAAGAGCGAGACGACGGAGCAGGGCTCCTGCCTCGATGCGATCGTCCGGCTGGCCCTGGTGCAGCCCGGGGTCAAGCTGACGGTGACGGCCGCCGGCCGGCTGCTTCTCAACATCCCGGCGGTCAAGGACCCTGCGGAGCGGATCTCCCTTACCCTGGGGCGGGATTTCCGCTCCCAGCTCATCCCGGCGGCGGGGCAGCGGGAGGGGACGCGGCTGAGCGGGTTCGTTTCCCGGCCCGAGTTCACCCGCTCCAACGCCGCCCAGATGTACCTCTACGTCAACGGCCGCTTCGTGAAGGACTACCTGCTGAACCACGCGGTCATGACCGCCTACCGCCGCGTGATCGAGGCGCGGCGCTACCCTGCTGTCGTCCTCGGCCTGGAGGTGCCGCCGGGCGACGTGGACGTGAACGTCCACCCCGCCAAGATGGAGGTCCGGTTTCGCGACCCGCGGGCAGTCTATGGACTCATCGCGGAGACCGTGACCGCGGCGATCGGGCCGGGGGGCGCACCGCGGCCGGAGGGGGCCCCGGGGCCGGCCGGGACCGCTCCGGAGGGCTACGGCGTGCGGGTCGAAGAGGCCCTGAAGCGCTACCGGATCGCCTCGGGGCCGGGAAAGCTGTTCTTCGGCGCCTCCGTCGCCGCCCGCGAACCGGCCCCGCTCCCCCCGCCGCCGGAGCGGCCCGAGGGGCGAGCTGCAACCGCCGTGGTGGAGACGGCCGCACCCGCCGGGGAGCGGCCCTTTGCCGAGCTGGACTACCTGGGCCAGGTGGCGGGGACCTACCTGGTATTCGCCGACGGGGCGGGGATGGTGCTGGTGGACCAGCACGCCGCCCACGAGCGGATCCTGTTCGAGAGACTCAAGCGGCAGGCTGCCGCGGAGACGGGACGCACACCCGGCCAGCGCCTGCTGATCCCCGAGGTGGTCAGTCTCGCCCCCCCGCGATGCCGCCTTCCTCCGGGAATCGGCCCCGATCCTGGAAGCGGCCGGATTGGAGGTAGAGCCCTTCGGCGGCGACTCGGTCGTCCTGAAGTCCGTTCCTGCCCTCCTCTCCCACCGGGAGGCGCGCCAGCTGATCGTCGATCTGCTGGCGGACTGCGGCGAGGCGGACCGCGGCCTGCCGGTGGTCGAGCGGCAGGAGAAGATCCTCACCAGCCTTGCCTGCCGGGGGGCAGTCAAGGCGAACCGCACCCTGAGCTCGGCCGAGGTGACGGAGCTCTGCCGCGACCTCGATTCCCTCCCCCAGGCCGCCACCTGTCCGCACGGCAGGCCGTTGGCAGTCGCCGTCTCCGGCTTCGAGCTGGAGAAGATGTTCCGGCGCAGGTAGCGGGGCCGGCATGGACGGCTCCGCATCCCCCCCGCTCATAGTCATCCTCGGCCCGACCGGCGTGGGCAAGACTGCCCTGGCCCTGAGCCTCGCCGGCCGCTGGGGGGGAGAGATCGTCGGCGCCGATTCGCTGCAGGTATACCGCGGGATGGACATCGGCACCGCCAAGCCCACCCCTGCGGAGCAGCGGCTCGTTCCGCATCATCTGATCGACGTGGTCGACCCCGACGAACCCTTCGATGCGTCGCGGTACTGCGAGATGGCCCGCCGGACCATTGCCGGGCTGACCGCGGCAGGGAAACCGGCGTTTGTCGTCGGGGGGAGCGGCCTGTACATCCGGGCGCTCCTGGGCGGGCTGATCGACGGTCCCGGGGCCGACGAATCGCTGCGGCTCTCGCTGAAGGAGGAGCAGCGGCGGCTGGGGATCGCCGCCCTGTACGCACGGCTCCGGCTGCGGGACCCCCAGGCGGCAAAACGGATCGACCGCCGCGACGCCGTGCGGATCATCCGCGCCCTCGAGGTGTTCGAACTGACCGGACGCTCGATCGTCGACCATCAGCGGGACCACGGGTTTCAGCAGCGGCCCTACCGGGCGCTGAAGATCGGCCTGACCGTCGAGCGGGCGGAACTCCTGGCGCGGATCGACGCGCGCGCGGAGCGGATGATCGCCGACGGGTTCGTTGCCGAGGTGCGGCGACTTCTGGAGAGGGGCTACCACCGCGACCTCAAGCCGATGCAGTCGCTCGGCTACCGGCACCTGGCCGCCCACCTGGCCGGCGAAGGTGATCTCGCCGCGGCGGTCCGCCTGATCAAGCGGGACACCCGCCGGTACGCGAAGCGGCAGTTGACCTGGTTTTGCCGGGACCCGGAGATCCGCTGGCTTGCGCCCCACGATGCGGAACGGGCCGCGGGGCTGGTCGGCAGTTTCCTCGGCGGCGAGCGATACGCCCCCTGCGGCCCGCCGGCGGGGGAAAAATCTTGACTTCATCGGGGGATGAAGATATGGAAGGCCTCGAAGATCGGGGGGAAATGGGCGTTTCATGAACGGAGGATTCCTGCGGAAAGGCGGGGGCGCGACGGGACAAAAAGCGATCTGTGCGTGCCGCTGCGGCCTGGCGGCGGTCATGGCAGCCCTGGTGCTCGCCTGTTCGCCGAAGGCGATGCAGCCCCTGAGCCGCCTCGACACCCCGGAGCATCATGCGGCGACGGGCATCCGGCTGCTGCAGCAGGAGCACTACGCCGCAGCGGAGCGGGAATTCGACCTTGCCCTGCAGGGAGATCCGCGGCATGCGAAGGCAGTCGCCGGCGCAGGCCTGCTCAAGGCCTGCCGGGGGGACTTCGCGGCCGCCCGGGAGGCGCTCGAGCAGGCGCTGGGTTACGCCCACAGCAGCGAGGAGCTGCTGTTCGTCCTGGCGGGTCAGATCCGGGTCCACGCCATGAGCCGCGCAGCCTGTCTCAAGGTCGGGACCGAATGCAGCGACGATGACGGCCGCCTGCTCGCGGCGAAGGAGACCTACGAACGGGCGGTGCGCATCGACCCCACGGCGGCCGCGGCGCATTACTACATGGGCGAATGCTACCTGACGGCGCTCGAACTGGAGGCGGCGGGGCGCATGTTCAGCCGCGTCCTCGACCTCAACCGGGGGTATACGGCCCAGGCCGATGCCCGCTGGAAGCTGCTCCAGAAGATCCACCGGGCGCAGCCGGCGACCGCGGCGGGCAGAAAGATCGTCCTGGCCGACCGGCTCACCCGGGCCGAGCTGGCTGCCCTGCTGATGGAAGAGATGCGCGTCGATCTGCTGTACGCACTGCGGGCGCCCCGGGGGCCGGATCCCGCGGTTATAGAGCGAGCCCGGATGGGCGCCGCGGGCGGAGGGATTGCGGACATCGCCGGCCATCCCCTCCAGGCGGAGGTCGAGGCGGTCGTGCGGGTCGGGATCCGGAATCTCGGCCTGTACCCCGGCGGGAGCTTCCGCCCGGAAGAACAGATGGACCGGGCAGGGTTTGCGTTGCTCCTGGAGGAGCTCCTCGTCAGGATCACCGGCGACGGCGCACTGGCAACGCGGTACGTGGGCAGCCGCTCCCCCTTTCCCGACGTGGGGGCCGATTTCCCCTCCTTCAACGCGGCGGTGCTGGCGACCTCGCTGGGGATCATGGAGCCCGGGGATGCGCTGACGGGCGCCTTTGCGCCGCACCGGCCGGTCGGGGGGGCGGATGCGCTGCTGATGCTGCGCAAGGTCCGGGAGGAGCTGCGGTAGGGAGTTTCGTTACAACCGAGGGAGAAGATGCATGGGCAGTGAAGCGTTGACAAAGGTGTTCGAGCCCCGCCAAGCGGAGGCGAAATGGTACCAGTACTGGCTGGAGCATGATTTTTTCCATGCCGCGGACAGCGGCCCGAAGAAACCCTTCTCGATCGTCATCCCACCGCCGAACGTGACGGGGATGCTCCACATGGGGCATGCACTGAACAACGTCCTGCAGGACATCGTCATCCGCTACAAGCGGATGCAGGGGTACAACGCCCTCTGGATGCCCGGGATGGACCACGCCGGGATCGCCACGCAGAACGTGGTGGAGCAGGAGCTGGCCCGGGAAGGGCTCTCCCGGCACGACCTGGGCAGGGAGAAGTTCATCGAACGGGTGTGGCAATGGAAGGCCAAGTACGGCGGGGTCATCATCCACCAGCTCAAGAGGCTCGGCTGTTCCTGCGACTGGGCGCGGGAGCGCTTCACCATGGACGAGGGGCTCTCCAAGGCCGTCCGCG
The DNA here is from genome assembly GCA_903928915.1 of uncultured Syntrophobacterales bacterium. Taxonomy (GTDB): domain Bacteria; phylum Desulfobacterota; class Syntrophia; order Syntrophales; family UBA5619; genus JAKAFS01. The sequence goes on along the minus strand of CAIYSL010000047.1, from coordinate 1,694 downwards.
AGGTGTTCGTCCGGTTGTACAACGAGGGGCTGATCTACCAGGGGGATTATATCGTCAACTGGTGCCCCCGCTGCCGGACCGCCATCTCGGACCTGGAGGTGGAGTACCACACCGAGGCGGGCCAGCTCTGGAGCATCCGCTACCCCTATGCCGACGGCAGCGGGGGAATCGTCGTCGCCACGACGCGGCCCGAGACGATGCTGGGGGACACGGCGGTCGCCGTCAACCCCGAGGACGAACGGTACAAGGCGGTGGTGGGAAAACAGGTGATCCTCCCGCTGGTTGACCGGCGGATCCCGGTGATCGCCGACGATTACGTGACCAGGGAGTTCGGCTCCGGCGCCGTGAAGATCACCCCGTCGTCCGACCCGAACGACTTCGCCATGGCGGGACGCCACAACCTGCCGATCGTCCGGATCATGGACGAAAGCGCAGTGATCACCGCCGCGGGCGGGGCCTACGCGGGCCAGGACCGGTACGAGTGCCGCCGGAACGTCCTCAAGGACCTGGAGGCCAACGGCTGCCTCGTCGGCACGGAGCCGTACACGCACAACATCGGCCGCTGCTACCGGTGCAAGACCGACATCGAGCCCGCCGTGTCGCGGCAGTGGTTCGTCAAGATCACCCCCCTGGCCAGGGAGGCGGTGGCGGCGGTGGTGAAGGGAAAGACCCGCATCATCCCCCGCTCCTGGGAAGCAACCTACTTCGAGTGGATGAACAACATCCGCGACTGGTGTATCTCACGACAGATCTGGTGGGGGCACCGCATCCCGGTCTGGACCTGCGCGGGGTGCGCCAAGGTGATTGTCGCCTCCGAGGACCCCGCCGCCTGCCCCGCCTGCGGCTCGGCCGAGCTCCGCCAGGAGGAGGACGTGCTGGACACCTGGTTCAGCTCGGCGCTCTGGCCGTTCTCCACCTTAGGGTGGCCCGGGAAGACCGAGGCGCTGAAGACATTCTACCCCACGTCGCTCTTGGTCACGGGGTTCGACATCCTCTTCTTCTGGGTGGCGCGGATGATGATGATGGGGCTGTACGTCATGAAGGACATCCCCTTTCGCGACGTCTACCTGCACGCCCTCGTCCGGGACGAGCACGGCGAGAAGATGAGCAAGTCGAAGGGCAACAGCATCGACCCACTCGAGATGATGGACAAGTTCGGGACCGACGCCTTCCGGTTCACCCTGGCCGCCTTCACTGCCCAGGGGCGCGACGTGCGCATGTCGGAGGAGCGGATCGAGGGGTACAAGTTCTTCATCAACAAGATCTGGAACGCCACGCGGTTCTCGCTGATGAACCTCGAGGATTTCCCCGCCGGGGCGCCGGTCGATCGCCGGGATGCCTCGCCGGCCGACCGCTGGATCCTATCGCGGCTGAACCGTACCGTGGGCGAGGTGACCCGGGGGCTCGACGAGTACCGGTTCAACGATGCCGCCGCCGCCGTGTACCAGTTCGTCTGGCACGAGTTCTGCGACTGGTACCTGGAGCTGATAAAGCCGGTCCTGTACGGCGCAAAGGACGCGCCGGAGCGGCGGGCCGCGCAGCAGACCCTCCGCACGGTCCTGACGCAGTCGCTCAAGCTGCTGCACCCCTTCATGCCCTTCCTGACCGAGGAGATCTGGCAGACCCTGGTCGCCGACGGCGGCTCCGTGATGGTGAGCCCCTTCCCCGAACCGGACGAAGCGCTGAACGACCCT
>CAIYSL010000046.1 GCA_903928915.1 uncultured Syntrophobacterales bacterium | reverse complement strand
CTCGTCCACACACTTGCCTACAAGGGGATGGGCCTCTTCGAAGGATACGGAACGAACCTGCCGACCCAGCTCTGGATTGCCGCCCGCTCCCTTGCCGCCTGTTCGCTGCTGGCGGCGCCCTTCACGATCCGGCGGAAATTGCGCACAGCCCCCATCTTCGCCGGGTATACCCTGATAACGGCACTTCTGCTGGCGTCCGTATTCTGCGGCTACTTCCCGGACTGTCATGTCGAGGGCAGCGGACTGACCCGGTTCAAGATCGTCGGCGAGTACGCGATTTCCGTCGTTCTGCTGGCCGCGCTCCTCCTGCTGCTCAAAGAAAAGCAGCAGTTCGACCGCGATGTGCTCTCCCTGCTTGTCCTGTCGATCGTGACGACGATCGGCTCCGAGCTGGCCTTTACCTTCTACCTGGGCGTCTTCGACCTTTCCAACCTGGTCGGCCATTACCTGAAGATCATCGCCTTCTACCTCGTCTACAAGGCGATCATCGAGACCGGCCTCGCCAAACCCTATGCCCTGATGTTCAGAAACCTCAAGCAGACCGAGGCGGCGCTGCGCGAGAGCGAGGAGCGGTACCACTCCCTGTTCGAGCACATGACCGAGGGGTTCGCCCTCCACGAGATCGTCTGCGACGACCGGGGGGTGCCCTCCGATTACCGCTTTCTCGACATCAACCCGGCATTCGAACAGCTCACCGGCATGAGGCGGGAGGATGTGGTCGGCAGGCTGGTGACCGAGGTCCTGCCGGCAATCGAACCAGACTGGATTTCCACCTACGGCGAGGTGACCCTGACGGGCATACCGGTCCATTTCGAGAACTACGCCGCACCGCTGAAACGTCACTACGAGGTGTTCGCCTATCGCCCCGCTCCGCGGCAATTCGCCTGCATCTTCATGGATGTGACGCTGCGCAAGCAGGCCGAGACGGAACTCAAACGGCACACCGCGCTGCTCGAAGAGACCAACCGGGAGATGGAAAGCTTCAGCTATTCCGTATCCCACGACCTGCGCGCGCCACTGCGCGCCATCGACGGGTATGCGCGGATGATCATGAAGCGGCAGGAAGAGACCTTCGATGCGGAAACCCGGCGGCAGTTCAACTTGATCCAGGAAAACGCCCGGACGATGGGACAGCTGATCGACGACATTCTCGCCTTTTCCCGCCTGGGGAGACAGCCCGTCACCAGCGAGGCGATCGACATGGACGCCCTTGTCCGAGAGGTCTGGGGAGAACTCCAGACGATCAACCCGGGCAGACAGATGAATCTGACGATCGGCCCGCTACCCGCGGGCTGCGGGGACCGGGCGCTGATCAAACAGGTCGTCGCCAATCTGATTTCCAATGCGGTTAAATTTACCGGCAACCGAGACCCGGCGGCCATCGAAGTGGCCGGTGAGGAGCGGGAAGGAGAGGCCGTCTACTCCGTCAAGGACAACGGCGTGGGGTTCGACATGCGGTACTCCGACCGGCTGTTCGTCGTGTTCCAGCGTCTCCACGCCGTCGAAGAGTTCGAAGGAACCGGGGTGGGGCTCGCCATCGTCCAGCGGATCGTCCTGCGGCACGGGGGACGGGTCTGGGCGGAAGGCGAAACGGACCTTGGCGCGACCTTCTGGTTCTCCCTGCCGGACCCTGCCTGTCATCCGACCGGCTGAACGGTTCCCTTTCCCGTACAGACCGCACCGTAATCACGGGCACGTCTCCCCGGCCAGGCGTGCGGAATCTCCCCCCCCGGCAGGGCACGGTCTTCGTCGTCCCTTCCCGCCGGCCGATTGCAGCGCCCGCGAACAGACGGCAAAGCATGCGTCCGCCGGCGGATTCATGACACAACGCCTACGCTAAGAAGAATTCGCTGAGCCCGTCGGTGAGCTCCTCCGGCACTTGTTCGGCCGGGTAGTGTCCGCAGGGGAGCGGGCAGAACCGGACGATGTTCGCCGCATAGGGTGGCCACGCCTCGCGCGGGTCGAACATCTTTTCGGTGTGGCTCTGTTCGCCCCAGAAGACCGCAGTGGGAACGGTGATCCTGCGGCCCGCCTCGAGATCCGCCCTGTCCAGCATGAAATCGATCGTCGCGGCGGCGCGGTAATCCTCGCACACGGCGTGCAGGTTCTCGGGGGTGCAGCAGCGCGCATACTCGGCCAGCGTCTCAGCGGTGAACCCGCCCTTGCCGATCCCCATCTTGGTGAGCTTCTGCTCGATGTAGTATCCCTCCTTGCCCTCCAGGAGCTTCTCCGGGATGTCGTACGGCTGAGCCATGAAGAACCAGTGGTAGGAGTTGAGCGCCCATTCGCGGGTGATGTGGGTGAGCGCCCAGTGCGTCGGGACGATGTCGATGCTGGCGTACCTGCGCACCTTGGCGGGGTGGTCGAGGGCCATGCGGTAGGCGGTGCGGCTGCCGCGGTCGTGTCCGGCGACGGAGAAGCGGTCGAACCCGAGCTGCGCCATCACCTCGACCTGATCCTGGGCCATCCGGCGGAAGGAATAGGTGCTGTGGTCGGGAAGTCCGCGGGGTTTTGAGCTGTCGCCGTAGCCGCGCAGATCGGTCGCGACGACCGTGAACCGTTCGGCGAGCCGCGGGGCGACCAGGTGCCAGTGCACGTGGGTGAGCGGATTGCCGTGGAGGAGCAGCACCGGCTCTCCGCTGCCGCCGATCACGCCATGGATCCGCACCTGGGGATCACTCGTCTGTATGTCGAACTTTCGAAAGTTCTCGAACATGTACCCACCTCCTTCGCATCACAACCGGCGGCTTCCGTGCCGGTTCAGGGGAGCGGCCGGACGCTCCGGTAATCGATACGAACGTGCTCGTTCTGCGGGCGGAGTATGGGGGACGGTTGTCTCTTGTGTCAAGCAAATCTTACCCAGCGCAGGGGGGACAAGCGAAGCCGATAGTGTGACCCGGCACGCGGGCTCTCAGGCGGAACGTATCTGAGACTCTGAGACTCTGAGACTCTGAGACGCTGAGCGAACGCGATTTCATCAGCCGGACCCGCCTCCCTGTTTTCCTATCCGACCCGGACGATGTAGGTGGCGCCTCACCCTACAACGTACCAGGTAAGCGAGAGAAATCCGAGATAGCCCGTCCAGCCAGGTTCCCGCTCTCAAACAGTCGATCCCTCGGGCCCTGCTTTCCCCGTGGTCGGCAGCGCCGCCCCCATCGTCTTGCCGAGGGGTGCTGCCAGCTTGCCGAACATCCCTCTCAGTCCGGTGAGCAAGCCCGCGATCATCCCGCATACTGCCTGGGAGCGCAACCTTCTGGCATCCTCCCTGAGGGCTTCGAGGGCTTCATACCTCCGCTGGTCTTCCCAGCGAACTCGATTCTCCGTGCTCATAATCTCTACCTCCGTTCTGTTTCCCTGTTTCCTGTCAGTTGGCCTTTCCAACTCTCTTGAGTGACAACATACATATACATAATTAATTAGTAAATATTGAATATCGGTAACCAGCTGTGCAATAATGCACAACACACGGGGAAGACCAACCGGATAGAGAAAGCTGATCATGGTATGCAGGAGGGGTGAGCGATGAGCGAGAACTGGGACGACCTGAGGTTTTTTCTTACGCTGAGCAGGACCGCCTCATTCGTATCCGCGGCCAACCATCTCAAGGTCACGCACAGTACCGTTGCGCGGCGGATCTCCGCCTTGGAGGAGGCGTTGCAGACACAGCTCTTCCTACGCACGGAGAAAGGTTGCCGCCTCACCGCGGCGGGCGAGAAGCTGATCCCCTTTGCCGAGCAACTGGAAAGTACGGTCATCAACCTGGAGGGGTGCGTTTCCGGAAAGGACAGCCAGCTGTCGGGAGCGATCAGGATCGGCGCTCCCGACGGTTTGGGAAACACCGTGCTCGCCTCGTACCTGAGCGCGTTTCAAAAGAGGCACCCGTCGCTGGAAATCGAGCTCATCGCGGTGCCGATGTATTACAGCCTGGCCAAACGCGAAATCGATATCCTGATCACCATCACAAAACCGACGACGGGGAATATCGTCGCACGCAAGCTGAGCGATTACCGGTTCGGCCTGTTTGCGACCGCAGAATACCTGGCAGCCCGGCATGAGATCAATACCGTGGAAGACCTGCGCGGCCACAGTTTCGTCGGCTACATCGAGGATCTGTTGTATGATCAGCGATTGAATCTGACGGGGGAGTATGTGAGCGGGCTCAAGACAACGTTCAGGAGCTCGACCCTCCTGGGCCAGCTGCAGGCGGTCGCTTCCGGGGCAGGCATCGGGATCATTCCCTATTTCATCGCCGCCGCCGAAAAGAACCTCATCCCGGTTCTGCCGGCAAATTTCGTTGAGAGAACATTCTGGCTCCAGGTCAATCCCGATACGCGGCAACTCGCCCGAGTCAGGGCAACCATCGATTTCATCATCGACCGTATCTCAGCAGACAAGAAACTGCTCCAGTCGCTCCCCGGCAGTCCGCATATCGAATGACGGCGACTGAAACTTATCCTGTCTGAAACTGAGGAGAGCTTGCTTTCACGTGGGCTGGGTATGCGGGATAGCGGCCGTGTATGGACTGAGGTTGCGGCACAGGGTTGGGTGTCAAGCGAGTTCCGGTCAGCCCGGGAGGGGACGCCAGGCCCGTCGCCGACAGCTCCTTCAACCGGGCGCCGGCGGCGGTGCGGATCCGAGGTCAGGAGCGGAAAGATTCATTTGGTACAGTTCTTCTGCAAGATTGCCGCGGCCTCTTGGGCACCCAGATCAAGGGCTTTTCTCCAGTCGCTGCAAGCCGCGCCCTGGTCGGACATATCCCATCTGCTCCAGCCGCGGTTAAGATACACGGCCGCGTTTCCCGGGGCCAATCGCAATGCTTCGGTAAAGTCCGCAATCGCTTCGGGGTACCGCTTTTGGATCATCCGCGCCGCGCCGCGATTCAGATAGGCGTTCATGTGATCGCGATTCAGGGTGATCACCCGGCTGTAGTCCTCTGCGGCACCGGCATAATCCTTCCCGACCATTCGGACGTTTCCGCGCCCGTAATGTGCGAGGAACGCATCCGGATCCAGCTCTATCGCACGGGTGTAGTCCTCCATCGCCTCGGCGAAATCCCGACGCTCATAGCGATAATTGCCCCTGTTATAGTACATCAGGGCAACAGGGTATCGATCGAGTACATCATTGAACAAGACAAGACTGTTTTCCCATATCTTGATTCTATCGAACGAAATGACCGAGAAGGCCATGGCATAGAGGGACACTGCGGCGAGCGCAAGATGCTTCCATCGGACCGCCTGACCTCGGGCGCGGTCGCCGATCCTCCCGCAGGCCCAGCCGATGATGAAAAAAATACCGATAGAGGGCAGATAGGCGTAGCGGTCGCAGACCATTTCGCCGCCGATGGGAACGAATCGCAGGATAAGCAGAATGTTGATAAAGAAGAACAGGACCCCGAAAAGCAGTTCCCGGGCGCGGTGCGTAACCGCTCGATAGAGGACGAAGCCTACCGCAGCGACGGCCAGCGGGGCGAGATAGAACCAGACCGGGAGCAGACCGCCGACCTTGACCGGATAGGGATAGTATGCGGAGAGGTTAATCGGGATGAACACCTTGAATAAATAGAAGGCAATCGAATAGGCAACGATAAGAATCCGGTCGACGGGGGGAAAAACCAGTGGGGTGCCGATCTGGCCGAAGTCTTCCCGAAGCGCGAAGGTCAATATACCGAAGAGCAACGAGAGAGCGAAGAACGGTATTTTTTCCCCAATCGCCCGGCGATCGAAGGTCCGACCCACGTAATAATCGGTCAGGATCAGGACAAGGGGTAGCACCACGGCCGCGGACTTGGACAGAAGCGCCAGGAGGAACAACCCGAGCGCCACGGCAATGTGCCGCGGTTTCAGCGCGGTTTGCAGGTACCGGATGTACGCGAGAAAGGCGGCAAGGAAGAACAGCGCGTACAGCAGTGTGCTCCGCGTTGAAACCGGCGCCACCGCTGCGGTGTTGAGAGGGTGCACGGCGAACAGCAGCGCTGCGACCGCGGCGATCTCGGTGCGGCGGGTCAAAAGCCACAGGGCCATGAAGACGAGGCTGACGTTGACGAGGTGCAGGATCAGATTGGTAGTGTGGTAAGTCCGAGGATCGAGCCCCCCGATCTGATAATCCACAGCGAAGGAGAGATACACCAGCGGTGTGTACATCGCCAGCAGCGGTTTGGTGAAATACGTCTTGAGGTTCTCCCCGGAGAGTTCCCGGATGAAGGGATTTTCGTAGACGTTCGTCGGATCGTCCCAGGCCACGAAGCCGTTGTTTAACGAACGGGCATAGACGAGGATCGTCAGGAGCAGGATGGCGGACAGGATGAGCAGATTCCTGTTCAGCCGAGACTTTTCCGGAACCTTTCCGCCGGCTGCGCGTTTTCCGACTGTCGGAGAAACCGCCGGTCCCGGCCGCGATGCTATTTTCGCTTTTCGTGCCATGACGTTCAATCCGCCTGTGACGATGCAGCCAAGGCGAGGCGTCCGGAAAAGCCTCCCACCTGACCTGTACACTGCCGTCGCAGCCCTGCGATAACCTGATGCGTGGCACTGCGATAGCGGATGCCACGCATCCCGTCACTGAAAAATCCGGTCATCAGATACTCCAATTTCCTTGTACGAACGCGCACGTTACTGTAGCGTAACGACACCGCGGGAGAATGCATTTGCATCATTTCAACTGCCTGAGATATAGTACTTGAAGCCGATACCGTCGCTGCCGCGACAATCCTGAGCGAAAAGGTAAACGACGCGATAAGACCATCATGAAGAATGCCAATATCCTTATCATCATTCCTACGTATAACGAGCGGGAAAACATTGTCCTGATTGTGCCGGAGGTAAGAAAAGTATTGCCCGGCGTTCATATACTCATCGTCGACGACTCTTCTCCCGACGGCACCGGAGCGTGCGTCGAGCAGATGTCTGCAGCCTGCGACGGCCTTTTTCTCCTCACTCGGCCCCGGAAAGAGGGGTTGGGCCGAGCATACATCAGCGGGTTCAAATGGGCGCTTGAACGCTCCTATGAGTTCATTTTCGAAATGGATGCCGATTTTTCTCACGCCCCCGGATATCTACCAGATTTCATGACCGCTGTCGACACCGCCGACCTGGTGCTCGGTTCACGTTATCTTACGGGAGCCAATGTCGTGAATTGGCCCCTCAGCCGACTCCTCATCTCTTACGGCGGAAACGTGTATGCCCGCCTGGTGACCGGTCTGCCCGTTCGCGACTGCACCGGCGGATTCAAGTGCTTCCGCCGGAAGGTGCTGGAGTCGATCGACTTCGACCGTATCTCCGCTGCGGGTTATTCTTTCCAGATTGAGATGACCTGGCTGGCATGGAAAAAAGGGTATCGGATCAAAGAGATCCCGATTGTTTTCGTGGACCGGAAACGGGGAAAATCGAAAATGTCCACGAGAATTATCAGCGAGGGGCTCCTGCTCATCTGGCGGCTGCGGGTCGCTTCGCTCTTCCTTAAGAAGTAGCGCGGCGGGCACAATACCGGCCGTCAGCCGCTCGTTATCGTCAATTACAGGGCGCCGGAACACCCCGTGAAGCCCAGTCAGCGCTGTATCAGGCTGAAAGACGACACCTAAAGATTACCTGAAGCTTACAGACGACACCGCTGAATGAAAATAAAAAAGAGGGAACCGGAGGTTCCCTCTTGCGTCTGGTAGTGGATCCACCCGTTCACAAAGCTGTCCCGGGGAGGCGGGTCAATGGCAATCAGTATTCCTTCGTCAGCTTGTCCAACTCGGCCAGCGAGAAGACCGGGCCGTCCTTGCAGACGTATTTTTCTCCCACGTTGCAGCGGCCGCACTTGCCGATCCCGCACTTCATCCGCATCTCCAGCGAGGTGATGATGTTCTCCTTCGAGAACCCGAGTTCGAAGAAGACCGGCAGCGTAAAGCGGATCATGATCGGGGGGCCGCAGATCACGGTCACCGCGTTCTCCGAGGAGGGGGCGACCTCCTTGCAGACCGTGGGGACGAACCCCTCCCTGCCCTTCCAGGTCGCGTCGCCCTTGTCCACGGTGACGTTCAGGTTGATGTCGTCGCGTTTGCCCCAGGCCTCCAGCTCGTCCTTGTAGATCAGCAAGCCGGGGTTACGCGCCCCGTAGATCACGGTGATCTTCCCGAACCGCGAGCGGTTGTCGGGATGGATCATGTAGTTGATCAGCGACCGGAGCGTCGTGAAGGCGAACCCGCCGCCCACGATCACGATGTCCTTGCCGGCCAGGTAGTCGATCGGCCAGGAGTTCCCCAGCGGCCCCCGGACCCCCATCACCGCGCCCACCTCCATGTCGTGGAGGGCCGAGGTTACCACGCCGGCGCGCTGGACTGTGAATTCGATGTATCCCTTCTGCGTCGGCGACGAGGCGATCCCGATGGGCGACTCTCCCTTCCCGAAGATCGACAGTTCCCCGAACTGACCGGGCAGGTACTGGAAGGCGGCCTCATCCTCCTCGTTGAGGAAGGCGAACCGGAAGGTCTTGATGTCCTTCGTGTCGACCTCGGTGACGATTTTGATCACTTCCACAGGGGCTGGGACGTATGGATTCTGCATCACGCTCTCCGATGAATCTATAATTTTACGATGTCCGCGACGATCTTCCTGATGTCCATGTTGACCGGGCAAGCCATCACGCACCTCCCGCAGCCGACGCAGGCGATCGCGTTGAAATTGTCCACGTAGTACCTAAACTTGTGCATCACCCGCTGCCGCCAGCGCTCCTTCTGGGAGGGGCGGGGGTTGTGGCCCGAGGTCTCCTTCGTGAACAGCGGGAACATGCAGGAGTCCCAGTTCCGAATCCGGATCCCGTCGTTCCTTTTCACCTCGTCGCTGATGTCGAAGCAGTGGCAGGTCGGGCAGAGGTAGGTACAGGTGCCGCAGGCGAGGCACTTCTGGTGCAGCGTACTCCAGAAGGGGTCCTCGAAGCGGACGTCCAGGACGGGCTTGGCCTCTCTGGCCGGGACCGTGGAGGCGATCTCGGAGCTGGCCTGGGCCGCAATCCCCTCCTTGGCCTTCTCGGCCTCGACTCCGGCGGGCGTCCCTCCGAAGGCCGCCAGGAGCTCCTCCCCCTTGGGGGTGATGAACTCGGCCAGGTACTGATCCCCCAGGTCGGTCAGCAGGACGTCCGCCCCCTCGCTATCGGTCGGGTTTCCGCCCACAGAAGTGCAGAAGCAGGTGGTGTAAGGCGGGTGCACGCAGGCCATGGCCACGACGGTCGTCTTGGCCCGCTTGTCGATGTAGTAGGGGTCTTGGTACTTCTCCTGGTCGAAGAGCATGTCGAGAAGCTTGAAGCTCCGGGCGTCACAGGGCCGGCAGCCGAAGAACAGGGTCTTCATCCCCTCCTCGGCCCCCCCGGCGGCGACCATCCCCTTCGGGGTCCGGGTGTATTTCAGGAGCGTCTCTGTCCGGGGGAAGAGGAAATTCTTCGGGGCGTTTTTCGTGTTCGCGAAATCCACGAGGGGCCTCTCGCTCGGCTCCAGCACCCGAAAGAGGACCTGATCCTCCGCCTGCATCGGGGCACAGACCCGCATCTTGCCCGCCAGTTCTGCGATGACGCCGGCCAGCGACTCTTTTTTGATCAGTCTTTTTTCCATACGGTTCCTTCCTTACCCTTACAGAAGCTCCAGCCCCTTGAGGAGCGGCCGCGGGTCGGTGCGGTGGAGCTTGAACCACTCTCCGGTCTCCTCCTGCCCCATGGCCAGGGCCGCCAGTTCCGTGAAGTAGAACACCGGGAGCTCCCCGCCCGCCGAGGCGCGCATGTCGAGGTTCGCCGTGCACACCGGGCAGGCCGTGACCAGACAGTTCGCCCCGGCCTCGCGGGCCATCGCCATAAGCTTGTCCACCATCTTCGTCACGATCGGCGTCTTCGAGATCGTCAGGCTCCCGCCGCAGCAGTCCGTCTTGTAGGACCAGGGACGCGCCTCGGCCCCGAGGGCGTTCAGGATCTTGTCGAGGAGGACCGGGTTCTCCGCGTCGTCGAACCGGCACACGTCGGGCGGCCGCAGCAGCAGACAGCCGTAGTAGGAAACGGGCTTCAGCCCGGTCAGCTTCTTCACCACGTTCGCCGCCAGCTTCTCCAGGCCGATGTCGTTCACGATGATGTCGATCGGGTTCCGGATCGCTACGCTCCCCCGGTACGGAGCGCCCACGATCCCCTCGATCTCCGCCTTCAGCGCCGCATCTTGGCGGAGGTGGTGCTCCGCGGTCTTGAATCGGTTGAAGCAGGCTGCGCAGGGGACCATCACATCCTGCGGCTTCCTCTCCGCGGCGATCAGGTCGCGGGCCGGCAGGGCGATCGAGAGCTTGAAATTGGTGTTGTGGGCGGAGCTGGCGCCGCAGCAGGACCAGTCCTCGATCTCTTCGAGGTCGATCCCCAGCCCCCGGCTCACGGCCTTGACCGACTGGTCGTACTCCTTGGCCGTGCCGTGGAGCGAGCATCCCGGATAGTACGAAACTTTCAACGCCTTCCTCCTTAAGTCATTCCGGCGCAGGCCGGAATCCAGTCTTCTTACCGGAACCCCGGCTATTGTCGGGTGACTAATTCTTACGCGCTTCTCACTCCTGCCGCGTCTTCTCGAATATCCGCCGCACGCTCGCCATGTCCTTGGTCCGCGGGGAGACGAGCGGGAGCTTCCCCTTCAGGAACATGTCGATCCCCATTCCCATATCGGAGAAGAGGTCCCCGGAGCGGAGCTTGTAGTTGACCATCATCATCGGCTCGTTGATCCTGCCGCCCGAGCGGATGCCGGCGAGGAAGGCCTCGTGGAACCTGAGGATGTTCTTCTCCTTCGCCCCCGTCCCGCTCTCGATCGCCATCTGCCGAAGCACATCCATCATCCGGGCGATGTCGACCTCGTTCGGGCAGCGGGTGATGCAGGTCTCGCAGGAAACGCAGAGCCAGATCGTGGAGCTCGCGAGCACCTCGTCGCGCCGCCCCATCTGGATCATCCGGATCACCCGGTTGGGGTTGTGCTCCATGGCCGTGCTCATCGGGCAGCCGGCCGTGCACTTCCGGCAGTGGTAGCAGCGCTGGATGGGCACCCCGTTGATCTTCTCGTTCACTTCCTCCAGAAAGCTCTTCATCGTGTCTCCTAATGCCCTCCCCCACCGGGATTGAAGATGAACTCTTCCTTGTCGGTCTCCTTGTAGGTGCCCAGCGGCGCCGGCTCCTCCAGGGAGACCCCGGCCCGGTGACCGAACAGGTCGCGGGCGTCCTTGTCCAGTTTCTTCAGGAACTTCCTCAGGTCCACCCCCATCGGACAGACCGCCGTGCAGGACCCGCAGTCCACGCAGCGCCCCACCATGTGGTACATCCGCATCAGCTGGAACAGCTGGGTATCGGAGGCGTTCTCGCCGATGTCGACCCAGCGCGGCTGGGACTGATCGGCGAAGCAGATCCGGCAGTAGCAGGAGGGGCAGACGTTCCGGCAGGCGGTGCAGCGGATGCACTTGGCCATCTCCCGCTCGAAGTAGGCCCACCGCTCCTCAGCCGGCAGGTTCTCGAACGCGCCCACGGGCTCGTACTCCTTGTCGGCCGCCGCGACCGGCGTCCCCTTCCCGGTCTCCACGTCCGCCAGCACCGGTTCGTTGAACCGGCAGGTGAGGCAGCAGTCCGCCAGGAGCTCGCCCAGAGGCGCCTTTCGATTGCCCTTGGCAGTCTTCACGACGACCTCCGAGCCGTCGATCGCCCCTTCCCGAATCTCCTCGCCGCCGGCCAGGGCCGCGAGCTTCCGGTTGTCTACGTAGCCGCCGCAGGGAACGCCGAGGATCACCACCTCGTCCCTGCCGTACTGCTTCTCCTGCAGGTGGATGATCAGCGACCGCGTCGTGCACCCCCTGGCTACGACGCCGACCGTCTTCTTCCGTTTGGCCTCGGGTTTGACCCGTTTTTGCGCTTCATGGTGCTGGCTCAGGAGGTCGTGGACGAACTTGGCCAGGTTCTGCGTACAGCAGGGGTTCCAGACCAGTTTATCCGCCTCCTCGGGCGCGGTGATGAAGCAGGGGGTCGCCGTGAGCGGCAGCGTTCCCGCCTCGTACCCCACGATCACGTCGACCTTCTTATCGGCCAGGAGGCGTTTCGCCTCTTCCCGCAGTTTCTTCTCTACTGGGTTTTCCACAGTCGCTGTTCCCCCGCTCATGCCGGTTGGGCAACCGGCAGTTTCTTGACGAGTTTCTTGGCCGGCCCGAGCTTCCGCACCGCCTCGGTCACCCCCCGGACCACCTGGGCAAACCGGTCCCCTTCCGAGGCGGAGACCCAGGTAAAGAGCGTCCGGTCCCCTTCTACGCCGATATAGCTCAGGAAGCTTTTCAGTGCGGCGAACTTCCGCCGGGCCGCCAGGTTCCCGGTCAGGTAGTGGCACTCGCCCGGGTGGCACCCCGACACCAGGACCCCATCCGCCCCCTCCTGCAGGGCCTTCAGGATGTAGAAGGGGTTGATCCGGCCGGTGCAGGGGACACGGACGATTCGCACGTTCGGCGGATACTGGATCCGGCTGATGCCGGCGAGGTCTGCCCCGGCGTAGGTGCACCAGTTGCAGACGATGGCGACGATCTTCGGTTCCCACTCTTTTGCCGACTGTCCTTCCGTCATAACCTTCTCCCTATTTTCACACCAGCGCGCCGATCTGGGCCACCACCTCTTCGTTGTTGAACCCGTTGAGGTCCGCGGCGTTCATCCGGCAGGAGGCGGTGCAGACCCCGCACCCCTTGCACAGGACCGTATTGACCACGGCAACCCCTTCCTTCTCGTCCACGGCGATCGCGCTGAAGGGGCAGTTGGCCTCGCAGAGGCCGCAGGCCATGCAGCGCTCTTTATTTACGAACGCGGTTTTCCCCTCGGCCTCGATGAAGTCCTTGGTCAGGATCGTGCAGGCCCGGGATACGGCGGCGTTCGCCTGAGTGACCGCCTCGTCGCTGAACTTCGGGGAGTGGGCCATGCCGCACATGAACACGCCGTCGGTGGCGAAATCCACCGGGCGGAGCTTCACGTGCGCCTCGAGGAAGAATCCGTCCTGGTTGGTCGGAACCTTGAGCATCTTGCCGATCTCGGCGTTGACCGGGTTCGGGACGGTCCCGACGCTGAGCGCCAGGAGGTCGGCCTTGATCTCGACCGCTTCGTTCAGGATCGGATCGAAAACGGTCACCAGCACCCCGTCGCCGGCGGCCTTCACCTCGGGTTTCCGCTCTTCGTCGTACCGGACGAACCGGACGTTCGCCTCGCGGGCCCGTTTGTAGTAGTCCTCCTTCAAGCCGAAGGTCCGGATGTCGCGGTAGATGACGGTGACCTCCCGGTTCGGGTCGGCCTCCTTCAGCTTCAGGGCATTCTTGATCGCCTCGGAGCAGCAGTAGCGGCTGCACCAGGGCTTCTCCGCGGTCCGGGAGCCGACGCACTGGATCATCACCACGCTCCCGGCAGCCAGGGCCCTGGCGTCCTTCCCGGCGATCAGTTTTTCCAGCTCCCGCTGGGTGACCACCCGCTCGGAGGCGCCCAGGAGGTACTCGGTCGTTTCCAGCTCGTAGGCGCCGGTCGCGACGATCACCACGCCGTGCTCCACGGTCTCATCGGCCCCCTTCGCCGCCACGGTGGTCTTGTAGTTCCCGATGAACCCTTCGATCTTCTTGATCTCGGCCCCGGTGAACACGCGGATGAGCGGGCTCTTCGCCACCCGGTCGAGGAGCTCTGCCAGGTGCTTCTTCGTGTCGAGCCCCTCCAGGGTGTAGGAAAGCTTCCGGTAGTTCCCGCCGAGCTCGGCCTCTTTCTCGACGATAATCGAGGCGAACCCCTGGTCGGCCAGCGCCAGGGCCGCGGTGATGCCGGCAAGTCCGCCGCCGATGACGAGGGCCGCGTGATTCACACTCAACTGCCCCGGCTTCAAGGGCTTCAGGAATTCGGCCTTGGCGACCGCCATCCGGACGAGGTCCTTGGCCTTCTCGGTCGCGGCCGCAGGCTCGTGCATGTGGACCCAGGAGTTCTGGTCGCGGATGTTGGCCATCTCGAAGAGGTAGGGGTTCAACCCCGCCTTCTCGCAGTTCTCCTGGAACAGCCCCTCGTGGGTCCTGGGCGAGCAGGAGGCGACGACCACCCGGGAGAGGCGGTGCTCCTTGATCGCCTCGCCCATCTTGACCGCCGAATCCTGGGAGCAGGTGAACAGGCTGTCCGTGGCATAGACCACGTTCGGGAGCGTCTTGGCGTACTCCACCACGCCCGGGACGTCGACGACGCCGCCGATGTTGATCCCGCAGTGGCAGACGAATACCCCGGTCCGCGGGCCGATCCCCCTCAGGTCGCTCTCCATCGGGAGCTCCTCCGCGGTGGTCATGGTGCCCCGCCGGCCGGCGAGGAGCCCCTCGGCGCAGGCGGCGGCGCCCGACGCCTCCATGACCGTCTCGGGGATGTCTTTCGGGCCGCCGAAGGCGCCGCAGACGAACACCCCCTCCCGGGAGGTCTGGACCGGGTTCTCCCGGACGGTCTTGCAGAAACCGTGTTCCTCGAGGTCGATGCCCAGGTTCCGGGCCAGCTCGGCCGCCTCCTTCGGCGGGGTGAGCCCCACCGACAGGACGACCATGCCGAACTCCTCCTCGCAGAGGGTCCCGTCCTCCTTGACGTACGTGAGCAGCAGGTTCTTCGTCTGCTGGAGCTCCTTGACCGTCGAGGGGATGGAACGGATGTACCGGATGCCGTACTCATCCTTGGCCCGGTTGACGAAGCGGTCGAAATCCTTGCCGTGGGCCCGGATGTCCATGAAGAAGATTGTCGGCTCGAGCCCCTTGGCGTGCTCCTTGCCGATGATCGCCTCTTTGGTGGCGTACATGCAGCAGACCGAGGAGCACCAGGAGTTGCCGCAGGCGGTGTCGCGCGAGCCCACGCACTGGATGAAGGCGATCTTCTTCGGCTCCTTGGCGTCGGAGATCCGCTGGACGTGGCCGAAGTAGGGGCCCGAGGCGGAGAGGATCCGCTCGAACTGGATGCTGGTGACCACGTTCGCGTACCGGCCGTAGCCGTACTCGCCCCGCAGACGCGGGTCGAACACCTCGAACCCGGGCGCGGCGATGATCGACCCGACCTCGACCTCCTCCTCGGTGGTGGTCATCTCATGGTCGATCGCCTTGGCAACGCAGGCATCCACGCACTGGTAGCACTCGGAGCAGATCCCGCAGGCCAGGCAGCGGTTCGCCTCCCGGAGGGCCTCCTGTTCGGAGAACCCCAGCCCCACCTCCTTGAACCCGGTCTTGCGCTCCTCCGGCTTCATCAGCGGGTAGCCGACCCGGGGAGTCTTAGCCACCTGCGACACGTCGGCCTTGTCGGCCAGGTCCTTCTTCCAGTCCTTGGCCCGACTGAGCGCCACGTCCTCGCCCTTGAGGTAGCGGTCGATCGAAACGGCCGCCTCCTTCCCGGCGTAGACTGCCTTGACCACGGTCTGGGGCCCGGTGACCACGTCGCCGCCGGAGAACACCCCCGGGACGTTCGTCTGGAAGGTTACGCCGTCGGCGTCGATGTTGTTCCACTTGTTGACGCTGACGCCGCTCGCGGCGGTCAGGAAGGCGAGGTCGGCCTCCTGGCCGATCGCCGGGACGATGGCGTCGCAGTCGATCACGAACTCCGATCCCTTGATCTCCACGGGCCGCCTGCGGCCGCTGGCATCGGGCTCACCCAGTTCCATCCGGGTGCACTCGATCCCCGTGACCCGGCCGTCCTTCCCGACGACCCGCTTGGGGGCGACGAGGAACTTCATCTCGATCCCCTCTTCGATCGCCTCGTCGATCTCCTCGGGCGCGGCGGGCATCTCGGCACGGGTCCGGCGGTAGAGGATGAACACGTTCTTCGAGCCCATCCGGACGGCGGTGCGGACCGCGTCCATGGCCACGTTCCCGCCGCCGACGACGGCGACCCGGTCGCCCAGCGATACCTTCTCGCCCAGGTTGATCCGTTTGAGGTAGTCGACCCCGTGGACGACCCCCGCCATCTCCTCCCCGGGGATGTTGAGCTTGCTGCTCTTCATCGTCCCGCAGCCGATGAACACCGCGTCATACTCCTTCCGGAGCTTCTCGAAGGGGATATCCTTGCCGATTGCGGTGTTGAGGCGGATCTTCACCCCCAGTTCCTCGATCACTGCGATCTCCGCCTTCAGGACGTCCTTGGGGAGCCGGTATTCAGGGATGCCCACGCTGAGCCATCCGCCCGCAACGGGCAGGGCCTCGAACACCTCCACGTCGTACCCCTCGATCGCCAGGTAGTAGGCGGCGGTGAGTCCGGCGGGGCCCGCGCCGACGACGGCGATCCGTTTGCCCTTCTTCTCCTTGACCGCGGGGACGTAGCGCGTCTCGTCCTTCAGGTCGAGGTCCGCCACGAACTGCTTCAGGTGCATGATGTCGATCGGCTGGTCCACCTCGCCGCGCTTGCAGGCCGCCTCGCAGGGGTGGTTGCACACCCGGCCGCAGACGATCGGGAAGGGGTTGTCCCGTTTGATCAGCTTTAAGGCCTCGGCGTATTTCCCCGCCGCGATCAGCGCCACGTACCCCTGGACGCTGATGTGGGTCGGACAGGCCGCCTTGCAGGGGGAGGTGCCCAGTTTGTCGATGGCGAACCCCGAGGGGATGGCCTGGGGGAAATGGCGGTACACGGCCTTGCGGGTGTTGAGCGATTCGTTGAAGTCCGAGGGAACCGAGACGGGGCAGACGTTCGCGCAGTCCCCGCACCCGGTGCACTTGGCCAGGTCGATGAACCGCGGCGCCTTGGTCATCCGGACCCGGAACCGTCCCGCCTCTCCTTCGACGGCATCGACGGTCCGCCCGGTCATGATCTCGACATTGGGATGTCTCCCGACTTCGACTAACTTCGGAGACAGGATGCAGGCCGAACAGTCGTTCGTAGGAAAGGTCTTATCCAGTTGGGCCATCACCCCGCCGATCGAGATCCCCCGTTCCACGAGATAGACTTTCATCCCGGAATTGGCAAGGTCGAGCGACGCCTGGATGCCGGCGATGCCGGACCCGACCACCATGACCGCCCCGATTTTTTCGTCTTCTTTTACCACCCCTTCACCTCGTTGTTTCAAATTCACCCGATGTATGTTAATGACATCACTATCTTATCGGAGGAATGCGCGTACCGTCGGAAGGTGATGCGGATACCACGAATACCCCCCTGAGTCAAGTCCAATGTTGCGCCTGCGACGCCCTTCACCGGGCGCCGCCCCGGCCGGTCCGCGGCTCAACGCCCGGCAGCGGCCCCCGGGCCCGTCGCCTTGGCGATCTCCCGCCAGAGGAGGTCCTTTCCCTCGCCGGTCTGCGCGGAGAAGAGCAGGGTGGACACCCCCGTTGGGAGTCCCAGATCCGCGCCGATCAGGCGCTGCCGTTCGGCCCGCTGGCTCCGCGACACCTTGTCGGCCTTCGTCAGGACGACCAGAACGGGAAGGCCGTAATGGCGCAGCCACTCGAGCAGCTGGCGGTCCTCCCCCGAGGGGTCACGCCGGATGTCGAGGATCAGGACGACCAGCCGCAGGGTCTGCCGGCCGCGGAGATAGGTTTCGATCATCGGCCCCCAGTTCCTCCTGATCGCCTCGGGGACCTTCGCATACCCGTACCCGGGAAGATCGATGAACCCGAACCGGCCGTTGACGGAAAAGAAGTTGATCTCCTGCGTCCTCCCCGGCGTGTTGCTGGTCCGGGCAAGCCCCTTCTTCTTCACCAGGGCGTTGATCAGCGAGGACTTCCCCACATTGGACCTGCCGGCGAAGGCGATCTCCGGCAGGAGCGCCGGCGGGTAGTGGACGGGCTCCTTCGCGGAGAGGACGAATTCGGCAGACAGTACCTTCACAGAAGACCTTTATGCAATGCGGCCATCCGGTTCCGGAAGCGCGCTGCGAAGATTTCGCGGAAAGCAGACACGATTTGCTGAGCGCGTGAGCGCGAGTGACTCTGGGCAACGCAGCCGGACGCGCGGTCGAACCGCGTCACGAGCGCGGGGACCGCGACGTCCGGACTATCGTCAAAAAAGGGTGTTCAAGCAGATCGTAAGCCGAATTCTGTTCCGCTCCGCGGTCACCCGGGGGGCGGCGATGATCATTCCTCTGGGACGGCCGTTGCCGGCCGCCTCGAGCGACACAACCCGAGAACCTGGGGGCGGGCAGCCCCGTTCTCCTATTCGGTCTTGCTCCGGATGGGGTTTACCAAGCTTTCCCGGTCACCCGGGAAACTGGTGAGCTCTTACCTCGCCTTTTCACCCTTACCTCTCCCCTGCGGGAGGG
>CAIYSL010000045.1 GCA_903928915.1 uncultured Syntrophobacterales bacterium | reverse complement strand
TGGCGCGCATGGCTGCGCGGCGGGCGATCATCCGCAAGCTGCCGGCGGTGGAAACCCTGGGGAGCACCACGGTCATATGCTCCGACAAGACCGGCACCCTCACCCAGAACCAAATGACCGTCCAGGCCGTCTCGGTTGGCGGTGAGCATTACTCGGTCACTGGGACCGGCTGGGATCCGGCAGGAGAAATCCTCCGCGGGAGCGAGCGGGCCGCACTCGAGGACCAGCCCGTGCTCCGCGAATGCCTCCTTGCGGGGCTCCTCGCAAGCGACGCCGAGGTGGTCCGGGACGGGGAACAGTGGAGGGCTCAGGGGGATCCGACCGAGGCGGCCCTCGTCGTCGCAGCCCAGAAGGGCGGGATCCATCCCGAGCGCGTCCGGTTGGAAAAGCCCCGCCTCGATGCCATCCCCTTTGAGTCGCATCACCAATACATGGCAACGCTCCACGATCTGGGTCCCGGCCGGACCCGGATCGTCTACCTTAAGGGAGCACTGGAGAAGGTGATCGAGCGCAGCCGGGCTGCCCTCGCGCCGGACGGCCCGGGACAGCTGGACGCCGAAGAGATCCGCCGAACCGCTGACGGTCTTGCCGGCCGGGGCCTCCGCGTCCTGGCCTTCGCCCTCAAGGAGCTCCCCGCCGGCACGCACCGCATCAACCACCACGACCTCGAGAGGGATATGGTCTTCCTCGGGCTGCAGGCAATGATGGACCCGCCCCGCCCTGAGGCGGCTGCGGCCATTGCCGCGTGCAAGAAGGCCGGGGTGAAAGTGAAGATGATCACCGGCGATCACGCCGTGACCGCGGGGGCGATCGCGGGGCAGCTCGGTCTCGGGAGCGGCGGCCCGGACACCCCGAAAACGCTCACCGGACGCGATCTCGACGGCCTCGCCGACGATGAGTTCATCGAGGCGGCCGAGCGAGTCGACGTCTTCGCCAGGGTCTCGCCCGAACACAAACTAAGGCTCGTGGAAGGTCTCCAGGCCCGCGGAAACATCGTGGCCATGACCGGCGACGGCGTGAACGACGCCCCCGCCCTCCGGCAGGCCAATATCGGGGTCGCCATGGCTCTCAACGGCACCGAGGTCGCTCGCGAGGCAGCGGACATGGTGCTCACGGACGACAACTTCGCCACCATCGAGGCCGCCGTCGAGGAGGGGCGCGCGGTCTTCGACAACCTCCGCAAGTTCATCGTGTGGACACTGCCCACGAATGGAGGCGAGTGCCTCGTGCTCCTCGTAGCCATCCTCTTTGGGATAACGCTCCCGGTCGTACCGCTCCAGGTCCTCTGGATCAACATGACCACAGCGGTGGCTCTCGGCCTTACTTTGGCCTTCGAGCCGAAGGAGGCCGGCCTTATGAATCAACCGCCCCACGATCCGCAAAGACCCCTTCTCGACTCTGTCCTGATCGGGAGGATTCTCCTCGTGTCGATTCTCTTGTGCGGAAGTGCCTTCGCGCTCTTCGAGTGGGAGCTTTCGCGCGGCAGCAGCATCGCCGCGGCGCGGACGGCGGCGGTGGCTTTGATCGTGTGCGGGGAACTCGCCTATCTCTTCAACTGCCGCTCCCTCACCCGCTCGGTTGTTTCCGTCGGTCTATTCTCGAATCCCTGGATCTGGGCGGGAGCCGGGTTGATGATTGCGCTCCAGGTCGCTTTCACCTACGTACCTGCCATGAACCGCCTCTTCGGATCGGCGCCAATCGATGCCCCTACCTGGGGCGCCGTCGCACTCCTCAGCCTGCTCCTCGCCGGGGTGGTGGCCGTTGAAAAGAGAGTGAGAAGCCGAGCCTTGTAGAAGGGACTCCAGAAAACGCCTTCCAGCAAGGTTTCGGCCCATGCCTTACCGTGCTGTAGTTGTTCCTAAAACTTTGGGGCAAGGTTTATCGCATGAAATGCCGGATGAAACAGAGGAGGGGGCAGCCAGAGGGTTGCCCCCTCTCCGTATTCAGCTGGAAACTAAGGGCGAGGGCCATAGGGGCCGGTGCCGTCGCAGGTGCCTTCGTGCAGACCATCGTACTGTCCGCAGTTGTCGCAGACGCCGTCGTTATCGGTGTCGATGAAATGGCTGCACACCGGACCGCTGCCGGTCGGAACGCCTTTATGCTGGCAGGCGGGGTTCTTGCAGTTATCGCAGATTCCATCGCCGTTCGCATCGACAAAGTTATCGCAAACGACAAGTTTTGCCGGGGGCTGCGTCTGTCCGGCGGGACCCTTGCCGGCCCATGCCACGGAAGTGATGAGGAAAATGCTGAGAACCAGAGCCAGGATTTTGATGGTGTTTTTGGTGTTCATGAGAGATCTCCTTTATTTCCTGTTTGTTTTGATGTTGAAAATGTAACGACGGAAAGGTTGCTGCAGGATCGGTTCCAATTCCTGGAAGACGACAGGCAGGATGAAATAATCTTTCTGCAATCAACAGCTTAACAGATTATTCCCGTTTCTTCCTTGCGGGCGGGAAGGCTTCGCCCATGCAAAGAGTACACAGTTGACCGGGAAAGCGCGCAAGAATTACACTTTCCGGGTTCCCGAAGGCGGCCTGGAATCTGGTTGCTAAATTCGAAGTTTTCGAGAATCTCCTGGACGGCGGAGGAGAAGCCATCCGGATAGGCCTCGAAATCCGCTCGGAGCCTGCTGGCTGGCGCGGCGCGGTTTTCAGATCGCGCAGGGTGAATGGGGAGGTATTTAAAAATCCTGACCGGCTGCCTGACAAAGGACCAGGTCTTGGTTGGCGATGGCCGCTCTGTTGAGGGTGGCCTTCATTTCCGGTTCGGCCGAATTGACAATTTTAGAATCCAGATCGTAATGTGTTGCGATTAGGCGATCAAATAACTGATCTGTCTCCAACCGGGCTTTATTTTGTACATCGATTATGTCGTTGGGAAAATTCCGCTGCAGGAATTTGACGGCAGCCATGCGCACTTTTGTGGTGGAAGCAAGGGGTGAAACATCGTCCGAAATGTCAAAATCCATGGAAGGCATGGCCCATTCCCGATCATCCAAGAAGTAAAGCTGGCTCTTGGCCCCCATCAGCGTTTCGGTATTCATACCGATAATTCGGGGAATATTATAGGTGGCGCCGGCCAGGACATAAAGCAGTACCGCCATTCCGCCGATCTTTCGATTCCAGTATACTGTACCCCAAAAATGAGACAGGTGAATAAGGTATAAAATCGCTGCCGCCAGCAAGAAAGGTAGGCGGAATGAAACAGCGAAAGAGATACAGTGCAGAAATGAAGGCCAAGATCGCCTTGGAGGCGGTGA
>CAIYSL010000044.1 GCA_903928915.1 uncultured Syntrophobacterales bacterium | reverse complement strand
GTCCTCGCCGAAGCAGGCGCTGCTTCCCGTAGTTGCCGCCATGGGCGGCATGGCGGTACCCGCCCTCCTCCACTTCCTCCTCAACCGGGGGACCGAAACGCAAGCGGGCATGGGCATCCCCATGGCAACGGACATCGCCTTCGCCCTGGGGGCGCTTTCGCTGCTGGGACGCAGGGTTCCGGTGTCACTGAAGGTGTTCCTCGTGGCATTGGCCATCATCGACGACCTGGGGGCCATCGTCGTCATTGCGCTGTTCTACGCGGGCAGCCTTTCGCCGCCGTATCTTCTGCTGACCGCGGGCGTGTTTGCCGGGCTCGTGGCGATGAATCGTCTCGGCGTGCGCCGTCTGCCGCTTTACCTGATTCCGGGTGTCATGATGTGGTACTTCCTGCTCAAATCGGGGGTCCACGCCACCCTTGCGGGCATCCTGCTCGCCTTTGCCACGCCCTTCGAGCGCGGCGACGCCCAGTCGCCGTCCTTCAAGCTGCAGCGGTTCCTCCACAAACCGGTGGCCTTCCTCATCCTGCCGCTGTTTGCACTGGCCAATACCGGCATCCCCCTGGCGGGGGACTGGGTCGACGGCCTGCGCACGGCGAACAGCCTGGGCATCTTCGCGGGCCTGTTCATCGGCAAGCCGCTGGGCATCACGCTGTTCGTCCTGCTGACCGTCAAACTGGGGCTCTCCCGATTGCCCGGCGACCTGCGCTGGGGGCACATCGTCGGGGCGGGCTTTCTCGGCGGCATCGGGTTTACCATGTCGATCTTCATCACGCTCTTGGCATTCGAAAGCCGCGCAATCGTCGAAAGCTCGGAGATCGCCGTCCTGCTCAGCTCGCTCGTGGCCGGGGTTACGGGCTTTCTGGTCCTGAACAGCGTCAAGCCGCCACGATAGGGCCATCGGCGCGGGCGCAACACAATGGATCGCGGTCCCGGGGAGAGCATTCGGACCGAGAGAAAAGTGGACACGGGGCCGTTTTCTTGCTAATGACTCCTGCGGCTATGGATCGCACGCCGAGATCCGTTCGGCACTTCCGTAGTCATCCGTTGGCGCATGCCGGAGGGAATCGATGCGGATACCGTTTACGGCGGAGCAGTTCTTCGGGGTCTTTGCCCGCTACAACGAGGCCGTCTGGCCCATGCAGGTCGTGCTTACCGTCCTGGCGGTCGCGGTCGTGGCGCTCCTGTTCCGGCCCCGCGACTACAGCGGCCGATTGATCGCGGCGGCGCTGGCATTCTTCTGGGCGTGGATGGCGGTTGTCTACCACTTCGCCTTCTTCACCGCCATCAATCCGGCTGCCTGGGGCTTCGGCGCCTTCTCCCTGGCAGGCGCCCTCTGGCTGGCATGGCTCGGCGTGTTCAAGGGCAGACTCCGGTTTTCTCTCTCCGGGGGCCCGCGCGCATGGGCCGGCGGCCTGCTCATCCTGTTCGCCCTGCTGGTCTATCCGCTCCTCGGATTCCTCGCCGGGCACCGGTATCCGGCCATGCCCACCTTCGGTCTGCCCTGCCCGACGACCATTTTCACGATCGGCGTGCTGCTCATCGCGGCGCCGCCGGTTCCCCGGTCCCTGTTCATCGTTCCCGTGCTGTGGAGCGCCGTCGGTTCGGTTGCCGCCATACAGCTTCGCGTACCCCAGGATTACGGCCTCCTCGTTGCCGGGATTGTCGGGCTGGCGGCTGCGCTTTTCCCCGGACAGCCCTCCGGCCGGGTGCCGCGCCGCTAAGCCAGCCCTGTCGAGCTTACTAATCGAAATTATTTACATTTGAAGTATGTTGTGATTGAGTAGGTGTGCTTTTCGGCGGGCGGCCTCGGCCGCCCGCTTCCCAGGTTCCTGCACTCAGACTGCGCCGTGATTCAGGGGCAGTGGAATGACCGGAACGAAAGCGCCGCAGTCCCTCCCGAAACCCATTTTTTCAGACGGAAGCCCGGGCCGGATCGCCAAGAAACAGGTGAACGTCCCGCCGCGGCATGGTACAATGGCCGGGCGGGGGGCCGCCCATGCCGGGTTCCGGCCCGATGCCCGCGAAAGGATCGGACCGCGGCAGTGCTATGGACATCGGATCCCTCCTCCTGGTCGTGATCGGGCTCGTCCTGTTCGAGACGATCACCAGCATCGATAACGCGATCATCAACGCCCAGGTGCTCTCCACGATGCAGCCCTGGGCGCGGCGGTGGTTTCTGTTCTGGGGGCTCCTGTTCGCCGTTTTCCTCCTGCGCGGCCTCCTGCCCTGGCTGATCGTCTGGGCCGCCGTGCCGTCGCTGGGCCCGATCGGTGCCCTGACGGCCGCCTTCAGCAGCGACGCCGCGGTCGAGGAGGCCGTGGCGAAGTCCGCGCCGGTATTGCTGATCGGCGGGGGATCCTTCCTGATCTTCCTGTTTTTCCACTGGCTGTTTCTCGAGCCGAAGTACTACGGGCTGCCGGGCGAGGTGTTCTTCGGCAGGCAGGGGGGGTGGTTTTTCGCCGTCGTGTCGGTGCTGCTGGCCCTGATCGTCTGGTTCGCCCTGCAGCGGGACCCGATGATGGCCTTCAGCGCGGTGGTCGGCTCCACCGCCTTCTTCATCACCCATGGTTTCCGGGAGCACGCCAGCCGGGTCGAGCGGGACATGATGCAGAACAACCTCTCGGACTGGAGCAAAATCCTCTACCTGGAGGTGATCGACGCCTCCTTCTCGATCGACGGCGTGATCGGGGCCTTTGCCTTCACCCTGTCCGTACCGCTGATCCTGCTCGGCAACGGCATCGGTGCGATCGTGGTGCGCCAGATCACCGTGGGCAACATCGAGCGGATCAAGCGGTACCGCTACCTCAAGAACGGGGCGATGTACTCGGTGCTGTTTCTGGGGGTCATCATGCTCCTGGAGAGTTTCGCGATCCACGTACCGCTCTGGCTGTCGCCCGTCGTGACCATCGGCGCCGTGGGCTTCTTCTTCGGCAAATCCTGGGTCGCGCTGTACCGGGAGCGAATGCGGGGATACTGAGGCCGGCGGTGCCCGAAGCTCCGCGGAAGACCGTCTGCAGAAAGCTGTTGACAGGGGGGAGCGTTCCCCCTACAGTTGGCCGTCTGATCCGAGGCGTTCTTCTTCACCCTGCTCCATAAACCGTCATCCCCGGGAGGTCCTATGAGCGCAGATTACGAAGTAAAAGGCGTCGTCGCAGTCATCACCATGAACAACCCCCCCGTCAACGGCCTCGGCCACGCGACGCGGAGCGGCATCTTCGCGGGCGTGCAGAAGGCCCTTGCCGACGAGGCCGTCACGGCGATCGTGCTCACCGGAGCGGGCAGGGCCTTCTCCGGCGGCGCCGACATCAAGGAGTTCAACACCCCCAAGACCTTCGCGGAGCCGCACCTGCTTCAGGTCATCGAGGCGATCGAGAAGGCCGCCAAACCCGTGGTGGCCGCGGTCCACTCCGTGGCCATGGGCGGCGGTCTGGAGCTCGCGCTGGGCTGCCATTACCGCGTGGCCGCGCCGGGCGCGCAGATCGCGCTCCCCGAGGTGAAGCTCGGCCTCCTCCCCGGCGCGGGAGGCACCCAGCGCCTACCGCGCGTGGTGGGCGTGGAGACCGCCCTGACGATGATCGTCACGGGAAACCCCGTCCCCGCCGAGAAGCTTGCCGAAACGAAGCTGTTCGACCGGATGATCGCCGGGGACCTGCTGGCCGGGGCGCTGGCCTTCGCGGCGGAGATCGCCGCCAGACGGCCGCTCCCGAAGGTGCGCGACGTCAAGATCGAGCTTGCCGACCGCGAGGCCTTCTTCAAGGCGGCCCGCGCCACCGTCGGCGCGGCGGCGAAGCATTTTCCCGCCCCGCTCAAGTGCGTCGACTGCGTGGAGGCCGCCGTCACCCTGCCCTTCGAGGAGGGGATGAAGGTAGAGCGGGACGCCTTCCTGATGCTCGTCCAGACCACCGAGAGCAAGGCCCTGCGCCACTATTTCTTCAGCGAGCGCGCGGCCGCCAAGATCCCCGACGTGCCCGAAGACACGCCGAAGCGCCCGATCGCGACCGCCGCCGTGGTCGGGGCCGGCACCATGGGGGGCGGGATCGCCATGAACTTCGCCAACGCCGGGATCCCCGTCACCGTCCTGGAGGTGAACCAGGAGGCGCTCGACCGCGGGCTCGCCACGGTGCGCAAGAACTACGAGAATTCCCTGAAGAAGGGGCGC
Organism: uncultured Syntrophobacterales bacterium; assembly: GCA_903928915.1. GTDB lineage: Bacteria > Desulfobacterota > Syntrophia > Syntrophales > UBA5619 > JAKAFS01. Next base: position 1,817 of record CAIYSL010000044.1, on the reverse strand, counting down.
CTCACCCAGGAGAAATTCGACCAGCGGATGGGGCTCATCCTTGGCACACTCTCCTATGAAAGGCTGAAGGATGCCGACATCGTGATCGAGGCGGTGTTCGAGGAGATGGGCGTCAAGGAGAAGGTGTTCAAGAAGCTCGACGAGGTGATGAAGCCGGGCGCCATCCTCGCCTCCAACACCTCCACCCTCGACGTCAACCGGATCGCGGGGTTCACCCGCCGGCCCGAGGACGTGATCGGGACGCACTTCTTCAGCCCGGCGAACGTGATGCGGCTCGTGGAGGTCGTCCGCGGCGAGAAGACGGCCAAGGACGTCCTGGCCACCGTCATGGCGCTCGCCAAGAAGATCAGGAAGATCGCCGTGGTCTCCGGGGTCTGCGACGGGTTCATCGGGAACCGGATGATCGAGCAGTACGCCCGCCAGGCCGGGTTCCTGCTCGAGGAGGGGTGCCTGCCCGAGCAGGTCGACCGGGTGATGGAGGAGTTCGGGTTCGCCATGGGCCCCTTCCGGATGGGCGACCTGGCCGGCAACGACGTGGGCTGGTACATCCGCAAGCGCCGGTACGCCGAGCAGCCGGACGTGATCTACTCGAAGACCGCCGACCTCTTGTGCGAGATGGGGCGGTTTGGCCAGAAGACCGGCGCGGGGTGGTACGACTACAAGCCGGGCGACCGCACGGCCTATCCCTCCGAGGCGGTGAATACGATGATCGTCAACCACTCGCGGGAGATCGGCGTCGAGCGGCGCGCCGTCGGCGATCAGGAGATCCTCGAACGCCTGGTCTACGCCCTGGTGAACGAGGCCGCGTACATCCTGGAGGAGAAGATCGCCCAGCGGGCCTCGGACATCGACATCATCTACATCACCGGCTACGGCTTCCCGCTCCACCGCGGGGGCCCCATGTTCTATGCCGATACCGTCGGGCTCGCGCAGGTGGTCGCGGCGATGGAGCGCTATGCCAAAGGCCGCCACGGCCGGTTCTGGAAACCGGCGCCGCTTCTGGCCCGGCTCGCCGGCGAGGGGAAGACGTTCACCTGATACCGCGCATCCGGCGCGGCGATTGTGTGTAGGAAGATCGGTACGCTGACAGTACTCTAGGTCAAACCGAAGGGAGAAGAAGATGCTGAAAACCAGACTCACCGAACTGCTCGGGATCAAACATCCGATCATCCAGGCCGGCATGGGGCCGTTCAGCAACAACAACCTCTGCGTCGCCACGGCCAACGCCGGGGTGCTCGGGCTGCTTTCCACGGCCGGGCTTTTCGATCCCGACTCGCAGCCGTGGATCTACAAGGCCTTCGTGGAGAGCGGCGAGGCGTCGATGGACGACGACATGGCCACGGTGCTCGAGAAGATCCTGAAGCGGACCTACCGGCTGACCAAGGACCGGGGCGGCGTGTTCGGGATCAACGTGATGGTGTCGGCGGAGGTGATCGACAAGTCGAAGATCCTTCTCGACACGGCGATCCGGGTGCGCGAGGAGAACCCCGCGATGAAGGACCACTTCAAGGTGATCTTCACCTCGGCGGGCGACCCTGTCCCCTGGCGCGACAAGATCAAGTCCGCCGGGTTCACCTGGCTGCACGTGGTCCCCTCGGTCAAGGGGGCCCTGCGCTGCAAGAAGGCAGGGGTGGACTGCATCGTCGCCTCGGGCCACGAAGGGGGGTTCCACATCGCCTGGGAGCCCCTCCACACGATGGTGCTCCTGCCGGCGGTGATCGAGGCGATCGCTGATGCGAGCTATCCGGTGGTGGGTGCGGGCGGGTTCTGCGACGGCAAGACCCTGGCCGCGGCCATCGCGATGGGGGCGGCCGGGG